>JAKLFM010000138.1 GCA_022711175.1 Bacteroidota bacterium | reverse complement strand
GGATTCATTCCAATCCTCCTTCTTTCGGCTGCAACCATGATCTTCAGCCAGAACAGCGGGCGGACCTATCCCACCATGAAACCGCAGGTTCAGGCTCAGGATTACGAAAACACGGATAAAACCTTGTCACCCTATTTCTTCGTGAAATCCGACGATCCTTCCCTTGATCAGCTTCCGCTGAAAGCTACTTCAGCACAGGTGAATATTGCCGGTGTGATAGCCGATGTTGCTGTTACCCAGGAATATGCCAACGAAGGCAAGCGCCCCATCGAAGCCATTTACATTTTTCCGGCATCAACACGGGCAGCCGTTTACAGCATGAAAATGACCATTGGTGAAAGAACAATCGTAGCTAAGATTGCTGAAAAGGAACAGGCCCGCAAGGATTATGAAGAGGCGAAGCAGCAGGGGAAAAGTGCATCGCTCCTCGAGCAGCAGCGTCCCAACGTTTTCCAGATGAATGTGGCCAACATTATGCCCGGCGATCGCATTAAAGTGGAGATGAAGTACACCGAACTGCTCGTTCCGGAAGACGGTGTTTACGAATTTGTGTATCCCACAGTTGTCGGGCCGCGTTATTCCAATAAACCTGAACCGCTGGCTTCGACCGGCGATAAATGGGTTTCAAACCCATATACCCATGAAGGAGAGAAGCCATCGTACGGATTCAATATCAGCAGTAGCATTTCAGCAGGGATGCCCATCAGCGAAGTATTGTGCCCGTCGCATAAAACCAGTATCAGTTTTGACGGCCCTTCGGTGGCCTCAATTCTGCTCGATCCTTCTGAGAGATCGGGTGGCAATCGTGATTACATCCTGAAATACCGTCTTGCCGGAAACGGCATTGAAACCGGCCTGCTGCTCTTTCCCGGCACCGACGAGAACTTCTTCCTGGCCATGATTCAGCCGCCCAGGGCAGTGAAACCTGAGATTATTCCTCCCCGCGAATATGTTTTCATTGTTGACGTTTCAGGTTCCATGCACGGCTACCCTCTCGATATTTCCAAAAAACTGATGCGCGATCTTATTGGCAAGCTCAGGCCTTCTGATTGCTTCAACGTGGTACTTTTTGCCGGGTGCAGCAGCCTTTTCAGCGAACAATCAGTGCCGGCAAATTCCGAAAACCTGAACCGCGCCCTTACGTTTATCGACAAGGAACAAGGCAGCGGTGGAACCGAACTGCTGCCGGCTCTCCGTCGCGCATTGGAACTGAAAGGTACCGAAGGCTATGCACGCTCATTTGTGATCGCCACCGACGGTTATGTTGAAGTGGAGCGCGAAGCCTTTAACCTGATAAGGAAAAACCTCGATAAGGCCAATTTCTTTGCTTTCGGCATCGGCACTTCAGTAAATCGCTACCTTATCGAAGGGATGGCCCATGCCGGGTCAGGAATGCCATTTGTGATCACGAAACCCGAAGGCGCCGCGGCTGAAGCCGACCGGTTCAGGCAGTATGTAAGCAACCCGGTGTTGAGCCACATTAAATCATCGTTCAAAGGCTTTGATGCTTATGACGTTGAGCCATTGACTGTTCCCGATGTTTTTGCCGAACGCCCGGTGATCATTTTCGGGAAATACCGCGGCACTCCACAGGGAATTATTGAGATAAGAGGAACAAGCGGAAGCGGTGACTTCAGCAGCAGGCTGAATGTTGCCGACGCTAAACCTTTGGAATCCAACCTTGCATTACGCTACCTGTGGGCGAGGGAACGGATCCGTAACCTCGACGACATGGGAGCTTTCGGCAATCCTGATGAGCAGAAGGAACTTATCACACAGCTAGGGTTGAAATATAACCTGCTCACGCGTTACACCTCTTTTGTAGCCATTGACAACCAGGTGCGCAATGCCGGCGGCAGTTCAGCCACCATTCAGCAGCCGTTGCCCTTGCCCGAGGGAGTGAGTAATAATGCAGTAGGAGGAGTGATGACCTGTTCGGCGCCGGCCTTGGGTAAAAGTTCTGTTGCCAGAGAAGCCAGTGAACAAGTTGTGGTTTATGACGAAGAGAAGGATACAGACGAGGAATCTGTATTCCTGAGTGTTGAAACCATGCCCGAGTTTCCGGGAGGAGATAAAGCGATGAAAAAGTTCATCGCTGAGAATCTTGTATATCCCCCACTTGTTAAAGAAAGAGGAATAAAAGGGAAAGTGTATCTGGCTTTTACTGTGAAAACTGATGGCACCATTGCTGATATTAAAGTGCTTCGTGGAATTGGTGGAGGCTGTGACGAAGAAGCGGTGAAGGTTGTACAAAAGATGCCCCGCTGGCTGCCGGGAATGCAAAGAGCTCAGCCGGTTGCTGTCCAGTATAATCTTGTGATAGAATTCAAATGAGAATGCAAACTCTGGTAATCTGAAAATCCGGTCTAAAAACCGGATTTTCTGTTAGAAAAAAAGGAGTCGCCAACCCGCTAATTATACTCTTTCTAAATGCCCTG
>JAKLFM010000137.1 GCA_022711175.1 Bacteroidota bacterium | reverse complement strand
GTTGTTAAAAGACTATCCGCGTTCGACATATTTCGATGATTCCTATTACGAAATCGGTAATACCTATACGATTATTAACCAGAACAGCGAGGCATTATCATATTTCGAAAAGGTTGTAAATGATTACCCGAAAAGCACTTATGTAAAAAAATCGTTGCTCAAGACCGGCCTCATTTACTTCAACCAGAACCGCGACAGCGAAGCGCTCACTGTATTAAAGCGCGTGGTGAAGGAATATCCCGGCACCCCGGAATCCAAAGAAGCATTGGCCAGCATCAGGAGCATTTATGTTGATCAGAATAAGGTGGACGAATATGTGGATTTCACCAAAACTGTGCCGCAGGCTGATGTTTCGCGCACCGAACAGGATTCACTCACTTTCATTGCTGCTGAAAACCAGTACATGAACGGCGACTGTGCCAAAGCCAAAGAAAGCCTTGATAAATACCTCGCCCGTTTCCCTGAAGGATCATTCACCATTAAGGCCAACTTCTACAAGGCCGAGTGCGATTACCGTTCGGAAAAATACGACCAGGCGCTGCAAGGCTATCTGTTTGTGCTTAACAACCAGCGAACTGCATATTCAACCACCGCAGCGCTTAAGGCAGCCCGGATACAATATTCACAAAAAGATTACGCCGGCGCGCTCGATAATTATATTCGCCTCGAAGAAATTTCGGAGCAGCCTGTTCAGGTGACTGATGCCGTTACCGGACAGATGCAATGCAATTACCTTCTCGGCAAATACGGTCTGGCTATACAATCGGCACAAAAACTGCTGCAACGGGAGAACCTGCCGCAAAACCTGGCCACCGAAGCACACCTGAATATTGCAAGGTCGGCCTACGCTCTCAGCAATACCGATCTTGCCCGGAAGGAATTTGAAGAAACAGTGAAACTGTCACAAAACGAAATGGGTGCTGAAGCAAAATTCATGCTCGCCCAGTTGCAGTATGATGCCACCCTTTACGACCAGGCCGAAAAAAATCTTTTCGCGTTGGCCGAAGATTACTCTTCCTATGATTATTGGGTCGCCAAAGGTTTTATACTGCTTTCGGATGTTTACGTTAAAAAGAACAACAACTTCCAGGCAAAGCAGACATTGCAGAGCATCATTGATAATTATGAAGGCCAGGACCTTGTAATTATTGCCCGCGAAAAGCTCAATACTATCATTGAATCAGAAAAGAACACGCCTGTTAACCAGTAATATTTCAGAATTCACCTGCCATGTATATCCATCCCGACAATAAACCCAACTGTCAGATTTACCGCCACCGCGTGCTCACATGGTTCACAATCATTGTCATGACGGCACTTCCGGTGATTGGAATGGCTCAACAGCCAAAATACACAGAGGAGATAACGGTGATTGCCACATACAAACCCGAAATCCCTGATGCTTTCAAGATCAACCAGAACCCCGTTAACACCGACACAAGCACCACTGTTCCGGTAATGAGCTACAACATCAGGCCCAAACCGGCAACCATCCAATTGCAGATTGAACCGCTTCCCTCGACTAAACTGGTTGCAGAACCCATCAGTAAACTATATCGCAATTATTTAAAAGGTGGTTTTGGTAACTATTCGACATTTTACGGCGAATTGTATGCTGCTTCGCTGCGATCAAAAAAAGGCATGTTCGGCGTCAGGGCTAAACATCTTTCCTCTTCCGGCCTGATAAAGGATTTTGGGCCTCCGGCCAATGCTCATCAACTGGCTGAAATTAATGGCGAACGATACCTGAAGAACCACGTGCTTAGCGCAAAAGCATATTTCAACAGGGATGTTGTGCATTTCTACGGAGTTGCCGATACAACCCTTGAGCGGCTGAACATTAAAAAGGATGACCTGAAACAACGTTACGCACTTGCAGGTACTGACATTTCACTGTCAAGTGCCTACCAGGCTAACACGAAGCTGAACCATGCTGTTTCGGCGGGCTATTATTACATGGATGATCTTTATCAGAGTACTGAACACAACTTTCATTTCAACGGAGCTATTGACAAGGCTTACGACCTTTTCAACCTCAAGGAAAAGCAGACCCTCGGAATTATCACCGACCTGCAGTTTTACAACCAGGTGAGCGGGGTTTCGGACAAGCAAAACAGCGTGGTCGTGTTGCTCAAACCATTCATTGCGATGAAATACAATGAATACAGTTTTAAAGCAGGTTTCAATGTATATGTCCAGGGCGATACTGTTACCAAAGGGCACTTTTATCCATTCCTTGAAGCGCGGCTCGAAGCAATTCCCAATGCACTGCAGATATATGCCGGACTAGATGGTTCGATGAAGCGGAATTCGCTGAAGGATATTATCTCCGAAAATCCATTCGTTGAAGATGGCAGCTATTACCAGTATGTGTATGAGAAATTCAGGGTTTACGGCGGATTCAGCAGCAACATCAGCAAGAGTTTCAATTTTAACGGCAGTATTTCGTCAAGCA
>JAKLFM010000136.1 GCA_022711175.1 Bacteroidota bacterium | reverse complement strand
AGAATTGTCCACATGTGAAAAATAGTATCCGGCAATAGCATTACTCAGGTTGAGAGGAGGTAAAGTCGGCAGAATTGTAACGGGAATTTCAACCAGTCCACCTTCATCTGACTCTATTTTTTCAGGAAAAGGAGTTTTTTTTATAAAGTCAGGCCCCCCTTTCCCTCCGGGTAAACCAGTATGTTCAGCCCATGAAATGAAAGGAGTTACTGATGAATCAACAATATAACCATTGTGGATAAGGATTCTGGCAATTGTATCATTAAAACCATATCTTCCCGAACGAAATGAAGTCGGCTTTTTTCCGAAAGCCTTGGTAATCTCCTGAGTTAGACCGGAGATTTTTGCTTCGACCAATTCTATCGGTAATTCCGATGCAAATGCATGGTTAGGATCATTTTTTCTGAATCCATTCTGGTCATGGAACGGAGGGGTTGTCCAGCAATGAAGATGTGCTCCAATCTCTGCAGTATCATGCCTGATTAAATCCGAAAATAAGTTTCTCGCGTAATCATCATAACATACTTCCGATGTAACCAGATAGGTTGGTTTGATCCCAAATCTATTGCAAAGTGCTTGTAACCTGGGGATGTGTTTAAGATTCTCCACGCTAAGCTCGCGACCGTGATCCCACTGGTTATCCGCTTCGGTATCGATGGAAAGAATAAATTTCACAATGTTTAAGTACCCGTTAGTATTTACCTGTTTAACAGATTCCTTGCTCTTATTGACATCCGAAATAATTCAAACCCAAAAGGCACCAATGCTATGTGCATTCTTTTGGCAAAGAAGGTGAAATACCCGCCAAAACCTTTTTTAAAATGATTAATGGCTGCTGACTGATCCTTTTCACCGGCAAAATGGTTAATACCCCAGAAATCGAAATATCGAAATCCATCGAGCTTTGCTTTTATGATTGCTTCATAGAGAGCAAGATGCAACACGGGCAAATCCCTGTAGCCGGGATCCGATGCACCTTTGAAATATCGTAGCGTATTTCCCTGATTTACCAGAATTATGCCTCCTAAAATATGCTGTTCAGCATTTTTAACTAGTAGTATATAACCCTTACCCTGTGATGATAAAAAATCAGATATTTTGAAAATATTTCTGCCATTGATTTCATCCTCCTGAATCTTACGGGCAGCACACATTTTTTGGTAAATGCCGGCAAATATTTTAAGATCATCGTGACTCACAGCTTTTTCCACTATCATGCCAAGCCGTTGTGCCTTTTTAATATCACTTTTATGCCCCTTGCGAAAATCCCTGAGAATTTCTTCCATACTCTGACCAAGGTCTATCTCAAGAGATGATTTGGTGCTCTGGTTATCGAAGCGGTATTGTATTTTAAATGATTTATTTAACTGGTATTCAATGTAATCGGTATCATACCCGGCTTTCTGAGACAGTTGAATACCAAGGTGCAGGTAGCGCTTTGACTTATAGTATCTAACAATATCTCGGATAGCTGATATGGTCGTATTGGCGTTCCTGCTCACGGGGCCAAATTCAATGGTGGCAAACCCATGACTTTCAATAATCTGGCAAAAGGCCATAAGATCTTGATCCTCTTGCAAATAGTAGCAACAAAGCCTTGCATCGAAAAACAGTGGGAACCAGCCCGGATACTGCTCAATAGCACAGTAATCTGAACTATTGCAGAATTCAGTTATTGCTGCTTGCTCTGAATCAGTAAGACTGTACTTGAAATATGACTGCATTTGGTTTTGCTCATGAGTTTATGCTAATATTCAGCATCAATTCAGATTATCGAGAAATGATAATATTCGTTTTGCCTGAAACTTATAATTAAAAACGGTTTCTGTGAGTTCTTTGCCTCTTTGACCAACCTTCCTCGCTTCGCTGTAATTGGCAAGCACTTCATCAATTACTTCGGCCAGGCTATGAACGTCACCGGGATTAACAAGGTATGCATTTTGACGATCGGTGAGATAGTCGGGTATTTCACTCACTCTTACTGAGATCACGGGATTGCCGGTTGCCAGGTATTCAGTGATTTTAGACGGGTAAGAGGCTTCAGTGAAAGGTTCATTGGTTCTGACTAAAACCAGTAACTTGGCATTCATGAAAAATGGAATAATTTCGTCACGGGAAAGGTAGCCTAACAGATGAAATTTGTTTTCAATACCCAATTCTTCTGCCAGTTTCAGAACTTTCTGCCTGTCTTCGTCAAGCGTAATTCCACCCAATAGAAGATGAGTATTACTGTGTTTTTCAGTAATTTTTGAGTATGCCCGTATAAGCAGGTCAACATTGTCCCTGTCGAAATTTATGGAACCGAAATAGCCTATGTACTCAAAAGAGGTCAAAGGAATGTCGGTACTGACAAACCTCTGGGGATCGACAGTTGATGGTACAAGAAGCAGGTTGGTTTTTTTCCCGGATCTTGAACTGTAGAACTCTAATAAATTATTAGTTATCAATAAATAGGCGTCGGCTGTTAAAAGTTCGAACTTAAGTTTCAAATTGCCCTGCACCTTCTTCCACATGCTGTTTTGATAATATCTGAGAGGGTGTTCGCTGTTCTCTATGATCAAAAGGCATTGGAAAATGCGGGACGCAATGTATGCGAGGGTA
>JAKLFM010000135.1 GCA_022711175.1 Bacteroidota bacterium | reverse complement strand
TTGCTGATTGACGACGCGCATGGCTTTGGCACCATGGGACCAGGCGGACATGGTACTGATGCCCACTTTGGGGTTCAGGAAGGTGTTGATATGTATTTTGGAACTTTTGCAAAAGCCATGGCCGGAATTGGAGGCTTCATTGCTTCAAATGCTCCCATCATTGATTTTCTTAAGCACAATATGCGTTCGCAGATTTTCGCCAAGTCGCTTCCAATGCCGATGGTAATTGGTGCCTTAAAACGTCTTGAATTAGTACGCACACAACCTCATCTGAGAGAAAATCTTTGGAAGATAGTGAATGCCATGCAAACCGGTCTTAAAAAGGAAGGTTTCAACATCGGCAATACTGAATCGCCGGTTACACCCGTTTTTCTAAATGGCGGCGCTGAAGAGGCTTCACAGATCATATTCGATCTGCGCGAAAGGTATAATATCTTCTGCTCAATAGTCACCTACCCTGTTGTTCCGAAAGGTGTCATCCTTATCCGCCTCATTCCCACTGCCGTGCATACCATCGCTGATGTTGATTACACCATCGATGCCTTCCGCGAAATAAGGAAAAACCTCGAGTCGGGCAAATATTCCAATGATGCAATTCCTGACTTTTCAAAAGTTTAAAACATTGTCTTTTCAAACAATATACCCGGCCTGTCCGGGTATATTTTTGCCAAAGTGTCGATGTTTTAATGCTTTTAATAGCTTTGCAACAAGCAATGCCAAATGAATATAAAGATAAGCGAACAGGCCCGGATTACAGTCAATTCCACTGCTTATTATGTGCTTTCGTACATCATTTTTGCGTTCCTGTTTCAACTTGCCCAATCGTTGGTAAGTCTTTATCTTTTCGAAATACCTTCGACATTCGACCGGCACACCGCCCAGTATCTTACCAAACCTGAGTCATGGAGTTTCGATTCTGTGAAAGTGATTTTCAGTTCCGGTATTGTGCTCGCCTTTGTTATGGGTATCGTGTGCCTGATCATTTATCTGAAAGCCTTGCAACTTGATGGCCTGCTACGTTTGTTCTTTTTATGGGGCTTTGTTCATAGCATGAATCTATTACTGGGTTCAGTAATGCTGGGTTCGTTTGTATTTGAAGGTTTTGGTTATGTGCTTTCGTGGATGTACCTGCAGGATACGGCTAAGATGATTCTTTTCTTTATCAGCCTGTTCCTCATCCTTGCAGCCGGTTCGCTCATGACAAGGCCGTTTCTTTATTCGGCGAACACATATTACAACATGTTGTCAGCCGAAATGCGGCCAGGGTTCCGCAAGTACCAGTTTCTATTCCCGTATATTTTCGGGACAGCAATTATTTTTCTGATGCGGTTTCCTGTTTCACTCTATGAACTCCTGCTGATAATCACACCGGGATTAATGATTCTTCCGCTCTTTTGGGGAATCGGCAAATTCCCACCTTACTTTTTCGAAGACCATCCTAAAACCATTGATATTCATTGGAAGCTCGTAATTATTGCAATATGTGTGATTATCACCTATCTAGTTGTTTTAGGAATTGGCATCAAAATCGGTTAACCCACATTCGTTAAACTCATAAATAACTCAAAATGAAACAAATAACCTATTTAGCAGTAATTGCAATAATAATGCTTGCAATTTCAGCCTGTAATGGTAAAAAGCAGGATGCAAAACAGAACAATACCTTGACCAGTGAAGAAATTAGCCAGGGATGGCAATTACTTTTCGACGGAAAAACCCTCGATGGCTGGAAAGGATACAATCACGATAGCTGCGGCGAACGTTGGATTGTTAAGGACGGCGAACTGTTTTGCCAGGGTGAAGGCGGCGGAATGGGTTACGACATAATCACAACGAAGAAATTTGCCGACTTCGAACTTTGTCTAGATTGGAAAATATCGCCACAGGGAAACAGTGGAATCTTTTACCATGTTGTTGAAGATACAGCCTTTGATAATCCATATGAGACAAGTCCTGAGTATCAATTAATTGACGATCTTGGCTGGCCCAAAAAACTTGAAGAATGGCAAAAAACCGGTGCCGATTATGCCATGCACACCGCCGACACAAATGTGAAGAAACTGAACCCGGTAGGCGAATGGAATACTTCAAAAATCATTTTCAGCAAGGGCCATGTCGAACATTGGCTGAATGGTAAAAAGCTCCTCGAATTTACCGCCTGGGACGAAACCTGGACTAAACTTCGCACCGAAGGCAAGTGGAAAGATTATCCTGCCTACGGGCAAGCAAAAGAAGGCGCTATCGGGTTACAAAACCACGGAAGTCCTATCTGGTTCAGGAACATTATGATCAAACCGCTCTGATGCCAGTCTGAGAGCACTTTGTGTTTAGTTGCTTCAAGTCACGAATACCTGTATTATGAACGGAGATCCTAAGCTTTACGATATTCTACATAACCTGGGAATTCCATTCGACTATCATGAGCACCCACCTGCTCCGACCATCGAGGAAGCCATGAAATACTGGAAGGATATTGAAGCCACCCATTGTAAGAATATCTTTTTCCGTAATCATAAGGGAAACAGGCATTACCTCGTAGTGCTTGATCACAGGCACCCATTAGGCATCCACGACCTTGAAAAAAGGCTCAGGCAGGGAAAACTCTCGTTTGCATCAGAACAA
>JAKLFM010000134.1 GCA_022711175.1 Bacteroidota bacterium | reverse complement strand
TATCAGCCGGTACCAGGTTATCAGGGTCGCATTCATCGGTAAGTACCGAGATGGCGGCACAGGGCAATCCCATGTGATTGCACGCGATCACTTCAGGAACTGTTGACATACCAACAACATCAGCACCAATGAGCCTCAGGTAACGGTATTCAGCCCTGGTTTCGAGATTAGGCCCGGGAACTGCTGCATATACTCCCTTGTGAATCAATATGTTATTGGCATGAGCCTGCTTTGATATAAGATTATTTAGAGCAGGAGAGTAGGGACAACTCATGTCGGGGAAACGCGGGCCCAACTGTTCATGGTTTTTGCCGGTAAGCGGGTTTGCCGGCAGCAGGTTTATGTGATCATCAATCAGCATCAGCTCTCCTTTGCGGAATTGAGGATTCAGAGCACCGGCAGCATTTGACAGTAGCAACCTTTTAATTCCCAGTGTATTCATCACCCTTACAGGAAACACGATCTGCTGCATGGTGTAGCCTTCATAATAATGGAACCTGCCCTGCATGGCCAGCACTTTTTCACCGGCCAGTGTACCGTAGATGAGTTTTCCTTGATGCGATTCAACCGTTGAAAGTGGGAAATGCGGGATTTCGGCATAGTCGATAATCACCTCTTTATCAATAAGTTTGGCGAGATTGCCTAACCCCGTTCCAAGCACAATGCCCGTCGATGGTGCGGTTATGCCTTTTGCCTGAAGGAAGGAGGCCGTTTCAAGAATCTGGGTTATCTGATTCATATTATTGTAATTTAGAAAAGCGAAAGTAGGGAATTTGGTGGGGAGTTTGAGTCCCGATAGCTATCGGTATTGAAAGTTTGAAAGTTTGAAAGTTTGAGTCCCGATAGCTATCGGGATTGAAAGTTAGATGGTTTGAAAGTTTGTGTCCATGCATAAGGAAAAGGTGAAGAATTAATTTTAAACATTGAAAAGTTAGAGACTGGCAGATAGATAAATAAGTTAAATTGCTTGATAACAGGGTGTTAAGATGGGAAAATCTGATAGAGAAAATGAATTGGAACGGCTGAAAGCTATCCTTGAGAGCGGAACTTCCTGGCCATCGGTATATCTGTTTAAACTGATAATACCTTCTGACCACAGGATTTTTGCACTTGTTCGCGGGCTTTTCCCCGATGAGGCGAGGATATTCCTGCGCAATTCAGAGTCAGGGAAATATATCATCATTACTGTTGAAGAGTTGATGCTTAGCGCCGATGAAGTAATTGGAAGGTACAGGAAAGCGCTTGATATCGAAGGAGTGATAATGCTTTGATGCAGAAGAGGTTAATGGTTAATGGTTAATAGGAATTAGGAGCCTGATGTTAGAGGTTGGGCGCTAGAAGTTGGATGAAAGAAGTTGGACAGACAGAAGCTTGATGTTTGAGAATTGGGGATTTCCATGTTTCTGGATTTTGTGAAGCTGCTCCCTGATGTTTTTCATATAGTATCAATCTTTTTTTTTGGCTGGAATATTGTTGATTTGAGGATACCGAATTCTTTTTCGAAGTTTTGAGTGAAAATATTCTTGCCCAGCGAAGATTCAATTTCCCGGAGTGTCCAGAAACGGCCATCCTCAACTTCGCCGGGATCAAAGTTAAACGGCCCTTCGTTGACTGTGAAAAATGAGAACGAAAGCTCCGATTCTATTTCAGTGTCCCAGCGGTAACGGGCTACCGGCTGCACTTCGAAATCTTTAAGTCCGATTTCCTCAAAAGCTTCACGCTGCATCGACTGCTCAATGGTTTCACCGAACGAAATATGGCCACCCACCGCAGTGTCCCATTTACCGGGCTGTACAAGTTTGTTCGAAGCTCTTTTCTGAAGTAAAATTTCGCCTTTATGATTAATTACATGAAGATGGACGACGGGATGCAGTTTTCCGGGTCCTTTATGTACCGCTGACCTGGGTGCTTTGCCAATGATCGTTCCTTCTTCATCAACCAAAGGCAGCCACTCTTCGGCTGATAATTTCTTGCTTTTTAAACGGTTAACAATAAACTGCCAAACTATCATCACCCCGAAAAGAATATAAAAAAGTCCGCCGCTGATAAACGCCCAGGCTTCTTTACTCATATAAATTGCTGAGTATAATACCAGCAATGTATAGGCGCTCATGAACCAGAACATCAGTTTGACCATTTTCTGCATAGCCTGCTGCTGTTCAGGGCCGAAGGTTATATCTTTAAAATAACGTTGCGAATAAAGAAGCATCAGGTTTTTTCCTGAAAATGCTGAAAGACCTAATACGATGCAGAAAATCAGGTTAATGAATGCCGGTTTGAGTTTGAAGAAAATGTCGTTGTCGAGTAACAGTGAGATGCCACCCATCACAACCAGCAAAGCTGTATCAAAAAGGATGAATTTGTCAAACCGTTTTTCCCTGTAATAGGTAAAAACGAGTTCAATAACTCCTGATGCAATGGCCACTGCAAGTCCAACCTTTGTGCCCCATATTTCGTCAGCAAGGATGAAAATGATGATCGGCAGCAGTCCGGGAAGCAGCTTTTTAAGCAGGGCTAGATATTGGCTATTCACCTTCGGTATAGTTAATAATAAAACCTGGCAGGATATGAAAACCTGCCAGGTCCTGGTCTTATTTCAGTTCTTTATTTTGCGTAGCTGATGG
>JAKLFM010000133.1 GCA_022711175.1 Bacteroidota bacterium | reverse complement strand
CAGCAATAAATACTTCGTAGAATGCAGGATCAGTTCCGCCGCTTGTGAGCCACTGCAGTGAAGTGTAAACCGACACCTTACGGTTGTTGTTTCCGGGGAGTGGTTCAATTGCTATCGCAGGTTTGTCGGTAACTTCAATTTCAGCAATGTAAGGCCTGTAATTGAAGGCTGTTACCGTGAGTGTAATTGAGTCCTCAAACCCTGCACCTGGTAGCTCAATATGAGCTACGCCATCCTGAACCCTGGCTGCACCAAGCAGTTTTCCATTCTGCGTGATGCAGGCCAGGGCATCGGATACAGGCAATTTAACCACAAATTCCCGCGCATCACTACCGGTAGCCGGTGCATGATGTGCTAAAATCTCCCGCGGCGAAGTGGTGCGAACCACCACCGAAGGATCACCAAATATATTCCAGGTATCGGTTACCCGATAACCTCCAGGTCCGTATTTATCATTCATTTTCATACAGGCACTCATCGAAATACCGCCAAAAGTGCGGGTGGTGACCGATGATTTACGGCCAGCCAGTATCAGGGCCATTTCGTCCTGTGCTTCCATCGGGGGATACCAACTCTGCCTGCAGGTTGACATCATTGCGGCAACAGCGCCGGCAGGCTGTCCGTTGCTTGTTGCCCTGAGCCATGTTTCGGCCAGGCAGGTGGTTGAGGTGAATTCGCCGCTATTGCAGCCTGCTGCCCAAATAAAGGGATGAGCTGTTGTATTTTCAAGGTTATTTACATTCTCAGATGAGAAGCCACTGGTCGACCATGAATTAACCGAACCATGTCCGATGTACATGAGGACTCCCTGGCCCTGGTTTATTGCCAGTGCTACGTTGGCCTGTGTTGGGTTTCCCTGGGCATCTGATCCGTTCTGGCTGCCATCGTACAACTCGGTAATATTGCTGTATGTGTCTTCCAGCAACAGATTGCTGATGTTACGCAGGTGCTCAAAATCCTTTTCTCCGTCATCACCAGGTCCAAGTTCACTGGCAATTCCTGCAAAATTGGCGTAGGAGGCCTCGCCATTTCCGTATTTTTCATAGGCGATGCTGCGTTGAACCATCGTTACTAACTGCTCAGCCGTTTCAGCCGGGAACCTTCCGACAACAACTTCAGGGTAATGATCGTTACCTGCAATGTAACCATACATATTGTCGCTGATTCCTGTTTCTGCCTGCAGCGCTGGAATTTGGGCGGCATCACCGGCAAGCAGCAGATAGGTTAATCCATTGGCATAGTAATATTCGGATACAAATTGCCTGATGGCTTCATTATTCCCAAGGGTGGCAACATCAATAACTTCGCAGGGAATCCCGGTCTGTGTTTTCCATTCAGCAAACGGGCGAATCTGCTCCAGGTACTGTGCAGGGCATAAAATCAGCATATTACCTGGCTCTTCAACCGGGATATAGCGATTGTTGGAAATGTAGTTTTCGAAATGTCCGGCTGCAGCCGACTGAATACTGCTGAGCTTACCATAAGATGCACTATACCGGCTTAGTTCATTTTCGCCTGCCAGTTCAAGTGTGCTGACTTCAATGATCAGATGGTGATAAACCCTGAGTGTGCCGGTAAAAGCATTGTAACTGAAAGGGTAGATTTGTAATGCCATTCCACGGACATCGCACCAGATAAAAGGCTGCCCGGCTTTTGCAAGTTCCTCAGGGAAGAACATATCCTGATTATAAACAGCTTCATTATAGGAAAAGTTTGACCCGGCAGGCGAATCAGCGCACCCGGGATCACCTTTGGAAGGGGCGATGCTGATGTTGTGAAATTCGGTATAATCAGCGGATAGTATGGTGATTTCGGGCTTTCCGCGATCAGGAATCTGCAAGCTGACAGCCAGGTGTTGCATATCAGGATTGCCGGTTTCAGTTTCATTCACTCCGTCAGCCAACCTCAGCTTTTCTTGTTTCCCTGCCGGGGTATTAACCGACAAAGATTCAAATCCTTCGACATTTATAGTAATGAGCGTGGTTCCAAAGGCAGTATTTTCCAAAGCAATCATGGGGGACCGGGAAGGCTCAATAGTGAGAGACCTCCATTCCTGCGGAAAAATCTGGCTGACTATCAGCAACAGGCTTACGATCAGTGTAAATATTTTCTTCATGGTGTGCTGTTTTTATCCGGCATCTGTATCCGGCGCGCACACCCCTAGTCAATCGCTGTTCCGCAATAGCGTATTTATTTCAATAGTGTAATGGTTAAAAAATGATAATTGTATATAAGATTGAATAACAGTGTAATAAAATGGTTATTATCCAGGTTAGTGTAAGGATATATTTTTAGAATATTGAAAAATCATATTTCCTGTACCTGAAAACGCACAAGAAACCGCACAGCTGTGCGGTTTCTTGTGCGAACTTTTAATTATAAAACTGATTGGTATCAGAAGCAGTTGTGTGTTAATATTATCAATCCGACTCTTTCATAATCCGGATATTGTATTTGCGCATTCTTCTGATCAGGGAGTCGCGCGAAATGCCGAGTAATTTTGCGGCCAGCATCTGGTTATAACCACATTCATTCAATGCCTGTAATATCAGGTTTTGTTCCTGTTCTTCCAGGTTGAGCACAACGCCGGTAGTGACTTTTCCACTTTTTTTACCGCTGAGCTGAAAGTCGATCGGGCTAAGCGTCTGGGTGTTGCAGAAGATCATCGCTCTTTCAACCATATTGCGCAATTCACGAACATTTCCCGGAAAATCGTATTGTTTCAGTGTTTCAACAA
>JAKLFM010000132.1 GCA_022711175.1 Bacteroidota bacterium | reverse complement strand
TGTTTAAATATGGACTTACTTATGTCGCAAACTTGCTTTTTACCAACGATATAGATAAATTTAACCAATGTTGTAGATTTTTGTCATGTACTTAGTATCTTTGTATAAAATTTATGCATCATGAAAACTATTGAACTTAAAGATATCCTGATACATAAGATAGCGGCGATTAACGACAAAGCATTCCTTGCTGCTGTAAATACCATTATTGATACTAAGTCAGAAAAGCTCATTTATAGAACTTCTCCTGAACAAAGAGAACGGATTAAAAAAGGACAGGACCAATTTTTAAGAGGAGAAACCATATCTAATGACCAAGTTGAAGCAGAAATCGATAAATGGTTAAACGAAAAATAGAATGGTCGTCTCAAGCAAAGATTGACCTTTCAAATATCCTGGAATTTTTCTATATCCGCAACGGTTCAAAAACATATAGTAGAAAGCTTAATTTAAATCTACGTTAAGCTATAAGACTACTTAGCAGACACCCTCTATTAGGAATTCAATCTGATATTGAAAATATTAGAGCTTTAGTCGAGGGAGATTATGCAATTTTTTATCAATTAACTCAAGAAACAGTAAGGATCATAATGATTTGGGACTGCAGACAAGATCCTGATAATCTGACAATTCAAAAATAATGGTCGAGTAGGTAAGGGGGAGTTTCACCCCCAAACCTCTCCCAGAACCGTACGTGAACCTCTCGATTCATACGGCTCTTCATGAAGAAGACACTACGGAAGAAAACCATGATCCCAATGGACAAACAGACTAGGAAAGTCCTTCGAGACTTCCACAAGCCATTTGTAAGCACAGTACCATGGTTTCTTTCTGAACCTACGATATTTGTTCCTGACCCATTGGCCAAGACGGAAGTTGAGCACACGAAACATACCTCGCATCTCCGATTTCCTGAATTTGCCATAGTAGTTGATCCAACCAATAGTCTTCGATCTTAGCAAACCAGCAATCTGATGAATGTTAAAATGAGACATTCGTTGTATCTTAAGCTTAAAACACAATTCGTTTATTCGCTTCTGACTCTTTCGACTCATAGCAGGAGTAAAACCAACTCGTATTTTTCCTTTAAACATGACATATCTGGGTTTGAATGTATAACCCAGAAAATCAAAGGATCTTTTCACGTCTTGGCTCGGAGATTGTCGCTTATGACTATTCTGGCAATGGACTATTTTCGTCTTACTTCGATTGAGTTCAAGTTTACACTCATTCAGTCTCTGTTCGATCGCATTAAGTCTTTCTTGGGCTTCAGTGAAAGTGTCGCAGTGTACAATGATATCATCTGCGTACCTCTCAAATTTGCCTTCAGGATAGTTTTTACTGAACCACATGTCAAAAGCAAAATGCAGGAAAATGTTCGCCAGTAATGGGCTGATCACTCCACCTTGCGGTGTGCCTATTCCATCACTCTCTTTGAGTGTCTTGTTCAGTAACAGAACCGGTGCTTTGAGCCAGCGTTCCACGTACATGAGGATATATTTCTCCTTCGTGAGCCACTTAACTCCTTTCATTAAAAGCTCATGGTCAATGTTGTCAAAGAAGCCTTTGATATCTAAGTCTATCACCCACCTGTGCTTAAGACAGTTAATTCTGCACTGTTCTATAGCATCATGTTGGCTTTTTCCTTCGATGTAACCAAATGAATTTGCACTAAAATGCTTAATGGTATACTTCTCAAGCTTCCACTTTATGACCGTTTGAGCCACCCTGTCTGTGACTGTCGGGATACCCAAAAGTCTCTTGCTTCCATCCGCTTTTGGGATTTCTGCTTGTCGTATTGCCTGGGGGTAATAGCTACCGCTTGCAAGCCTGTTCCATACCGGGTAAAGGTATTTTCTAGGATTGCTCGCAACGGTTACAATGGTTATTCCATCGACACCGGGACTTTCCCCTTTTGCTCTCACTTCTTTGAAAGCTTTCCAGACTTCCCCTCTCTCGATGGGCACTGTCTTTTGTTTCTCATTAAAAATCATCCTCAATTTTCATTAAGTTGTAATACAATAGAAACTTCTTCATGTGAAGCCCTTCGCTCCTGCCCCGTTTCCAAGGCTATCATCACTACTACGGCTTCATCCGCCCCTGAAAGGAATATCGGTATTTCGGACTTGCCCTTCGGGTTTTCATCCTTTTTCCTTTACACTTCCCTTCAGGTTCTCCTGTTCCGTAAACATGCCCGGATAGAGTTCCTGCCGTCTTAATGCCGGATACCATGCAAGCACTAATCAGGTTACATCTTGCACCTTGCTCTCTCGCAGCCGTAAACCGCTCGATTTGGATACCTTGATAGTTATTTACGACACTTCAATAACGGTTCATTTTCATTCAGCTCCTCTATCCACACCAGTACTGAATTTGTCCAGACTTTTTCCGGACTTTCAGTCATTAACCTTGATGCTAAAAGTACCCTACTCTTGAAAAGTGAGCACCACAAGGCGGTTTGGTCAATCTGCCTGAACATCTTGACCGATAGACCAATTTCAAAGCCCTTTGACCCCTCTTTGTTCTGTGAGACCTCCAGTTGATCAGTTTTATATGAGACTGGCTCGTTTCCCATTGATAATGCCAAAATACCTTGACTATCATCATGCCTACAGTTACGTTGTTGCTTCAAAGAACTTTTAAACTCCTCGTACCCTGCAACAACTCAGGACACACTACTTGTGCTAACACGGACGGTTGGGGTAATAAGCTCGTCACAATTTTTGCACTACACCCGAACAGTTCTCATGACCACGAAAACTTCTGCTACTCAACAAAATATTTTGGCTGCTGGTAGACAAGATAGTCTTAAATCTGGACCAATAACTTACACCTTGAC
>JAKLFM010000131.1 GCA_022711175.1 Bacteroidota bacterium | reverse complement strand
AGAATCAACAATCCCGCCTCGTAAGGTGCTTATTGATACAGGAGAGTAATAACCAGGAAACCGAACAAAGCCGATGGACAACAGGAAAGATATTTTGTGGCGTGTTTACCTCATCTACGTGGGGATGTTCCTGCTTGCCCTTACCATCATCGGCCGTATCCTGTACATTCAGATTGCCGAAGGCGACAAATGGAAAGCAAAAGCTGAAAAGCTTACAATGAGGTATTTCAATATTGAAGCAAACCGTGGAAATATTTACGATGCCAATGGCGAATTTCTGTCCACTTCAGTGCCCATTTTCGAAGTTCGCATGGATGTTGCCTCTCCATACATTACCGATGAAATATTTGCTGCCGGAATTGATTCGCTTTCATATAAACTTGCTACTTATTTTGGCGACCGCTCAAAACGGGAGTACAAACTGTTGATTTCTAAGGCGAGGTCTGAGAAAAACCGTTACCTGTTACTTAAACGGAATGTGAATTATGATCAGCTTAAAGTGCTGAAAACCTTTCCGATTTTCAGAAATGGGAAAAACAAAGGCGGCTTAATCGCACATGCGATTGATCGCCGCATTCAACCTTACAACCACCTTGCGTTCAGAACTATAGGATGGGATAAAGAAGGAAAGAAAAACGACCTTGGCCTCGAGGGAGCATTCAGTACAGAACTTGAAGGACAAAGCGGGAAAAGGTTGATGCAGCGCATCGCTAATGGCAACTGGAGGCCTCTGAATAATGAAAATGAAATCGATCCGCGAAGTGGCAATGATATCATCAGCACAATTGACATTCATCTGCAGGATGTTGCCGAAGAGGCGTTAATGAAACAGCTTATCGCAAATGATGCCGACCACGGGTGTGCCGTATTGATGGAAGTTAAAACCGGCCGGGTGAAGGCTATTGCAAATCTCGGGAAAAACAAGACCGGCGTATACGAAGAAAAATATAATTACGCCATTGGCGAAGCCTCCGAGCCGGGTTCTACATTTAAGCTCTTCTCGCTATTGGCAGCACTCGAAGATGGCAAAACCGACCTCGACGAAAAGTATGACTGTACTGGAGGGGTAACGCATTACGCTAACCGTACCATGAAAGACTCACACCTGGGCACGGGTGTGCTCACTGTGAAGCAGATTTTCGAGAAATCATCCAATGTAGGGGTCTCAAAAGTTATTTACAAGGCCTATTCGTCTAACCCTCAGGCATTTATTGACAGGCTGTACAGCTTCTCGGTCAATAAACCACTCAACCTCGAAATTGCCGGCGAAGGAATGCCCAGGATTAAAGATACACATGCCCGTTCATGGTCAAAAGTATCGTTGCCCTGGATGTCGATAGGCTACGAAGTCGCCCTCACTCCGATGCAGATACTCACTTTCTACAACGCGGTAGCCAATAACGGAGTTATGGTGAAGCCCAGGTTTGTTGATGAAATAAGGCATTCGGGCGAACCCATAAAAGTATTTGAACCTGTTGTGATTAATCCTAAGATAGCTTCAAAAAGAGCCATTGATAAGGCAAAAATCATGCTCGAAGGAGTTGTGGAGGAAGGTACAGGTTCAGTGCTTAAAAATCCTGTTTATAAAGTAGCCGGTAAAACCGGTACAGCCCAGATTGCCATGAACAATGCAGGTTACAACCGTTCGAGTTACAAGGGAACCTTCGTGGGATATTTTCCTGCTGAGAATCCCCGCTATTCGTGCATCGTAGTTATCAATAACCCGACAAAGGGCGTGTATTACGGCGGAGCCATCTCGGCGCCCGTATTCCGCGAAATTGCTGACAGGGTGTATGCATCCGATATGGAAATGGGCTTTACCTGGAATGATACGGTGAAAGAAAAATCCAAAGTACCTGTATCCGGAGGCTTTGGCAATGATCTGGCTACGCTGGGCCGATGGCTGGGCTTTACTCCCGGGTTAAAGCTGAATAACAACTGGATTGTAAGCGACAGCACAGGCATCAAAATAGCATCCTACAATGCCGGAAACGGAATTGTGCCCAACGTCAACGGCATGGGAATGCGCGATGCTGTTTACCTGCTCGAGAAACATGGTTTTAAAGTTCTGACATCGGGTATGGGGATTGTACGGAAGCAGTCGCTCAAACCAGGCAGCAAGGCGCTCCCGGGCAGCGTAGTTGAACTGAAACTCGAAATTTAATACTCCTGGATTACGAAAATGAAATTACTGAGCGAATTAATCGAAAAAATGAAGGTACTGACAATAGTCGGCAATAGCAGGATTATGATCAGCAGCCTTTCATTTGATTCGCGTAAAATACAAGCCGGCAGCCTTTTTGTTGCCGTTAAAGGCCTGCATGCTGATGGCCACCAGTATATTGCCGACGTGGTTAAAGCCGGGGCTGTGGCTGTGGTATGCGAGGAAATACCGATCCAGAGGATCGAGGGAATTACATACGTGCAGGTTAGCGATAGCGGCTATGCCCTCGGTCAGGCTGCTTCTGCCTGGTTCGGTTTTCCGTCAGCTAAGCTGAAACTTGTTGGTATTACGGGCACTAATGGTAAAACCACCACTGTTACGCTGCTTTTCAACCTCTTCAGGAAACTGGGCTATCATGCCGGGCTGCTTTCAACCATTTCGAACCGTATTGATGATGATGTAATCGCTTCCACACATACCACACCGGATGCCTTGCAGCTCAATGAGTTGCTTTCGGTTATGGTTGAACGAGGTTGTGAATATTGTTTCATGGAGGTGAGTTCACATGCGGTTGTTCAGAATCGTATTGCCGGATTAACATTTGCAGGTGGCATTTTCAGCAACATAACACACGACCATCTCGATTTCCACCACACCTTCGATGAGTATCTTAAAGCGAA
>JAKLFM010000130.1 GCA_022711175.1 Bacteroidota bacterium | reverse complement strand
TATGCGCAGTATGAAGCAGGACAGATCAATGATTATGTTCGGAAAACCGTAAAATCGGGTCTGGCCGACAAAACGCCGCCGACATGGACACAGCTTAATACCGCCCCGGTCATGGAATTCGGCTATATGAACGGCTATGGACTGTCGGCTACGATTGTTGAATTCCTTGTTGTTACACATGGTATTGACAAATTGGTTTCACTCATTAAAGAGCCTGAAAGTATTGAAAACATATATGGTATATCCGTGACCGCCCTGGAAGCGCAGTGGATTCAATATATTAATGCATACCAGGTAAAATAGCACCGGCATTAAAAATTTGCGCCGGTTGAGCAAAGTCTGATAATAAGCTGACTTACCAGGCAACGGGAAAATTGTACAAGTGGTAATAGCAGCGATGACAGGCGAATAGGAGGATTTAAGTCAGTTAGATTTGTACTGGAGTTATAGTGATTTAAGAATGTGTGGCCATCAATAGTTTATAAAAATAAGCATTGAGTTTTGGAACCTTGTGAAGCTGCCAGTTGAGTGCAAACTAAATGCTTTTGTTCAACTAAAAAATTAGCAGAATTGAGCAGTTCTGGTTGGTTTAGGGTTTACTCAATCTGACTGAAGAAAGAATTTGACGCATAATTTCCACTATAAATACCTTGTATAAAGGTTCTCAATGGTTAATACATATTTTTACCGAAGTTGTCTCCGCCTGGGAGAGTCCTCGCCGGTAAAAGCAGTCAATATGCAATCTTTTACAAACGACAGAATTGCATAAATTAGATGCGCTTTGGAGGTCATCAGGGAGTTGGCGATATTTTCATAAAATTCACATAGTGAAGAATGTGCGGAAGTGATGGTTATACCCGTCATTATAAGCCGCCCTTAAACTGAAACTGAAATGAAATTAGAAGACTTAGGATACAACGAAAAACTCGAAAAGGTAAGGATTGAACTTAATCTTCAGGACTTTGTGATGGGCAGGGTGATTGCTGAGCATAAAGAGCGGTATATTGTTAAAACGACTGATGGAGAATACGAAGCCGAAATAACCGGCAACCTGCGTTTTTCGGCACAAAGCCGCGAAGATTTTCCCGCTGTGGGCGATTGGGTGGCACTCACCGTGTACGATGCTGATTTTTCGATCATTCAAAAAATAATTCCCCGTTTCTCAACCATTTCACGGCAGTCTGTTGGCCAATCGGGAGAAATACAAATCATCGCCACAAATATTGATTATGCTTTGCTGGTGCAGGCAGCTGACAGGGATTTCAACATTAACCGGCTCGAACGCTACCTCACCATCTGCTATGCGGCAAAAGTCAGCCCCATCATTGTCATCAGCAAGATTGACCTGGTTGATGAACACCGGAAATCAGAAATATTGGAGATGGTGAAGGCGCGTATCAACGATGTACCGGTCATAGCCATCAGCAACGAATCAAACGATGGCTGCAATGCGCTCAAAGCCATCATCAAAAAGGGAAAAACCTATTGTATGCTCGGTTCTTCGGGTGTTGGCAAATCCACGCTGTTAAACAACCTTTCGGGAAGATCTATCATGCGTACTGATTCCATCAGCCGGAGTACGAACAAAGGAAGGCATGTAACAAGCCACAGGGAACTAATCGTGCTCGAAAGCGGCGGCATCCTGATCGATAACCCGGGGATGAGAGAGGTCGGGATTACTGATACATCGGGCGGGTTAGAAACCACTTTTGACCACATTATCAGCCTCTCGCGTCATTGCAAATTCAAAGATTGTACCCATACAACCGAGTCAGGTTGCGCTGTGCTGTCAGCAGTTGAAAATGGAGAAATTGACAACGCTTCGTACGAAAATTGGCTGAAGATGGAAAAGGAGAAAGCCCATTTTGAGTCAACAGTAGCTGAACGACGGAAAAAGGATAAGAACTTCGGGAAAATGTTGAAGAACTATAAAAAGGACATCAACAAAGGTTTGTACTAAGCGCAAACACATGATTGTCAGCTCGCTTATGTGTAAAGGTCGGAATCTGAAATTTTAAAATAACATCCTCAAGAAACATTCAATTATGACAAAAAAAGCATTCATTCTCCTGGCGCTCCTGGTTTCGTTCGGCTTTGGTTTTGCATTTAAGTCGATGCTGACGAAAGAACCGGGTGATGACTCAAAAATGAAAAGGGTAACCGGTATAGGCGGCATCTTTTTCAAATGCAATGACCCGCAAAAAATGAGAGACTGGTACAGCCGCCATCTCGGTTTGAATACCAATGAATACGGGGCGGTATTTGAGTGGTTTCAGGGTGCCGACAGCACAAAGAAAGGATTCACTCAATGGAGCCCTTTCAGTGCAAAAACCAAATATTTTGAGCCATCAACCAAAGACTTTATGATAAACTACAGGGTTGACAACCTTGAGGCACTGGTTAATCAGCTCAGGAAAGAAGGTGTGGTCATAGCCGATTCCATCGAAACCTATGACTATGGAAAGTTTGTACATATTATTGATATTGAAGGTAATAAAGTTGAACTTTGGGAACCTGACGATGTTGAATTTGAGAAATTGGGAATACAACTCGGCGCCGCGACGACTAAATAAAGAAGGCTTCGGGTTTGTAAAATAAAGGCAGCCTGCATTCACACTACGGTTCGATCCACAGTACGGAATTTCCGGTACTGTAGTAGTTCTCCTCCCAGGTTTCGTTGGCCGGATCAATCAGCCACTGCCCGTCAACCAGAAATTTATATGTGTGCTTGCCGGGTTTAAGGAAAATGGGATAGATCCATGCATCACCTTCGCGGTACATTTTGAAGCTGTCCTCCCGCCATCCGTTGAAGCTACCCGTGACAATAACCGTCTTTGCATCAGTAAATTGCGACAGCCTGAAAGTGTAGTTTGGCTCAAACG
>JAKLFM010000013.1 GCA_022711175.1 Bacteroidota bacterium | reverse complement strand
CAGCGTGTCGTCGCATCCGTTATAGTTCGTGACAATGAGCGTGACCGTATAATTGCCCGGCGCAGCATAGCTGTGTACAGGCTCCTGCTCTGTGCTGTAGTTCTCTACCCCCGATGCGGGATCACCAAAATCCCACTGCCAGCTTACAATGGCTCCGCCGCCGTCCTGCTGCGACTGATCTTCAAACAGTACTTCCATGCCCTGGCAGGCCGTGGCTGCCATCATGAAGCCTGCCACTGGCTCACGCGTTACCGATACCGTCGTGCTCCACGAGTCACCGCAGCTTACCGAGTTGTTCACCCACAGCGTTACCGTGTAGATGCCGTCGGTGGAATAGGTGTGCGTTACATTCGGGCTGCCGGGAAACCATATTGTATCCTTAGGTGTGCCGTCGCCATAATCCCATACCCACCGCTGCAAATATCCCTGGCCCTGCTGTATCGTGCTCAGATCGGTGAACACCGTAGCTTCGCCCAAACAGTTGGGTGTGCCGTAACTGAAAAAAGCTGTGGGATGCGGGCGCACTTCCACCGTGTGGCTGATCGTGTAGTGGCATCCGTTGGTGTCGGTAACACTCATCGTCACGGGATAACTGCCGTAGGTGGGATATACATGCCATACCGGGTTCACAGGTGCATTGTAGGTGGGCATCGTGCCGTCGCCAAAATCCCAGAACCAGTGGCTGATGGCATTGATGTAACTGCCCGTGAGCGTGAACCACGTCGTGTCGCCTTCACAGGCCGCAGTGCCACTGAAATCCGTAACAGGTATCGGGTTGATGATCACCTCTACCGTATCGCGCATCCATGCCGTGCATGGCCCTCCAGGATTGGTGCCCTGGATCGCATACTGCCCGGGAGCGGTAAATGTGCCGAATCGCAGCTCACTGCCTGTGCCTGACAGTACTATGCCTGTGCTTATCCAGTTGTGGAACAGCTCGTATGTCATCCCCAACTGTGAAGACGACAGGCTGATCACCACCCCCGTGTCGCCGGCACAGTAGTAGCCGCTGTTTGAGGCCGTGGTGATGAACTGCTGCGGCAGCTCGTGTACCACGATATAGGCAGGGCCGTGGATGGAATCATTGGGTACGGCACAGTAAGCATCCGAGGCTGCTGTGATCCAGTAGTTCGATGTTAGCAGCGGCGAGACCGTGAAGGTGTATGGCGTGGACGTGATGCCCGTCACCGTTACCGTGGTGAGGCCGTTCGTATAGGTGACATCCCACGGCGCTGTGCCCGTGAAAGCTATCGTCAACGGCGTGGTCGTGCCTTCGCAGATATCGGCACTGCCGCTCATAGTCGCACTGGGATCGGGATGGACCGTCAGCAACAAAAAGTCATCCCCCGTCAGGCTCTGGCATCCGCTCAAATCTAACCGCAGCATCACCGTCGTCCCTACATCGCCCGGACCGGGGGTATAGGTGGCATTCAGAATGTTGGGATTATTGAAACTACCGTCGCCGGTGGTGATCCACTGTATCGTGTTCTCAAACTGCGCAACCCCGCTTAACTGGTAGGCACGGCGGCCGCATACCTCCCCGTCGGGGCCTGCGTTGCTCACAGGCGTGGGATCGATCAGCAGCGTCATCTGGTCACTCACATATTGCCCCACACAGGTGCCTACTCCCTGCAGCGTGAGCGTGAACGTGATGGCACGGTCAACCGTGCTCAGGTCCACAGGACCGGGAAAATAGATCGGGCTCATTACATTCGTGGCACTGAGTACCCCGTCGCCTCCCGTGAAACTCCATTGTATATCCCCCGTGTTGTAGTTGTTGCCGCTGCCGGTTAAAGGGTACTGCGTCTGGTTGCTGCAGATGTAATTATCAGGGCCTGCATTCACCGTGGGATAGGGCGTCACCGTGAGCACACGGGTATCGCTCACCGTCTGCGAGGAACATGCCAGTCGCCCGTATGATCGCAGGGTCAACGTTACCGTGCCGTTATTGAAATCGATGTTGCCGGGCATATACGTGGGCGTGAGCGTGGTGTTGCCCGTGAAGGTGCCGTCGCCGGAGGTGAACCACTGTACCCCCGAGTTGTTGCCTGCCGTGGCGCCTGTGATCGCTATCGGGCTCTGTACACAATGTGACTCATCGATGCCTGCATAGGCCGTGGGCATGGGGTCGATCGTCAGTGTCATCTGGTCGCCGGCAGTCTCTCCCGCACAGGAACCTGCACCAAAACCCGTGATCGTCAGCACCACTGCGCCGGAGGCGATGTCGTTACTTCCGGGAGTGTAAACTGGCGTGAGTGAGGCCGGGTTGTTGAAGGTGCCGTCACCGGAAGAACCCCACAATACACTCCCGCAGTTGGATTGCGTGGCGGAAAGGGCAAAAGAGCTTCCTTCACAAATTAAGTCATCAGAACCGGCATTAACATTTGGTAATGGCGAAAACGTGAGAATCTTTACATCGCTGGCATTAACACCACTGCAACTCATATCTCCAAAAACACTTAAGGTGAGTGTGACGTTCCCTGTTTGAGAGGCCGCTGGTGTGTATGTTGGCGTGAGTGTCGCAGCATTAGTAAGAACACCCGGACCAGTTGCTGTCCATAACACATTACTGAAATTTGTGGCTGTAGCATCTGAAATTGTGTAGTTGTATCCCTGGCAAATTGAAAAATCGCTGCCTGCATCTGCAACAGGCAAAGGATCAATGGTCAGCGTTCTGGTACTTACAGCATCAATGCACGGTGGAGAACTTGCCGCATTAAGTGTTAACGTAATTGTACCAGTTTGTCCCGGAGCAGGCGTGTACGTAGGTGTCAGGGTGGTTGTACCGGTCAAAGAACCGGGACCCGGGGCAGTCCAGAGTATTGATGTTGCATTTTGGGCTGTGGCTCCAGAAACAACATAAGGGTTATCTTGACAAGTGCTTCCAGGCAAACCGGCATTGATTACAGCCTGCCGCGAGATATTCAATATTAATGATGACGAAACAGGCTGACATGGTGCTATACCGGAAGCAGTGAGGGTAAGTGTCACACTTCCGGCTGTAATATCGGCAGCACTGGGAGTATAAACTGGATGAAGGATTGCCGGGTCACTGAAAGAACCTGATCCTGATCTCGTCCATAACAACGAAGTGTAATCGGAAGCTGAAGACCCTGATAGCATAAAGGTGCTACCTTCACAAATGGTATCTGAACTTCCTGCTGCAACTGTTGCCGGCTGCTGTATGGTAAGGTGCATTTCATCGGTGGCATTTGCACATGGTGAAATTGCATTTACATGGAATATGAATGTGACAGTCCCTGCCTCACCTGCACCGGGCGAATATACAGGATGTAACAATGACGGATTGTTCAGCGTACCAGTTCCATTATGTGTCCAGAAAAAAGATGAATAATACTGAGCTGATGATCCGTTTAGAATATAGGTACCATTCTGACACACTGTGCCGTCAGGACCTGCATTGGCTATGGCCTGGCGGCTTATGGTAAGCGTCATTGACGATACTGCATTTGGGCATGTGGTGTTCGAAACAGCAGTGAGTGTAAGAAGTACTGTGCCCACATTGATGTCGGCAGGACTTGGCGTATATGTAGGATGTAGAATGGTCGGGTTGTTAAAACTTCCGGTTCCACTTCGAGTCCATTGCAAAGAGGAATAGTTGGCAGCGTTAGATCCGGAAAGCGTATATGCATTTCCTTCACAGATAGTTGCAGAAGGTCCGGCTGAGGCGGTAACCGATGGGTTGATTGTGATTGTCATCGTACTTACAGCATCAACACAAGGTGCGTTTGCATAAGCGTTGAGCGTAAGCGTGACTAAACCCAGCTCATTAAAACCCGGGGTGTACATAGGAGTTAGCGTGTTATCCCCTGCCAGTGTACCTTGGCCATTATGTGTCCAAAGTATTGAATTGTAATTGGTTGCTGTGGCTGTACTGATAGTATAGGACTGGCTCTGACAAATACTGGCATTAACTCCGGCATATGCTGTCGGGGGAGAACTGATATGTACCTGTTTTGAGAGTGAACTACTGCAACTCAGGTTTGAAATTATCGTGAGGGTAACGGTGTATATTCCACCCGTTGCATAAGTATGCGTAGGATTCGTCCCTGAGCCGGCTGGTGATCCATCGCCGAAATTCCAGCTTCTGGATGCAATAGTACCTGAAGAAATCGTGGAATTATCACTGAAATGAGTGATAGTTCCTGCACAAGTATCAGAATATGTGAATGATACAACAGGCGTAGGATTTACCTGCACAGTTTTTTTGGTAACAATCTGAGGGCATGAACCTGAACTCGATACAAGTGTAATGGTATCAGTTCCTGGCACATTCCAGAGCACATTCACCGAACTTGTGTTTGATGCTCCCTGTATAACGCCACCGTATGCTGACCAGGCATAATTTGTAATCCCGGCAGTGGCTGTATAGTTGAGGGTTGTTCCCTGGCAGGCACCTGCATCCCCTGTTACAACCGGCAACGGGTTTGGAATCACAGTTATGAACAAAGCAGGTGATGTAGCTCCATAGCCGCAATCGGCATTCCATCCCTTCACGGTAAGGCTGCCGCTGGCTGATGTGGCTCCGAAGTTTATCGATATACTGTTGGTTGTGGTAGTTTGAGTTGAACCGTCAGGCAGTGTCCATACATATTGGGTCGTAGAACTTTGAGCGGGAACTGTATAAGTAACACCTGTCTGGTTCTGGCATACGGGAGTTGGTCCCGATGGTGCCGGTGGAGTTGGAGGGGTATGTTTAAGAACCAGAGTGAGGTTAATGGTCGCCTGTGTAACAAAATACCACCATGTATTCACCATTTTGTCGTGTAGCGCCGGTGGCGGATTAGGTACCGGAAAATTATGGCACCCCGTAACTGTCGGGCTTGCCGGGTATATGCAACCCGTTAATATATTAATGGTGCCGCCGAGATTGGAGTCGTCCCAGTACAAGGGGAGTTTTGTGCTCCCGGCAGGTACGGGCCTTACAACATCCACTTTCAGTCCCTGGTAAGCATTTTCCACATCCCATAGCGGAAGGTTAGTGAGGCCGTTGAGATAATCAACATACATGCTTACCGAGGCGCCGCCGGGTTCGGGTACACCATTTCCGTTCAACCCATCCCAATGTATAGTCTCCCAGAGGGTGCAACCTGTTGAACCGGTAAGATTACTAGTGAGGGTTCTATCTTCAGGTCCGGCACCTGTTGGCGAACAGTCGATATTCAAAGTTACAATACCGGGTTTGTTTACTTTCAACATTATATCGATAGTACCATCACAGTTTGACTGGCTTGAATAGTCGCATATCTGTCCGGGGATTCCGGTGGGGTAAGCTGCATTGTCAGGATCGTTGAGGAATATCTTATACTGAGGCAAGTCGGATCCCGGCCAGCCATTGAATGATTTTCTGTCGATGGTCCAGTTGCCGGTGTTCGAAACCCCGTATTGATTGCAATATATTGATGATGTGCCTCCGCACGAACCATTCAGATTGAGTTTTGTCACAATGCCGTCATCAGTATAGATATAAAACGTTGAAAATGATTGTGTTGTTGGCGGAGTCACATTGTAACCTCCTCCTGATTTTATCTGCCAGGCTTTGCTCCATACTCGGCCGTTAATGGGTGTTGTACCTTGCGCCACGGTAATATCAAAATACTCCAGGGCTGTGTTCGACACACTGCCGCCTGCACTCCCCGCCGCAAATTCAATATAATAATCGCCTGTCATTGTAGGTGTTACAACAATAGGGGTATATCCCGAAGGGTTGGAGCCACCAATATTAGGGCCGGCAAAGGCCTGTGCCCAGGATGATATGTAACCTGTTCCCGATGAAGGAACTGCTGTAAGAGGTATTGGCGTGCCCCCGCTCGGATTCCGCACCTGGAAGTATAACCCGGCAGCAGCATCGTTCAGGCCTATATATATTTTTTCAGTTGCGGCATTCTCAATATGTATGTTCAGCCGGTATTGAGCAGCACATCCAACTTGCGCAAACAAAATCCTGTGGCCTGTCACTACTGCATCGTCCATTATGATCTTTGTAATTTCCGTTGGATTTGTTGCGGGATTATAAGGTTCCAACTGTTTTGTACCTTCGGCATAGACAGAAGTTTTAAAAAGCAATAGTAAACAGCTCATCAACAGGCATTTTCGCGGAATGCTTTTGCAATGCGATTTGCTAACCATTAAAATATGTCGAAAATATTGCTGCATCAGAACTCTAATCGTATCAGACAGTTTAGGTAACGGTCTTCAAAATTACTGTTTTAGGCCTTTGTTTTCTAAAATAATAAACTCGTGTCATCTGATAATGATGCTGCCGGTAAATAAAAGGTTGCATCGCATTAATCAAACATATTAGGTTCAGGAGACTCTTGAAATGGCTTACATTTGTATAAAAATATCATCAGTGATGCAAAGGATAATTATCATCAACGGGCCAAACATTAACCTTATCGGCATACGTGAACCCGGAATATACGGTAATCGCACATTTGATGAGTATTACAACTTGCTTACATCCATGTTCCCCGATGTGAAATTAGAGTATTATCAAACAAATATCGAGGGTGAAATAATCAATAAAATACAAGAGACTGGTTTTTCATATGATGGCATAATACTCAACGCAGGTGGTTATACGCATACATCGGTTGCCATTGGCGACGCAGTAAAATCAGTAAAAACACCTGTTGTTGAGGTACATATATCAAACATCAATGCCCGCGAAGATTTTCGAAGCCGATCAATGATAGCTGAAGGGGCAAAAGGTGTTATTTCAGGCTTTGGGCTCGAGTCGTACAGGCTTGCTTTGATAAGCCTGTTAACATAGAGGGAAAGAGTTATTGATTTCGAATTCCTGATAACTATTAACTGGAAAAATGATCGGGCGACATCTCATTGAATGTCATCTTTTTCCGGATGTGATACTCCCAAACAAGATTGCCCTTATAAATCATTGATACTTCATTGTGGTTTAATAACTTACGCTTAGCCCTTAGTTTCCTGAATGAACGGTAAAAATACGCGTGCGCTCTTAAAACAGCGTAAAAATCGGCGAATCCAGCCTCAAGGAGGAATTTAACAGCAGCCACTCCATCGAGCGGAAACCTCACCGCAAAAACAGGCCACAGCAGGTTTTGCGGCAGGTTCTTGTAAAGCAATGCAAGGTTGTTACGAAAATTGAGATACGTTTTGTGCGACGATTGTTTAGGCAGTGTTCCGCCACCAACATGATAAACAACCGAATCAGGACAATACATCACCTTGTAACCCTGATTTTTAAGCCTCCAGCAGAAATCAATCTCTTCCATGTGTGCGAAGAAATCCTCATCAAAACCGCCCAACTCATGGTAATGCCTGGCTTTCACAAACATGCAGGCTCCTGTAGCCCAAAAAATTTCGGCAGGTTCATCGTACTGACCGTGATCGGTTTCAATTGTCTGAAAAACCCTGCCCCGGCAAAACGGGTAACCGTATTTATCAATAAACCCGCCGGCAGCACCGGCATATTCAAACTTCTCGGTATGGTGGTACGAACGCAGCTTTGGCTGACAGGCGGCAACCAGGGGATCACTTTCCATGAGGTCAATTACCGGTTTTATCCAGTTTGCTGTAACCTCAATATCGCTGTTGAGCAGCACATAATAATCGGCGTCAACCTGTGCAAGGGCATCATTGTAACCTTTGGCAAAGCCGCCATTGGTAATATTCTGTATAATCCTGATATTGGGGAAGTTATCCTGCAGAAATTCAACCGAACTATCAGTGCTCGCATTATCTGCAACAATAACATCAGCTATACCGGCACTGTGCTCAATTACACCGGGCAAAAACTGGTGCAGAAATTCACGGCCATTCCAGTTTAATATGACTACGGCTACTGTTGGCAATGCAGGAGTGATATTTTGTGTTTTTTACGAGAATAACAGGCAGAGGCGAGCGATGGTTGCGATGCTTTACGAAGCGAAAATAATCAAATAATTCAAACCTGAACGAACTTCGAACTAATCTTCAATTTTATATTTCCATCGCCGGTGCGACCACAACCACAATTCCGGATGAGCAATTATATCCTTTTCAAGCATGCTGACATGCTTGCTGGTAATCTCAAACTCGGCTGTGAGCTTAGGTTTATCGGTGATAAGTTCAAATTCAATTTCATAAAAACCACGTTTCACCCGACGGATATGCGAAAATATAACCACCTGGTCGAGTGATTTGGCAATGCGCTCGGTGCCAAGGAAAATGGCAGTTTCCTGGTTAAGGAACCTTGTATGGTAATTGATCTCGCTTTGATGTGGCGTTTGGTCGGCAAGGATATAAGTCTGGCTGAGTTCGTGCCGCCTTGATGCCATGACTTTGTAAGCTGACTTAAAAGGGATGAGTGGGTTTTTGACAAACCGGGTACGCAGCGAACTCATAAAATCTTCAAAAACCTCGCTGCTCAATGGTTTCACAATAGCCCCGCTGTGGTCGAACCCCGGACACTGCAGTATGGCGGAAGCAGCATACCATTCCCAGTTGCCGCAATGGCCGCTCACAAAAATAACGCTTCTCCCCTGCAAACGGTATTCTTCAACCAACTGGGGGTTTATTACTTTAACCCGCTTAATTAATTCCGATGCAGACAACGCCTGGGTTTTGAAAATTTCACCAATAACATCGGCAAGATTCAGGTAAAACCGCTTTGCTATCCGGTTGCGTTCCTGCAGGCTCAGACCAGGAAACGATTTCATCAGGTTTTCGTCAACAACTTTTCTGCGGTAACGAATAACCGAATAAAGCAACCACGCTGTGAATGAAGCTTTTATATAAACAATCCGGAAAGGCAACAAACAAAACAGACTATTTATGACCCTGATGGTCCCCGGCAGAAATTTCATATAAAATGATGTTCTTATAAATGATTTAGCGAGGAATGTCATAATAATCCTGCGTTCTCCCGCCGTAATAATCGGGTTCGGAAGTACGGTCGAGGTCCATCGGGTTATTGTTACGATCGGTATCGCGCTTGTGCAATTCTATCTCCCATCGCGAATTATAGGTTTCACCATACACATCAGAGTGCAGGATTTCAAAATCATTGGCAGCATATTCACGTGTATAAAAAACAAATCTACGGTTCGATTGGTTCCCAACCTGGTAATAATGCCATATCTCATAAGGAAATGTTCGCGGCTCATTGTACTCCTGCACGCGGGTATTGGGAGGCCCGTATTGCAGGTAAACCCTCCCGCGGTCAGATTCATAGCCTTGCTTGGTTGGAGTTTTAAATTCGTTGTTCACAGCCAGTACCTGTAAATAATATTTTTGCCATTCACCGGCAGGATTCAGGGCATTGCGCGATTGCCAGAATGCAAGAAAATATTTCTGCATAGTTTCGATGCTGGCAATAGGCAGTTGTGTGCGGATAAATAGTTTTTCGCCTGATGAAGATATGGGAAAGGTCATCCTGATAAATTCGCGCAACGTATCCACATTATTGTATTGAGCTACAAATGAATTTGTTATGTTTACAGCTGCAATATCTGCTGTGTTGAAGGTTAGTGCAGGGTTGCTCCTTTGGAAAAAAAGCGTATTTCTCATGAGTTCCTTATTCTCCTTATCGCGGGCGGCAATCACCAGGCTGTAATTGCCCGAAGGCAGATTGGTAAGATCGAATTCGCTGAAAACAACATTCACCGGCTTGGCTGTTTCGCGCTTCAGGCGGAAGTTGTCCCTGACCACCTTTCCGGTTTCAAATGATTCGATGGATGCAGCTACAGCGAATTTATCATCAGTGCCAAGTAATTTACCGATGTTGTAGATTTCGGCATAAAATGTAAGTTTATTTACCGCTGCCGGGAAATAATTGTCGAGAAAGGGAATAAAATCGTAACCGCTTTTTGTAAGAACGTCGGGTTTTTCTACTTTGGTAAACGATTCAATCAATTGAACACCTGATATTTTAGCAACTCCCGCGGGATAGTCGAGTTCAAAATTGTCTTTTACCTCGAAAGGTTTCATTTCCCTGTTTTTATCGGCAATTGTAAGTTCGAGGTCATATTTACCGTTAGGCAGCGGAACGCGCTGCTGATCAAGGAAACTGAAGTTTATTGCTGCCGTATCATCCACTTCGGGGCTGAAAAGTTCATATTTGCGAAAGTCACGAATTGTATCGTTTTGCTTGAAAAGCATGGTTACCAGTATCGATGCCTGGAATTTACCATTGTCCTTTTGAATGTAGCACACACTGCTTCCCAGCACTGAGAGATACGTTTCTATAAACGGACCGGCATCGGGCGAGCAAAACGTTGTGTACGACATAAAAGCACGCAGCCCGGCTGCCTTTGAAGGGGTAGCCAGCGATAGCGCAAGCAGTGCTGAAATCAGGAGCGACTTTTTCATTCTGTGAAACTAAGGATGCAAATGCAAAGTTAATTATAATCAGCAGGGAATAGAAGAGAATGAGGCTGTCATTTTTTTGTTTATGAGGTTTTCGATGTGGGGATTGGTCCGTTTTACAATCAATTTTTGGGAATGAATAAATTTTGATAATTTTGCAGCACCGGAGAGATGGCAGAGTGGTCGATCGCGGCGGTCTTGAAAACCGTTGACCTGCAAGGGTCCGGGGGTTCGAATCCCTCTCTCTCCGCTGAGTAAAAATGAGTTTTAACGTAAACCACTGAAAATGAGTACCATTCAGTGGTTTTTTTATTTTTTCAACCAGCAGAAAAGTGCCAAAAAAGGCATATTTGCGGTGGAAAAATCGGCGGACTTTTTAAAAACTGAAAATGTCCGCCTTTTATGAAGATTATTCACTGATTTACAGCATATTGCATTTCTACTTGTTGCCCGATAAATCTATTTTTGTTAAACCTAATTCATACAAAAATGAAGCGAGCAACATTCACTGTCCTCTATTACATAAATAGGGGAAAGGCTCAGAAAAACGGTTTGGTGCCAATCTATGCCCGCATCACCGTAAACAAACAAAGGGCAGAATTTGCTATTGGTAGAACCGTCGATCCGGAGGAATGGAATATTGAAAAGGGAAGGTTAGGTTCATGTACCAAATCAGCAAAAGAAATCAATTCTTATCTGGACTTTGTCAAGTCGAACTTATTACTGAAGAAAAGGGAGCTGGAGGAACTTGGGAAACCAATAACTGCCCATGAACTCAAGAATTTTCATTTTGGAATAGACAATGACAACAAGACTATCCTGCAAATATTCAAAGACCACAATGAAAAGGTGGTATCCCTGGTAGGCAAGGATTTCGCACCAGGAACTGCAGAAAGATATAAGACCTGTTACAAGCATACTGAGGACTTTATCAAATTTAAATATAAGCGGACTGATATGTTTCTGTACGAGATTAATCCAATGTTCATCAGCGACTTTGAGTATTACCTTAAGACGAAGCGGAAATGCTGCAATAATACGGCCATCAAATATTTGAAAAATTTAAAGAAGATCATTCGGATAGCATTGGCAAACGGATGGATTAAGGCTGATCCATACAGGAATATAAAGCACCGCCTGGATGATGTCGATCTTGCGTATCTGACAAATGAGGAGTTAAGGATAATGATGAATAAACATTTTGAGATTGAACGAATGCAGCAAGTAAGGGATGTCTATTTATTCTGTTGTTTCACCGGATTGGCATTTATTGATGTAAAGAACCTAAAATATGAGGATTTAGAAGATAAGAATGGAAAGCCATGGATCAAGAAAAGAAGGCAAAAGACCAAGAATTGGTGCAGTGTGCCAATGCTGGAGCCCGCTGTCAATCTACTAAATAAGTACAAAGAACATCCCTATTGTATCGCTAATGGTTGTGTGCTGCCTGTTTATACGAACCAAAAGATGAATGCCTACCTGAAAGAGATCGCCGACTTGTGCGGGATTAAGAAGAATTTGAGCACCCATACTGCAAGGCATACATTTGCAACGACAGTGACACTTTCGAACCAGGTATCTATAGAAGTTGTTTCAAAGATGCTGGGACATTCGAGCGTGAATATGACCAAGAAATATGCCCGGGTGGTGGATGACCTGATTAATAAGGATATGCAAAAGATTTACGGGATGTATGATCAGGAATTATCGAACTAAAAGTTGAAGGCTGCCCGAAAGAGTGGCCTTTTACTTTTTTTTGCCGATCTTAATTAATTTGATGTGAATGGAAAAGTGTTTCGGTAGTATTGTTCAATCAGATTTAAATAATCAATGAAATACTTGTAAATATGTTAGATACTTAGTATAAAAAATATTTACTTTTCAACTAAAGCCTCTATTATTAGATAGTATAATTGTACTTGATTATAATATGAAAGAAGTTCATGCATTATTGTGAGGACCTCGTAAAGAATGGCAAAATGTTTGTTAAACAATTGATAATAAATTTATAATATATTAATTTTGATTTTATAATATAAAGATAATAAATCTAAAATCACTCCAATGGGACTCATAAAAACGAATATTGTAGAAGACATCCGAAAAGAATTCGGACTGGATGTAAGTGAAGTCGTCGAGAAAGGAATCCTGAATCAGCGAGAAGCAAGGAAATGGCTGGTAAAGCAGCTCTATTACAAATGGGCTAAAGGGAATCGCACTTATACTGATATAAAGTATGAATTGAGTGATCTTTACGATGTAAGTGTGAGCTCAATTGAGAAGTGGGTTTATAAAAAGTAAGTGCCCAAATTATTACCGAGATGCTTGGTGTTGACCTAAAATAGGTTAAAGTAGGTAAAATGGAACAGAAGACAGAAAAAGAATGGCAGTTCAAACCCGGGCAGGGGGGGCGGCCAAAGGGTGTCAAAAACAAAGTCACACGGGAGCAGAAGATACAGGTGGAGACAGTCCTTTCAATGCTTGATGACATCATTGAGGATTACATCATGAAGATGAAACCTGAGAAGGTGGTCGAATTGTGGTTCAATCTGCAGGAGTACGTCCGGCCCAAGCAGAACCGGGTGAATATGGAAGTGGAAAGCAAAGACAAAACGATCACCAAAGTCGTCTTTCAAATCGTCCCCCCTGGTAAGCCAGCTGATCAAATCCCGGAAATCAAGGAATCAATTTAATTTTTCATGGAACTTAATGCCAATGCATCCATTGTTTTCCGGAAGAATTTCGAAGCCACCACCAAAATCGTGGTCAACCAGGGCTCAAGCCGGTCGGGCAAAACCTACTCCATCCTTCAGCTTTTAATCCTGGTCAAAGCATTAGAAGAGAATGATGCCGTTTTCACCATCGTGCGGAAAACCCTGCCCAGCCTCAAGGGGTCAGCCATGCGGGATTTCTACGAAATCCTCCGCAACTACGATCTTTTCGATGAAAAGTTCCAGAATAAAACCGAAAACACATACCTGCTCAACGGCAACCTGTTCGAGTTCGTGAGCCTCGACCAGCCCCAGAAGAAGCGCGGGGCCAAACGCACCTACCTTTTCATCAACGAAGCCAACGAACTCACCCTCGAGGACTGGGTGCAGCTCAGCATCCGCACCGAGAAGCAGATCTTCCTGGACTATAACCCCAGCATGGAGGAGCACTGGATCTACGACCTGGTGATCCCCCGCCCCGACTGCACCTTCATACAGTCCACCTACCTCGACAATGTCCAGTTCCTGCCGGCGGAGGTGGTGAAAGAGATCGAACAGCTCAAATATGTGGATGAGAATTACTGGCGTGTGTATGGGCTTGGACTGCCCGGGCAGATCAAGGGGCTCATCCTCAGCAACTGGCAGCAGGTGGAGGAGTTCCCCGCCGACTGCAAATGGGTGGTGTACGGGATGGATTTCGGGTTTACCAACGATCCCACTACCCTTATCAAGGTCGGGATGAAGGGCGGTGAGCTGTGGCTGGATGAACTCATCTACAGCCGCGGCCTCACCAACCAGGATATTGCCCGGCAGATGGGCGAACTCGGGCTGAAATGGACCGATGAGATCATTGCCGACAACCAGCCGAAGTGCATTTTCGAGATCCGGAAGGAAGGGTTCAACATACAGGCAACCTTCAAAGGGAAGGACTCTATCCTGGCAGGGATCGACATCCTGCAGCGTTACCGGCTTAATGTGACCAAGCGGTCGATCAACCTCATCCGGGAGCTGAAGAATTACAAGTGGAAGGAAGACCAGGCAGGAAAGGCAACCAATGAGCCTATTGATAAGTTCAACGATGCCATTGATGCTGCAAGGTATGCGGTTATGGCGAAGGTGATTATAAACAGGAAGAGGATGGTTAAGGTGGGGAGGGTGTGAGGATATTAGCAGTTAGTATTTAGCGCTTAGCCTTACCAGGTTGTGGAAAGAGGAACATTATTCTTTAATTACTTTCGCAAACTGCACACCTTCGTCCCATACAACCTTAATTAAGTAAACACCATCCGGGAAAGTGCTGATATCAACAACTGTTTTATGCGCGACAGTTATCTGGTGCAAAAGCAATTGATTATTTATATTATATATTGATAAATAACCTGAATGGGGTGTATCGATTGTGATATTTGAGGTTGCCGGATTTGGATAAATCTGTAATACATCTGATTCTGCAGGAGGAAAATCTGCACCTACTATTCCTCCATTTGTTGTTTTATAAATAGCTCCAAAGCCGCCAACAATATAGCCTGTATCAACGGCAGGAAAATCAACATCGCTACCTCCCATATCAGTTCGGAGTGCCCAATTTGTACCTGCATTATCCGATTTTGCGAATAGAGATGCACCTCCTACAGCATAACCAGTGTTATTGTCAGAAAAACAGATTGAATATAACCGTCCCCAATGCGATCCGGGATACATTGCTACTCGCCATGTCTGACAATTATCAGTTGTTTGCATTATAAGAGGAGTCATATTCCAACTATCAGCCCCAACGATGAAAACTGTATCCGGACTTAAAAGCCAAATTCCTTTGCTGCAAACGACCCGGCATATTTGTATTCCCAGTTTAGTCCTCCATTCTCTGTTTTTAATAAGAAAGAAACATAAAAATTCTGCTCCCGCTTTGTACATCCAAGCGCATAACCAATATCTGAATTTAAAAAGAATATTGAATTTAGAAATGTTTGTATTGACCATGTGTCATAATAGATAAAACTATTCATCCAAAAGGATCCACCGTCTGTTGTTTTAAGAATATGAACCCATGTATTCCCTGGCTTTGCTTCGCTCACAGCATAACCGGTTTGATTATCCACAAACCAGACTGAATTTAGATGGTCAGTAATCCAGGATTCCTGAGCAATCCAGGTCGTGCCTCCATCTGTAGTACTGAGAATAACTCCATCATTACCAACTGCATACCCAACCTCTGAATTTACAAAAAAAACTGATCTTAGTATTACAGATGTTCCTGAATTTTGAAGGCACCAATTTTCTCCTCCATCAGAGGTTTTTATTATTGTACCGGAATCACCAACAGCATACCCTGTGTTCACATCAATAAAATCGACGGACCATAACGTTTTTGTAGTTCCACTATTCAACGGTATCCATTGAGCGTATGCAGTACTACACAAAAACAGCCCTCCAAGAATTAGAATTTTCGCCTTCATATATGTTATTTAATTATATATTTAAAGAATACTGGTGGTTGCAACTGTTAATCTTACAAATCTCATGTGAATTTCATTATCAGTGAGAATAAATCAGATTCACATGACTATGATGATCTCAAATATACGAAGATAGCAGTTAAAATAACTGCATAAAACTAAAAAAGCCCGGGGATGCCGGGCCTAATGAGAAAAAGAAAAGGATATCAGCGATACATGTCGATTTGAAAGGACTTGATGAGGTCACCATAACGGCGGATACTCTCGGAGGTGATTTCATCATCGGGGTAAAGGCTGAGGTGCTCTTCCTTATCAAAGGAGTAAATGGCGCAGGAGACTTCGGCAAAGCCGGCTTCGAGGAAGGATTTGAGCCACTCGCGGGTGAACTTCATGAGGTCGGCGATTGCCGGTTCCAGGTGGGAGTGTTCTTTGATCTCCTCAGACTGGACCTTGAAGGAGACCTTCTTGATGGTGATGACGTGGAATTTGTTCATGGTGGATTGGGGATTAGGAAATTAGAGAATTGGTTCATGGTGCCCTACCCTATTACCCTCGGGAGAGCATGCAGGTGATGATCAGAAGGGGTTGCCGGTGCCCAGGTAAACTTCTTCATCGGCAGCGGAGGAAAGGAAATAGAGGTAGTCGGATTCGCCGCAGGATTTGCAGTAGAGCTTGCCGTCGGATGGCCAGTAGTAAGCGAAGGATCCTTTGCGGAGGACTGCATTGCAGGAGGCACATTCACCGGAATATTTGACGGTGATGGTGCGGGGGTCATTGGAGTAACGTCTCATTTTGGATGGGGTTTAAGGCCCTGCCTGGCCCATCGACATGCTTCGACACTTCGACAAGCTCAGTGCTCAGCAAGCAGCTCAGTGACCGGCAGGGCGGGTTATAAGATTAGCGGCGGGTGAGGTAATGGTGAACGGTGGCACGCTTGGCCTCACCCAGGAGGCTGAGGGTGTTTTTCATCGCCTTCTCCCGGGATTCGAGCAGGTTGAGGGTGTCGACCAGAACTTTGAAGGCTGCCAGTTCGGCAATGGCCTGGATGCCTGAGTGGTTGAGGACCTGGAGCAGGTCATTTAAGCGGATAAACGGGATGACGGACCCGATGAGGTAAGGCCGGAAGGCCCGGCCCTGCCAGAGGCCAAAGCAGAGCCAGTAATAAAGCTCTTTCTCCTCCAGGCTGGAAGCCTGGCAGGTGAAACAGTTCGGGCAGGGATGGTGCAAAGGCTTGCCGGCATTGTAGCCCTTATTGAGTATGTAAAACTCATAAGGGGTGCGCTCGTGCGCGGGATTGTGCGTGGTGATCTTCATAAGGTATTGAGTTTTAATGGTTTACGGGTACTTTGTAAGTACCTGGTTTTGAACCGCTTGCGCCCCCACAACAAAACAGAGGAAGAAAAAAACCAGGAAAAAAAGAAAAAGAACCCACGCAGGGAGGGCAGCCTGGAGGCTAAGGCAAGGCCGCAGGTCAATTTTTTATGCATGAGAAATGACCTTCAAGGCAAAAGCTGGTGTTATGCATAAAAAAGTGAATGCGCCCGAAGGGCTTGGCCTTGACTGAGCCGGAAGGATGCCCTATTATTGGGTTCGTTTTCTTTTTCCGGTTTTTTTCGTTCTGGTTTGATATGATAATCCCGGAACCATTTACCGGATTTAATAAAATATGTGGTTTTGATATGCTGCACTGCCGGTAGGCCTGCACGGATCGACCGGAGGGAGAGTGCCGCAAAGATGAGCGAAGCGAATACCGCTTAGCTTGTAAACTCAAAAGCTCGTAAGGACGGTGTGGGGAGGAGAAAGCAGAGGCATGTAGCACACTTGACGCCATACTGCGGAGGCCCATAAAGCAGACGACGGTCGCCGTGAGAAGAGGAATTGACAATTGAAAATTGAAAATTGAAAATTACTGAAGATTAAGTTGGACGAGTTGGTAGAGTGCGGGGAGGAGGCGTCCGGGGGCTGCTAAATGGGGGCGGGCAAAAGGCATGGCAGGCAAGGGTGATACATGATGCTGCCTGCCGGCTGGGCGATAGCCAACAGATGGCAGGCAGGCTTGTGTGGCTGCGAAATGAATGCCTGATGCCGACGCAGGAGGCATGGGCATTTATTAAAGCAGCATGGGTGTGGGAAGGGGCTCAATCTTCTCGTCAAGAGGGGGTGCGGGAAGGTACTTGGCAGCTTATGAAGGCAATGGAACGAAGTGTGGGTGGATAACCGTAACGTGGTGTGACCTGCTGACTTCACAGTCGCCGTGAGCGGTGGTTAAAGTTATAGCAGGCGTCTGGAAGGCAGCGGGGAACATGGGGCATGGCAGGTGACACCCAAAACGAAGTGGAATAGACTTTATATGCTGCCGTGGGGCTGCGAAATGAATTGAGAACTGAGGACGCATGAGGAAGAGGAACGCATGGCGACCGAATTGAGGGCTTTTGTGAGTGCTTCTTGGCAATGATAAGCGCCACTTCGCGCTTATGATTGCAGCACGATGCCTGCTGCGACGGGTTGCGTGATGGCAGCAAGCAGGCACACAAGAGCCCGAAAATGAGGGAGACTAAGTGACGATGACGAAAAGGACGAAGGACGAAATTGATTGCAGCAGCTTGGATGCGGGAAGGTTCTCAGATTGCTTGTTGACAGCGTGGCGCAGGAAAAATAAAACCTGGTGCGCATGAATGCAGGATATAAGCGATAGCCGCTACGTGGGATAGACTGCATGAATAAAAGGGAAATAATAAGCCATGAGGATGTTGCGTTGGGGCAATTTGGCGAAGCCCGAAGTACATAATGCCTGTTATAGGCTGAACGCAACGCAATCAATATGCCAAAATGCAAGGAAGCCTATTAACATGCATTATGTAAAATTGCGGGGTAGGAAGCCGAATGGCGGGAAGTTATTTTTCCTTTATGAACATTGATATCGGTTATGGGAAGGAAGTGAATAGCGCACCTGGTTTTATTTTTACTGCCTTGGGGTTGCTCGTGGACTGCCCCCTGCCCTACCCCCGTGCTGCAATAGTCCGGTTTAGCGGAGTTCCTCCCGCTTTTCGGGAGAGCGGGAGCGGACCCTTCGACTTCGCTCAGGGACCCCGGTACTGCGTAGCAGCAATTGCCAAAAGAAATAATGAAAGAATCCGAATGTTTGTCTCCTCAACCTATTTGTGTTCGTAAAATTGAAAAGATTTTGAAATAGCCGTCAGCAGTGAATCTGCCTTCTCAAATTGTTCAAGATTGGTTACAACAGAAAGTTCGTAAAGCGCAGTATCCATGTCATTTTTCATGAAGTAATACATGATTTTATATCTTTCGGGATAGGGATATAATGAGTTGGTATCACCATCCGATTCCGGGTAATATTTCGCCATAGAAGAACTTAGGTTTTCCATTCCAATCCTTTTTACTGTGTACCGATAACGCCTTCCATTTTCATCATAGACTCCGAAATCGGTCAACTCTGATTCCTGATTCTCAGCCTGGAAACTGTACCCGATTACCGACTCAACAAAGGCTATTTCCATAGGAGTTGCAGTATCATTGACATACTTCCGAACTGAGAATAAGGGTGAATTGCTGGAAAGAGAATCCAATTTCGAGAGATATAAGGTGTTTGGTGATATATCCTTAATTACCTCCATTAAATCAGGCACCTTTTTGCTTCCTTCAGGCATGATAAATCCTATCCTGCCATTCTCAAGCAGAGTTACATTGGCGGGAATTGGTTGATTTGGATGACTGCAAGATAATGAGAGCAGCAGATAAAATGAGAATAGTACAAATAAAGCAAGGATTCTGTTTTTCATTGGTGATGTTTTTCGATTTGTACATGTAATGATTGAGGGCCAAGCTGACAGGCGTATATTATATTACAGGATTTTCATGAGCCGATGAAGGTAAAGCGTTATTATGGTGGATATTTTTAAAATCATAACAGACATTAAGAAAATGATTAAATGCAATTTTGCTGAAGTCGGCACCACTTTCAATATTCATCAAAAATTCCTGCATAGATGAAAACAAAACTGTGTTAAAGTAGCCATATGGCTCATAAAACATGTAGGTACATTGAAACAGAGGCAAGTTTGCATCATCCAAATCAATAAAAAAATCAAAAGCAGCTTCTTCGACTGGCAACCAGCATGAACTAAAATGCTCTTTCTCCATACCTTCAAATCTATCGGCAAGATGAATCCATTCCTTGTAATGATTGTCGAGATTTTCGGGTTTTATGAGATTACCAATCTTAAGAACTGAGATAACCTCCGGATATGTGTTCAAATACTTGAGCACAGAACGAAATTTCTTTAAATTCTGCTCTAAGACCTTCATTGATTTATTGATAGATGTTTAATTGGGCTTAATAATATTGTCCAGATAACTTACAATAACCTTTGGATTAAATCTCATCATGCTCAAGGCGTAGTGTTGATGCGGTCAGCAGATTTATTAGATTAATTTCCAGCCCCATTGCTTTTTATCCTGGTTGTAAGATTTGATTGCCATACCCTCTATATGAATGCCATCTGCAAGATTCAATCGTTTTACAATTGAAGGATGGATATAAACATCATCCAAAAACCCAAAAGCTTTTCCCTCAGATATTTTTACAGCACCTGAGACCTGTCTAACAAACTGATCTCTAAAAGTGCTATCATCAACCTTGATGGCTGTATATAGATGGTAAAGCCCTTCCTTATTCTCTCCTTGAAATCTAACCTTTAATACATCACCGATCTTTACATCCTTAAAGAACCTGTCATATTTAAAGAAACCGAACTTTGATTCTGATGCTATGAAGTTTAACATATTCTTATCGGAATTCACAAATTCAACAATGACAGGTTCTTCGGGGACATCCGAAAATAAAAATCCTTCTGCAATAGTAATGTATTCAGAGTACAAGCTCTTATTGCTCTTTGAAGCAACAGCGCTTGTGTACCAATTCTCAGACTGCCATTGAATCACTTCAGAAGGGATCCTCCAACCTTTAGTATTTCTGGCAGTCACCAACATATCTATTTCTGTCCTGGCCTCATTAAACAATTGCCGCCTGATGAATAAAGCAGCCATTTTTTGGCGAAGACTGACCAACATCTCTTCCGGACTATAGCAACTTAAAGCCTTACAGTAGAAAGCAAATACTTTTTCATCATCATTCGGGTATGCATCCGCCAAGACTTCCCACACCCAAAAATCGTTTTTCTTTTTTTTAGCAAACGGCAGTATAGCGGAAAGGACATCCTCCTTATCTCCTAAAGCCAACAGAAGCTTTGCCTGGAAATATGGAGGGTATTGGAATTGCGGATACTGTTCGGATAACTGCGTTAGCTTCGGAAGAAAAGCTGAGGCTTTCTCTTTATTAAAAACAAGCTCCCCTGCATGAATTTGTTTAGGCAGGAGATGTTTGGCGTATGTGATATATCCCTGCTCGACGATGGACATTATTTCTTTGCTATCGGGCAGTATCTCCTTTTGGTAATCTTCGGTTCTGAAATTTGAAAAATCCCACCAGTCGGCAAAATCGGGATAACTATCAGTCTCTTTCAATGCTTTATGAAATGCTTTAAACAGAAAGCTATAGGCTTCTGATGGTTTTGTAAAAGAGAAGGCTTTCGTGAGTTCGAGGAGCTGCTTTATTTTGCCAAGCTGATCTGTTCCCGAAATAGGTATTTTGAAGACAATTCTACCAATCTGCCAACTGAGGTGATCGAACAACATTTTTTCTTCAGCAGGCAAATTCAGATCCCTGATCGCGGTAAGCAATGATAAAAAGTGATCGAAAGATTCCGGTGATGTATTTTGTTTAAGATAATCATAGTAAACCCAGCTGATATTCCGTTTTGCCCAGATATTATCGGGCTGAGCAACAAGTTCAGCTTTTGCCATGGCCAGGGCTTCATCCAGCTTACCGGATTGCCGCAGTTCTTTGATCTCTTTAGATGGCATGATCTTCCTGTTTAAGTGTTTTGAGTGCTGTCATGGTATCTGAAATCAATGACGGGCTATTTGATTTATTCAGGACCGGTAATACCCTACCCCAAAAACCATTCGACCTGTATTCAAAATCAAGAATTGCACAATCAAGGTCCCGCTTAAAAGTATATCGTTCCCTGTAATCATGATGTTCAACTGACTCTATGGCAATACCGGTTTCATCAAGTAACGATGAGATATCATCAAACAAAATCCTTGTAAACGGAAACTTTTCCTCCAGATCAAATTCAAATTCAATCCTGTCAATGATTGTTTCAGGGGTATTTCTTTTTAAGCTGACTTTAGGAAGGTGATTTATTAATTCGGAAACTGCACTATTGAAAGCGGCATTCGGAGAAAGAGCGGGAAGTGGTGAAAAGGGATTTTTAAATTCATTTTTCCCATTGACAAATGTCTTAAAAACGGTTTTATCCTGTTCCCTTTTAAAGTAGTAACGAATCTCGTACCCTAATTTCTCCCATCCAATCAATTCAATAAACTGTTTGCGGACGGCATGCCGCACCCTGATAAAATGATCCTGTAACTGAATCGGCTGTTCCAGGAGATGCATCTGAGACAATTGTTGATGCATTTCATCATCCAGGATGATCTCCTCTACCTGAAGCTGCCTGCCTGTCAACTCATCCAGCGCACTGATAACCTCCGCTTCTAAGAATGACATTGAGGTATAGGAATTAAAAAATGGCGGATTCAGCGCGAACAATTTATTTGAAGCCCTGGTAACAGCCGTATATGCCCAACGGTAAAAATCTTTATTGGCTTTACCTGCCCGCTGCTGTTTATCCACAAAACAATCAAATCCCTCGGTATTGTCGTTATCCCACACTGTATATACATTATCCCATTCGCCGCCCTGTGCTTTATGGCATGTAACCGCGTAGCCATATTTCATCAGCAGGCAATTGAAGTATTCATCCTGCATGATGGCTTCCTTAAACTCTTCAGTCCTGGGTTTTAATTCTTCATGACGGTTTCTGAAATCAACATACAGCGCCTGGGTTTCTTCGGGTTTAAGGAAATTATCGCCATAAAGGAAATTTTCAAGCATCTTTCCACTTACCATTCTATTGGTGCTTTCGGCATCTGGGAATATCAATTCGACATCTCGCCAAATAAGGGTTACAGGAGGCTTGCCTCTTAATGCTACTGTTCTGCGGGTGGTACTTTCGCAGACTTTATTTACCACTGCAAACTCGCCATTAAAAATGCCTTTACGGTAATTATTACCTCCCATGATGACAATATCACTTTTCTGAACAGGTAAATCATCACTCCCAAATCTTCTTTCTCTTATTTGCAGATTAAGGTCGAGGCAGGTCTTGTTTTTGCTGGCAATAATAATTTTGGGGCCTGAAACCTCTTGCCAGGTATCAAGGAATGAATCATAGGAGGGATTGAAAATATCCTTACCGTTGGATAGTAAATTGAAGTCGTTGAAAAAGCCAGCCGAAATACTTTTACGAATTTTAGCGGCTGCTTTCAGAATGCCGCTTTCACCACCCTGGCGCTTTACCTCCTTCATTTCGGTTTCTTCGGAAGGCAGGTCGAATTTATCCAGGAGATATGCTGCATCGAATGCTTTCGAATTGTTATCACCCACCGGCGGCAACTGGCAGGGGTCACCGACAAAGATGATCTTGGAGTTTACATTTTGTTCGGTGACCCGTGTGAATGAAACCAGATCGGAAAGCAGATGTCCCGAACCAAAACGAAAAAACTCACCTTCACTTTTAGCGTCGGAAATCATGGAGGCCTCATCAATAATGAAAATTTTACCGGCTACATCCACATTATTACGAAGCTTATAGTAGTAGAAGAATGAATCGCCTTCCGCGATTTCCTCAAAATTCTCAAAGCTGTATATGGACTTATGAACGGTTAAGGCCTCCTGTTTAGTTATTTCCCTGATCACTTTTGCAGCCCTGCCGGTGGGTGCCATTAACATGAATCCTATTTCGACTGCTTCGAGATATTCTACTAATCCTTGCAGAATAGTGGTTTTACCGCTACCGGCAAAACCTTTGAGCATGAATACCTTTCCCTGTCCTTCGAGAAAAGATTCCAGCTTTCTCAGGGCCACTTCCTGATCAGGGCTGAGTGAGATTTCTTTATAGTAATTCTGGAGATTCATTGATACAATCTTGAGTGAATTATTCATAAAGAATTTTAATATTTTTGATAATAGAATTGAAGCAATTCGTATAAGCAGCTTTTTTCTCCAAAACATTATTTAAAGCATAATCCCAAATTTTTTGTTCTCTTTCAGAAAACTCCCCTCGATGGCTAGACTTATTTCTTATTGTAATCATATCAGATGCGTCGTTGAATGAATAAATCAATTTATAGTACTGTTTAGTAAATAGCAACTTTGAAGGCAGGTTAATTTTATTCAAAAGCTTGCTTGATCCATCACGCTCAAAGAATGAATAGTCTCCAACCAATAGATTACTGTTTCCAACAATATAATTATCAGGATTTGATTTTATCACTGAGTGGGCATCTAATAAGGAACAGGCTACTGTAACACAATTTTCCATCTGCATTACTAAACGCCTTGTGAATTCAATTATATCATTCTGCATTTCTGCAATTTTCATCTCTTTGTAGTCGCCTATTAAATTTATTTTTAATTCAGGATATTTGATGGCTGAGTAAAAATTAAGACCTTCAGACCAATATGATCTATCAATGTATTTAAGATAATATCTAGTTCTGTTTATATCTTCAATGATTTTAATTGCTTCTTCAGCATAATTACCAATATTGTGTTCTGTGCTCGAATCTATCAGAGTAACAAGTTTTGTTCTAAACCATTCATTACCTTTCGTATTGGCAATTTCGTTAATAAAAAGTAATAGTTTTTCGAGACTGGTCTTGTCTTGCGCCATGTTAATTGAGATTTAAGGGTTGTAATAATTCATCGCTTCATCCAAACCTTTGGTAAATAAGATTTTCAAAACCAGATCAAGCATTTTATCTTTCTTTTTCACTTGAACTTCATGAGAAGTCAAGCTAATAAAACGAGAATTTAATTTTTTATAAGTTTCAGTATCATTGCCTATTACCATCTTCAAATATTCCAGCTTCCCAGAGATAACATTAGCCATGTCAGGTTTACCTTTTAGTGTGTGCCCTTTATCAGCAATGTATTGGTGCATAAAGAAACCAGAGGCTCTTTCGTAACCATATCTTTCCCAGTAATAAAGCCACATGCGTAATTGCTTAATGTAGCGCTTCTGTACATTAACTTTGCCGTGAACGAGTAATCCAGTAACTTCTTTTCTAAATCCCTCCTTCTGTAACCTTGTCTTTTTTTCATTGATGTGAAAGCCCTGATCTTTAATGATGCGATGTAACTCGTTGATGAAATTACTGTTATTCTGAAAAACATTATGCATAGAACTAAATGTTATATCATCGGCATACCGGCTGTATTTTAAACCAAATCGTTGAGCGACACCTGTTAGTAAAAAGTCCAAGCGCTGACAAACAATATTGGTTATTATAGGAGATGTTGGAGCGCCCTGCGGTAATACATTACGCTTAACAGTTACCCATTCTCCAGCCTGGTTTTCCCGTTCAACGTCCATTTCGGTGCAACAGATAGCAGCTAACATATTAGCAAGCCTAATTCTTGAGTTTTTATCATGAAGCCTTTTCTGATGACTTTCTATTAATTGCCAAACAATATATCTTAGAGTAAAACTTAAATCCAAGTTACGTTCTCGTGCCGTTTGGTTTGCAATATCCTTAACCTGATTAAACTTACTTTTGTCAATAAAGACCGTTATAGAACCCTGCGAATCAGAATTCTTTATTTTCTCTATGCGGTATAAAATTACACCACCATCTTTCAAATTCAATTTGAAGTTACCTTGTGAAAACCGATAACCATCGAATGATAACTTCCATAATTTATCATTAATGGTTTTTTCGACAGTATTGTCAGCCAAAGTCCAATATTTAATCTCAGGATCTTCAGAAACTTGTAAAGGTGATAGTGGCTCTTTACTATCCAATAAAAAAGGTTCAAGTTGGAAACACTTCCATACCCTGGCCTGATCAATGCACGGGAAGAAATCTTTTAAATCAATATTATATACATAGTGGTTCCCTGTATGTAGTTTGGCATTATCGACTATGGATTTACCCTGAACAAATCCCATTGCAGCACTATGAGGCTCGAAAACGCATTGTAAAATCAAATTTAACGCACTTTGAAGTGATTTAAGGCCTTTAACGGGAGCATGAATATTCCGAGTTGCACCAGATTTCTTCCTGATTTTAAAATCTGTATATCTCTTACCACCTAGTTTAGGATTGGAATAGTAAGTGAGTTGATTTAATTTAAAGGGGATGACTTTTTCACCATAGATAAACGTTTTTGCAATATTCAAAACGGCTAATAAATCTTCCCTCGATTGCATTTTTTGAAATGCAATTCTTATCTGTTCTATCTGTTCCTTTGTAAGTTTCATTTTATAAGATAGTTCGTTGAAGCCCGCTGCATTATTCTTTGTTTATGAATTAATACTATCAATTAAACCATCAATAATACTAATCATAACAATGTTATAAGTAATCACCAGCCCAGTCATAATCGTTGAGTCAGCAATCACCGAAGAAACATTCACCCCGGATTACTCCGAGACACCAACCGATCTGAAACCATCTTGCGATGGAATCCAGTTGGCACAAATCAATATCTTGCAGCGGGCTTTCAAAGAACTAATTAAATTGTTATAGGTTGTTATTTATCTCCATTTTGTAACTTTTCAATTAAAATCTTTAATTCTTCGATTTCAGTGAGTAGGGTCTGATTTATTGTTTTTAACTTTTCATTTTCAATCATAATATCATATTGTTCCCAATTTTGAAATTTACTTAACTCTATCAGTTTTTTCATAGACTGAATTATATTTTTATATCCAGTATAATTCCCTATGTCTATGCGTCTAATCCTACCATCAGGAGCAATAAATCTAAAATCTGCCCTGAATGAATATAGATTCTGATTATCTCTGATTGAATCAATGGATGCAGCCCAACCATTAAATCTTATTTTTCGCTCTGTGTAAGAATCTCCTTGATTTATAAACCTAAAGTCATCAACCTTAATAAATAAACCAGGAACGTAATCGTGAGTGATAATAAATAACCAGTCACCTGATTCTATTGCTCTCGTATGATCATCAAATTCGTTATATTCGAAATTTTGTTTAACTGCAAAGTATTGATTCATTTCTATGCTTTTAAATTTATTGTTGCAAATTACTAAATATATTTGGTACCATTATGCATCAATTGATATTTGATTTATAGGGTTAATAAAAATAATCCAGAATTCAAACCATCAATTGAAAACTGAAGATGAATTTGTTTTTTCAATCAAATTCATTGCTGACCTGCAAGCAGGATAAACCCTGCCTGATTCAAAATGATTCAGGTCATTTAACAGGATTTTCTCCATCCGTTTTTTCCCAATTTCTTCAATGAGTTCTAAACGGCGTTCGTAATTGGTTTGCGGCCATGAATTCTTGAGAAAAACAACCAGGAATTCAAGGAAGAACAGGAAGAGTGTAAACAAACAATAGATGATGCCCATGCCCCAGTCGGTAAACACCAAACGGAACAGTGCCTTGATGCGTATAAGCAGCGCATTATTATTAAGTGATGCAGTTACCAAATTTCCTGCAGAATCACGTTCGCTTTCAAGTTTTCTAGTAATTGCCTCAAGTTCAGATTTAGACTTTTCGTAATCCTGCTGAAATGATGAAGCCATAGCAAGTTTCATTTGGGTAACGGGACCAACTCCTCTCCTGCCGGTTCCCCCGGATGCGTCGGCTTCTCTTCTGGCCTCGACGAGTGCATTCTGCCAGACCTGAAATTTTCCAGTAACTTCGGACTCTTTAGCCTTAATGAACGAAGCAAATCTTTCATCTACTTTTGCACGATCAGATTCCACATCACTCCTATTCATTTCAGCAAGCTTGCGATCGATATCATTTTTAAACATGACCTCATCGATACATATTGCACCAATTAAGGCAATGACTGTTCCAAGGCAAATTCTGAAAATGAGTATGGAAGTACTACCATGTGCCATAATAATATTCTTTTCGAGCAGGAACACAATAAATCCCATGAGAAAACCAACGATAAGCCCTGATGAGGGTGAGCCTTGAAGCACTTGGGTAACCATTAGATAACCGCTGAAAAGCCATACGATGACCGGTATAAATAATACTGAAGACAGAGACTTAACTTTTTTCCTGCTTTCAGGTGTATCTGCTTTCAGCATATTGTAGTCATCACCTGTGATATAACAACTGATTTTTAACATGGTATCTGTTTTAAAGGGTTAATTGAATAGGCCAGTGCTACCGGCGATGAATTTTTCGGACTGGTAAGCTTCGGTGCCGCGTATATAACCATCACGGTACTGATGAATGCTAATCATTGCACTGCCTTCGTCAAGTGCCGACATGGCAATCTCGGACTCCAGTTCGTTCATAACAGAGCGTAATGCTGCAATTCGATTGTCAAGTTGTTTGACCATACGCTGCGACATGCCTTCAACGTCGATCTTATGGTTTTCAAGTTCCACAATATCAGCCCGGGCCTGGTCAATTTTCTGTGAAAGATTGTAGCGGAAATCGGACTTCAGCCCATTGATCTTATTATCGAGTACCTCGACTGAATGATAGTCGTAACCGTCATTGTAACCCTTGTGAAAGAAATCCTGCTCAAGGTATGCCTTGATACTGTATTTACCTTCTTTATCGTTTTCCACAACAGGGGCATTTCTGTTGACGAATAAATCTTCGAGAACGTTAACATCGTTCTCTGAATTTGAAGTAATTCCCTGATTATTCAATAATGAATCATCATTGCCAGGAGTACCGAAGAATTTTGAAAACCAGCTCATGATAATAAGGTTAATTGGTTATTGGTTAATGGTTATTGGTTAATGGTTATTGGTTATCGTAATATTAGACAGTGAAGACAGGGATTTTGTAATTGTTATGGCCAACCTGATGGCAACGAGCGCAGAGAGTAACAAGATTATTATCGCTGTATTCCCAAGGTTTGTGGTAACCGTTTGTGCGTTTTTTAATATGGTACTGGCGGTGATGAACTTCAAGGCCGTAAGATGAACCACAATTGCAGCAACGGTAATTATCTCTTTTGAGGATCTGCTTCCTCTTATTGAGCCACTGTGATGTGCGAAGCAATTCACTGTATTCTTTTGATGCGTCAAATTCGGTTCTCATAATCATTTCTTTATTGGGGTTTGTTGTTGACGAAACAAAGATTCAACCATTCTGTGCAGTGATTCTGCACTCGACTTTTTCTTTTTCAATAATTTTTATCTTGCTGATTTTGTTATTCTTAACTGCATAGCTCACTTTAAGATCAAGGGTAATGATGCAGTTTTCGAGACAGGGAATCAAAAAGATTCCTTCAGCATTGATCATGTATTGGGTAACGGGCCATAATGATTCGAATCTATAGGTATATAAAAGCGCACTGGGCGCGGATTTAACGAGCTGAGATTGTGCAGCGTTTTCTTCCAGGTACTTAAATATGCCGTCAAAATGCTCCGACAACTTAGTACGGCCGGTAAAAGAATTACCAGAGGGAGATGCTTTATACTCAACATTATCAGAAACACAAGAATTAATGGATTCAGCATCCAGTGACAGCCATGCATTCTGAAATTTTTCGATTGTGCTTTCCATACACTGATTGATTGGCTGGCAAATATTTTGACCAATCTGTGTGGTGGATCTGCACAGAAGTTGTTTTTAAAGACATTACTTGAAAAAAATACTTAGTTCAATATTACTGATATGAATAATCCTTGATTAACAACTGATTATACATTATAAATAGACTGTCATAAGGAGATTAATATGACCCATATATACTCAAACCTCCTCCATAATACTGATTTTTCAGGTGCTCAAAAATCAACATTGATTTGAGGTCGATTTCGTCGTTCTGGTAGGTAGGATATGGCAGTTTATTAAAAAGCGTATCGGTGACGGCTGTATAGACTGCGGCGGCTGTGACCGATTTTTCCTGCCAGTGTTCAACCTGCAGTTTTTCCTTTTTAAGCTCGGCTAATAATTCCCTGGCAATTTCCTTGATCCTGTTCTTTTCTGCTTCTGTTAAGTTTGGTTTACGAAGAAGATCAAAAATTGCTTTCTGTTCGTCGGTGAGCTGTTCACGCTTTGTTTCAGCCTCCTCGGCTGATAGCGTATCCAGGAACTCCAGGAGCTTGCGGAAAGTTTCCTCGACTGTCACCCTATCCTTACCCCGATTGTATTCGTCAATGATCTCCTGATACACCTGGTAAAAGTTTACCCTGGAGGGATTACGCTGGACCATCATCAAGAGCTGCTTTTCAATCTTGTCCTTGAGCGACTGAACAATAGAGTTCTTGTGTGTAGATTTAAGGAAGTATTTTTCAAGAAGATCAAAATTCAGTTTGCTGAGGTCAATGATCACTGTATTATCCTGTAATGGTTCGGCTGCCAAATTTTCGATGGATTCATCAACAATAACCTGGATTTTCTTCATTATTTCCGATACATCGGCACTTTCGACTTTATCCTCAATGGCCGAGTAAATGGCATCGATGGCGTTTTTCCTGGGAGCAAAATCATTCAGTACCTTATCGGGTTGCAAGGCTTTGAATTTGCGGAATACTTCACGTGCAAGAACCAGAAATTTATTTTTTGTTTCATCATTCGTGTAAACACAATTGATTCCCTTTTCAATAGACGCCAAGCGTTCCAGACCGGAACTATTGATAAGCTCAGAGAGATTATAACCAACTTCCTCCAGCAGGAATGCCTCGGTAGCTGAGAGAGCTTCTTCCAAGAGCTGTATAAGTTCTTCTTTAGGCTGGACAGGAGGTTCCGGTTCGGATTCAGCCCCTTCTTCGCCTTCTTTTTTCTCCACACAGTAAATTGCCAGCGCATCAAGAAGCGCTTTATAAGTTTCGATGTAGTCAACGATCAATCCATTGTTCTTTCCTTCACTGATTCTATTTGCCCGGGCAATGGTCTGCATCAGCGTATGGGTTTTTAAAGGCTTATCGATATACATCGTTGAAAGTGTCGGTACATCGAAGCCGGTGATCCACATGGCACAAACAATCACGAAGCGGAACGGATCGTCATCATCTTTGAACCTTGTCTCAAGGTCCTGGGAGTTCATTTTTTCGCGATGCGGTTCAATGTTGAGATCCCAGGCTTCAAATTTCTTTATCTCATTTTGCTCGGGACTGACAACAACACAAATTTCCGTTTCTTTAATCCACTTTAATTCATGCGCCTTTTCAAGCATTTCCTGGTCGCCGTACTTTCCTTTTTCAACTTCACTTTCAAGATTTAAGATGTAATTATTCCAATGATGCATGATAAGATCGTACATCCTGACAGCAGTGATCTTATCGAGCGCCACATACATGGCTTTTCCTTTATAGCCACGATTACAGAAATGCCACACCACATCTTTGGCTATGGCACTTAACCTTTTTCTGGCAGTGAGGATCGGGTAGTTCCGTCCGAATAACTGTTCGACACGGCTACGTTGATCACTATCAAGATCTTCGGTGGCTTCGTCGATAGCAGCGCGCATTTGCTCGGTAATTCCGGGATTATGCAAGTGCAGGTATTCGCCCCTGTTTTCATAGTATAAGGGGACCGTGGACTTGTCTTCCACGCTTCGTTTGAAATCGTAGCGCGAAACATAATCGCCGAATATTCGCTTGGTAATTTCGTCGTCCTGAAACAGCGGAGTACCTGTGAAACCCATAAAGGCAGCTCCCGGAAGGGCGTTGCGCAGGTTCAGCGCCAACTGACCACCCTGGGTGCGGTGAGCCTCATCGGTGATCACGATGATGTTATCGCGGTTGGTGATAACCTCATTTTCTGTATTGAACTTATGGATAAGCGTGAATAGGTAACGATGATCGGTACTGAGAAGTTGTTTGAGATGCCTGCCGTCGGAAGCCTTGAGAGAGTCAGACGAACCAGCCCGTACCTGAGGGACAGCTCCAACTCCGCTAAATGTTCCGTAAATCTGGGTTTCAAGTTCTTTTCGGTCGGTTACTATCAGAAATGTATAACTGCCGGTAAATTTTCGATGGATTTTAAGGCTCATAAAAACCATTGAGTAGGACTTCCCGCTGCCTTGCGTATGCCAGAAGACTCCCAGTTTTTGCTTTTCCTCAAAACTAATCTTACTCATGCGGTAAAGCTGGTCCTTCAGCTTTATATTTTCTATTGCCTTATTGACCCCAATATACTGGTGATTACGGGCTATCAGCTTGATAATCTTTCCCAAGGAGTTATCGTAAAGGATAAAATTCTCGAAAAGATCAAGAAAGCGTGATTTATCACACATCCCAACAATTATCCTATCAAGCGCAACAATACCTTCATCCTCCTCGGTGATGCGCTTCCATTCGTGGAAATGCTGGTATTTGCCGGTAATGCTCCCCACCCGGCTCTCGATACCATTGCTGAGCAGCACAAATGCATTGTAATAAAACAGATGCGGAATTACATCCTTGTAATCGTTAAGGTTGTTGTTATAAGCGTTTTCGAGTTTTTTGTGTGCAGCTTTCAGCTCGATGAACAGCAAAGGAATGCCATTGACGAAACCGATAATATCGGGGCGCCGTACGCGCTTGCTTTTACCTTCGATCCAAAGCTGGCGGACGGCCAGGAAATGATTGTTGTCCGGAACGTCGAAATCAATGATTTTAAGACTTTTATTTTTAACAGTCTCGCCGTTTTCATTGATATAATCTACCGGAATACCATCGCGCAAGAACTGGTATTTTTCGAAGTTGATCTCGGCTAATGACTTTGTAATACTCTCACTGATCAACTTTTCACAGGCAGACTGATAGGCTTGCTCCGGCAAAGCGGGATTGAATTCCCGGAGTTTTTCGAAGAAGTACCTTTTGAGGATTACTTCTTTTTTATTTAGCCTGCCCAAGGAGCTGCCTTCTCCAAAGGTTTCTTTATTATAGGCCAATACTGTATCCCATCCTAAACGGTTGTGGAACAACTCAATGGCTGTTTGTTCGATGAGGTTATCTTCTGAGTATTCGTAGCTCATTTATTCCTGGATGCCTTTTTGAAGTTGCGTGAAAATATTTCTTATCAGATCATAATCCCTGAAATGATGCCGGCTAAGGAAATATTGCGTAATACTTCCTGTTTTCTCATTCAATTCATTGCCAATAATTCTCTGAATATCCTGTGTTAATTTAACCGACCTGGAAGTTATCTTTTTCATGTCCCTACCCATCAACCGAGCTCCAGCCAATATCATGAAATCTTCGGACGTGAGTTCATCTATCAGATCAATGTGTTCTTCATAAAACCTTGATTGATTTATGTCGAAGTAGTTACGTAATATCTCGCTGATATCATCAAGGTCTTTCCGACGTTCAGGCTTTTCACTGAAAGAAATAAGTTTGAGAATTACCAAGCCTTCCAGGGGTGACACTTTGAAGGTAATACCATCAAAATCAACCGCAATGGCAGACTCATTTACTTCCTTTATCCCTAACACAGAGAGCTCTGTTTTCCGGTCAGTGAATTTTACCGTTCCTTCTTCTTCAATTTCACCAAAGGGCAGCAGATCAATGATCGTGTCTGTTTGAATGTGAATGAGCCGGTATGGTTCGGTAACTTCTTTAAAGCCCCTCATTATTAAAATCTGTTTCAACCTGTCATAGGATTCCATTTGAGGAAGCATGACGGCAAAATCAATATCCCTGGTTCCACGTGCCGGCTGAATATTACTTTCGAGCAAATGGAAGTTCCTAGCCTGAGCCCCAAGCAGGTAATATTCAATATGCATCTCCCTGCACACGGAGTCAAGTGCCAGAAATACTTCCCGATAATAGGGCCAGGCTAATTCTTTATATGTTTTCCCTGATATGTCGGTCATATATGATTTTTGCCGTTTCCATACACCTGCTGTTGCCTGTATTCATTAATTCGGCATAAGCCAGGAGAGGATGAACTACTGTTTCGTTATAGGTTGCCTGGCCTTTCCAGAATTTCTTAAAAATCTGAATATTACCCGTGTTGTCGGGAATAAGATGATAATTTTTAACCAGGTTATTTCTTGTTTCGTCAGTGAAAAGCGTAAAAATTTCAGGTACCAGGTAATTGGTAATGAGTGCACCTGCCGGTTCGCCTCCCCAGTATGTTTCATTCGGTTTCAAAGCGATATCTTTCCAATTATTTTCAGTGATTCTTGCTGTGAACCTGAAATTCCCGATATGTAATGTGGGTTTCAGCTTCTCCTCAAAAGCTTCTATCCATTTGTTCAATAATTGTTCTTTATTGATCATCTGGAAATGTTTTCTTCCTTTCTCAATCAGAAATTCATACTCTTTCAGTCCGTTGATAATATAGTTGATATTGCCTAACGCTATGCCAGCTTCATCGGCTATTGTGCGCTGAGGCTGGTTTACAAGGTTTTCGTTGATAAGGAAAAGATAAACTGTTTTGAGACCGGCAGGGGTAAATGCACGGTTTATCTTGTCAATTTTCAGGCGGTCGTTTTTCTGACCTTCAATCCAGATGTAGTTTTTATCGGTTTGCACAAAAATATTACCGGCCTTATCGAGATAACAGATACGATTGTTGCGCAACTCCTGTTTTATTTTAGGAAATATTGTATTGGCAATCAGAAGCAGGTTCTTGTGCTTTTTCGCCATTTGCCTTATTTGTTCTAACTGATGAAACCGTATTTCACCTTTTATCAAGATTGTAAAAGTATCCTCCCGGTTATTGATCAATAAGCGCAGCACACCATCAGCGTCACCTTTATCAGCCGCTGCAATCCAACCCTGAATACCTGTATGATTTTTCAGGTTTTCAAGTGCAGTATATAGTAATTTATCTTCCATAACACCGGTTTGTTCATCGTACTCAATATGTTCACGAAACGTGAACATGCAAATATAGTGAACATTCTATCACATTCATCATTAACAACTTCACCAATATGAATATTACTTTCATTAGAAGCATCTCTCTTTAAGACTACCTTAACCAAGTGTCGTTATGATAGTTGTGGAAGATGACAAGTGAAGTTATCTTCTTAATATAAATAATTCATCTAACTTAATGTTTCATAGCAGGTGATTTAATCCATGAATTGATGTAATCATAAATAATTCCCTGCCAATTTTTGATATTCGATTCAACCGATAAAGTAATGATACTACATTCCTTATCCAATTTATCACCTGTTATGGGGTCAAGGAATGTTCCGCCAGACAACTGGTTTTCTGATCCCGGATATATTAAAGCTACTTTTTTGGCCCTGTAATACTCATGATAAACATACATTTGGCGCAAATCTTCAGGAGAAGGATTGTAACCATTTAGTATTTTCCATTTAGTATCCAATACAACGCAATCAACTTTACCCTTATTAAGAACTATATCAGGTTTAATTATCGATCTTTTGCCCTCCTGCGGTTTCCAAAAATATTTTGATGTTTGAGCAATAATGGTTGTAGCAGCTTCTTTCTTTTGTCTGAGACTTACATAAACGAATTGCTCCCACAATTTATTCATATCAAACATCAATGCCAGAACATGGTTTCTTCCCTTTTTAATATCCGGATGGTAATTTAAAAGCAAAAGCCTGGCTATTTCGATAGCCTTTTGATAAACCATAGATTTTCTGTTATAGCGTATCTTATTAAAAGTTGACTCTGAAACCCTTATATCAGGCATTACAGGGAAATCCAGCAATAATGATCCTATGCGGCTGTGTAATTTAATATGGGTATTAATCTGATAAAGTAGCTGAATAGTTTTATAGATAATAATATGCAAAATATGTTCAACATCATATATAGTATGACGAACAAAAAACCGTTCCTGGTGAGTAAGGTTTAGTTGAATATGGTCGCTGAACAGCAAGTTCCCTTTTAATGCATTTACATTTCCTTCTTTTTTTCGATACTGTTTTAGTAACCCATTCCTGATCAGGTATTCTACTTCATTTATAAAGAGCTCAAAATACAGGTAGAGTAAAGAATTAGATTTAAGTTTTAAGGAACTGCTACTTGGAGCATGGATATCGAATGCACCCACTGAGCGAATCATATTGATTAAAATGTCCCGCCAATGATCTTTTTCATCAGCTCCTTTATACGATTCATCAGCTTTTGGAAGAACTTCGATGATTAATCCTCCAACCTGAATAACTCCGACATACTCATTGAACTTAATCCCATTGTGGATTAAAGAGAAATATGGAACTCCTCTTATCCCATAATATTCCTGCAAAGCATTCAGTTTTGACCGGTCAAACTTAACTTCACCGATAACCTGCTCGAGTTTTACGGTTTGATGCTCAAAAAGTGTAATATTTTCCTGTTTCGTGTTCAATGTTTTTATTTGAGTAACTGAGCAAGTGCAGATTTAAAAATGTCGTCGTTCATCATACTTACATCGTGTAAGCGATAGATTATCCGGCCAGCAAATTCAGAACCATCATAATCCCAAAATTCAGGGAATATATCTTTGTTAGACATTTCTGGTTCAATAAAGAATCCCTTACCCAACACCAGACCTATTTTCCCATAATCGCCAAAGAAGTATTCCTGTAACAAAGGGATTATCTTGTTCTGAAATACTCCTTTAAGGTCGTCCAGATTAAAGGCTGACATGAAATAACTATGGCCAATCCTGTGATCTTTGTCCAGGAGCTTCTCGATTCGATTATTTAAATTTGTTAAAAGCACTTCCAGGTCAATTCCGCTGAAAGTAATGATTTCATCAAATTCAAGGGATATTTCTTCGAAAAGCACTTTTTGTTCAAGCACTTCATATTTATCCCTATCCTTAATTGTGCCTCCACACAAATCCAAGAATTCTTTCTCAATTTTTATCCACCTTGGATCTTCCCATTCAAGATCAGCATATTTCAACCATAAGCGCTGTAACATCATTGATGGTTTGAGTAATTCCGGTTTTGGCATGATTTCTTCGAAACTGAATCTTCTTCTTAATGCAGTATCCAGAGCCTCAACTGAGCGGTCGGCAGTATTAAGGGTGCCAATGATATATACATTCGAAGGAACACTGAATTTTTCTTTGCTGTATGGAAGAGTGGCTACAAGAGCTTCATCATGCCCGAGCCGCTTATCTTCTTCAATCAAGGTTATCAGCTCGCCAAAAATAGATGATACATTTCCGCGATTGATTTCGTCAATGATCATAACAAAGTTCTGTTCGTTCTGACTCGATTCAGATGAATACCCGTATTGGGATTCTAAATAAGAAATCACACCTCGGAAATAACCATTCCACCCATAAAACATCTCTTCTCCGTTAATTTGCCGCTGGATATTTTCCTTTGTCAAAGTGCCTTGCTTTTCTTTTTTAGCACCTGTATGAAGTGTTAGATTATCATTTGAGTTAAGTGAAACAGAGAATTCTTTACCGGTTGGCGTTTTTAGATTTATCATCTCAGTTTCACTAAGATCTTTTTTCAACTTATTATAAGCTTCGCTGAAACCCAACTGGTTAGGTGTTTGGGCCGCCTGACAAAGTTTTTTAAAAATGCCTGGTTTAATGTTATAAACTACCTTATTATCTAAGGTTTCAGGTTTTATGCCTTCAATAAAATCCTCATAACTCAAACTTTGATGAAAGGTTGTGAAGACAATCTGGCCTTCATTCATCTTTTTATCAAACAAGTCTTTGATTTCTTGCCTTGGTTTGTTTTGGATATTTTCCCCTATGATTTCAAGTGCTTTATTGATGGTGTTGTATGTTTTTCCTGTGCCCGGAGGCCCAAAAAGAATTTGGTTCAGTGGAGTAGTCAATTGTTTATTTTTTGAATTATCAGAATCATTGGTATTAACTAACATATTTTCAATTTTCTTAATTAATGATACATCAGTCAATTTATATACGGTTGTTTGAATGCCCTGGCTATTTTTGAAACCAGGTAGTTCAACTTTCCAATCCACAGGCTTTTGATGAGGGAATCCATTTTTTTTCCTAAACTCATACTCATCATTAACAATACCTATCCCCAGTATGGTTGCGCCATCCTGAGCCACAACGATATCTCCAATCCTAACATTTTCAAAAAAGTCATAGATTTCACCTGATTTTCGACTTATTATCCTATTATCACCCGGATTGTAACCTGCTCGTATATAACGTTTTTCAATATCTTTTTTTGATTTAATATTTGCTTCATTCAAATCACCAATGTCAGGCCATCCAATGCATATCCTTTTATTCAATTTCATAAAATCCCAGTAACTAATAGATTGATCTTTAGTTCCTATGCGCCAATATTGTCTGGTTGCCCCAACCTGTTTATCTAATGTTTGGTAAAGAATATCCTGGGCTAAGATGTTATGGTTTACATCCTGAAAATGATCAGGCGGAATTAATTTTTGAACCAATCCGAGAAGTTCATTGTCCTCGCTCAAGTAATCATTAATCAAATCATCAACCAGTTCAAGATAATGAACATATTTTTCCCCTTTCTCTTTTGCCTTAATGCCTATTAACTTACAATACTTCTGATAAAATGAGTCTTTGAAAAACGTGTACTTATCAGGATCATGATAAGTAAGAAAGGTCGCAATTGTTCTTTCATCCTGGTAATGCATTAAAGTCTCATCAGGTTCCAAATCCCGATAGACTTTTAATGTTTCTTCGCTAAAAAACCTCACTCTTTCACTGAGTAAACGGGATTCATCAAAAAGGGCTCTAAAGCTTTCCCTGCATTGATTTGGCTTTTCTTTAGAAATTTGATGAATGACAGCCAATGCGATAGGGTATATCAGGTTAGAAAAATTAACTGTTTTGATTTCTTCATAAAAATCATTTTTATTGATGTCAGGCCTTCCTTTAAATTCTGCTAAAAGTTTCCATTTATAGAACTCGGAGGCCAATCCATTTTTCTTTAAGTGTTCTTTATACTTTGTTAACAAATCAAGTATAGCATCACTCTCTTTGACAGTAATAACAAAATCAGGACTTAAACTCTTAAGGTAGTTCTGAGCCTCGTATGTGTTGAGTGATAGTGGTGACAGATACTCACCATTGACAAATTCATTTGCTAATGAAATTGTATACTTCGGAGGGTATTTCTTACCATTATACTCCAGGTCATATCTCTTTGATTTGGTCAACGGATATTTTATACCATTTTGGTCAATATCCTGAATGGCCTGTAAAACGTGCTGAAGTGTAATATTTTTAGGTATCATAATACAATTGATTAATCTGTCATTATTGATCACATTAGACTTGTTTTCATGAATTTCAGGTATTTAGCAAAGGTGTTTTTATAAAACACCTTCCTTATACTTGGCTGATGCGGAAAAGGATAAAAATCCCTGAGGAGTTTATTGTCAATTGCTTGGGAGAATTTGAAGTCGCCATTGCTCTTTCCTGTTATGGGATTGTAATCCCAATACTCTCGGACTTTATCATTTTCGTGGGTTAATAACCGGAGTACCGGCTCACCAAGCGCTATGAGAGGAATGTTTTTAAACCCTTCAAGTTCCTGTTGAAGCAGAGCCAGGTTGGGCTTTAAATGACTGCGGAGAACCTCCATTGTTTCGGCTGGGGGAATGGTATAAAAGTACTTGAACAGGTTGGTGGCGTATACATTCTCGATGGTGATGCCTAATTCACTGCAAATACCATGAATGTATGTGCGTAATGCGTTCTTTTTATCAAGATTGAGGGTGCAGGTGATGTTCTTGCGCGAAGCTACATTTTTAATGGTCGGATCCTGGCCGATGATGATAAGTTTGATATCACTGCTTCCTATGAAGGGGGGAATAACACCGAGGCTGAGGTCAATAGGATTGCTGCTGAAGTCATTTTCCGATTTCAACTTACGCCTGATTAAATCAACTTCATTGTTGATATTCATATCATGGTTAGTTGGTTATACTTCAATCTCCCCACTCATCAATCTCGGCAATAGAATATCTCTTGCCTCACGGAGTTTGGTGTTTTGTTTCAATAGGTTCTCAATCAGATTGAATATGACTTCAAACTCTTTTTCAAATTCAATTAAGACCTTTTCATCTTTTGGCAACTTGATTTTCATTTGCCTGAATTTGCCTTTTGAAATCTCTAAAAAAGTTGAGCCGTTTGCATTTCCAATAATTTCTTCCTTTCTGTTTTTCAAATCAAATAGCATATAGGCTCTGTGATTTTCATTGAAAGGTATAATGTTTATGAAGCCTTGATTTGTTGCAGCTGGTTTGTTTATTAAGCCAAAATATCCAATGCTTGCCCGGCTTGTCATTAATATTGTTTTCGGCGGAACTATCTTAGCTGAACTTTTTTGCAACCCTAATTCTGTTATTTTCTTTTCGCTGTCAAGCAGAACTATAGAATACTGCCTGGTTAAGTCTGTTGGTGAGAACCATTGAATTTCTCCATCATCCCAAAAACGGCTATCTCCAGTTGCTGGTGTTCCCCCTCCCAAAGTGTCGCAAACCTCCTCAATCGTAAACTCCTCCAATTTTTCATTTTTCACAATCCCCTTATACCTCAAAAACGCCTTTTCCTCCAGCAACTTTATCCGCTTCAAATTATTCTCTATCAAGGAATCATAAGCTGATAAAATGGAGGCGATGCGGCGTTGGGTGGGGAGTGGAGGGATAGTTGTTTCAAATTGTTCTAATGAACCAATTGTAATTTGAGATTGAGCTGCACCGCTATCTAAACTCCTTAAATTTTGAACTGACAATCGGTATTTCAAAAAGTATCTATCAACTAAGTCATCATTTGTTTGTATAGCTATTGAAAGATTAGTTAGGTAGCAAAATGGCGGAGAGATTTTTACATCTCCTGTTCCACCAACTCCACGAGCTACTACAATTAACTGTGGCTCTTTAAATAAGTATTCCTTATGAAATCCAGTTATTCTATAGCCACTAAATACAGGATACCCCTCATCAACCAAGTCTTGTTTATTGGGCATTTTTCCATATTTCATAGTGCCCAAGCTTCCCAAATTAATTCTCTCCCACTTCATATCGCCAACTCTTTATAGTTTTCAGAAATGGTTTTTGCCAAGGCAACGGCTTCTTCGTTCAATCCCTCCAACTCAATGTGAATTTCGTTCAGGCGTTCTTCGTAGTCTAAGTCTTCGACTTCGCTCAGACTGACACCCACATAACGACCGGGAGACAGGCTCCAGTCTTTGGCTTCAATTTCTTTTTGGGTTACTACTTTGCACAGTCCTTCCACATCGGTATAAACGCCTTCGGGGAAACGGCTCGTAAGCCAATGGGCTTGTTTGTAGAAATATTCGGTTTCGTGCAGCAGGCCAGGTTCTTCTTCATCGGGGTTTCCGCTGAGTTGCTGTTGCAGGGCTTTCAGTTGGTCGAGCTGTTCTTTCAGGTTCAGTTCTTTCCAGGATTTGTTTTTGTTTAACTGGTATTCCTTAGTTGCCTGCGCCACGGCATCAAATAACAGTTTTAATAACTTATCCTGTGGCTTGCGGAGGTTATGCGCCAGGCGGGCGATTTTCTCAATTTGTTCGTTTGTAAACGAAGATTGATTGACCGAAGCAACCAGTTCGTTTTGAAGGCCATACACCAATTGCTCTTCAAAATCACCTTCCCGGATCAGGGTGCCGGCCGGAAAGCCGTTCAGGTTTTTGAGATCGGAAAAGAAATTGTCCAGGAGTTTTATAATCTCTTTCAGTTGCTGCTGAAGTTGTGCCGTGGCTGTCGCCGTTTCTTTCGACAGGGATACCGAAGTGTCGAGGTACCCCTTTACAGTTGATTCGAACTTGCCTGAATTACCGCGATAAAGGTCAACAATGCAGATAAGATTTTGCAATTGTTCTGGACTGAAATCGTTTACCTTGCTCGTTACCTTCCGGTAAATCTTACGGGCGTCAAGCATCAGAACAGTCTCTTTTGACCTCACCCCCGACCCCTCTTCCCGATGAATCGGGACAGGCTCTAAAGGCGAGGGGAGTAACTCCTTTGACCTATCAAAGAACCAGAGTGTACAAGGCAGCGAGCGGGTATAGAAAAAGTTATTGCCGATGGCCATCATCACATCCACGGCGCCGGTACGAACGAGTTTTTCGCGGATTTCCTTTTCGCTATGCCCGGCATCGCTTGCCGAGGAAGCCATCACAAAACCCGCCCGGCCGGTTGGCTTAAGATAACCATAGAAGTATTGTATCCAGAGGTAGTTGGCGTTGTCGTTTTTGGGCAGAAGTCGGGTAACTTTGCCGTTTTCGTCCCTGTTGTAAAGAAGCCGGGGGTCTTTTTTAACCGCATCCTTGTTTTTGTCCACGCCATCCACATTGAAGGGAGGATTGGCCATCACGAAATTGCAGCCTCCCACCAGGTTGTGCTTGTCTTCGTAAAACGTGTTACCTTCCTGTATGTTCCCTTCCAGGCCGTGAACGGCCATGTTCATCTTTGACAGCTTAGTGTTTAATTCCGCTTTCTCCTGCCCATAAAAAGTCACTTTATCAGCCGGTTGAAGGCCTTCCTGTTCGATAAAATAGCCGGTCTGCACGAACATACCCGCACTGCCGCAGGCAGGGTCGAATACAATGCCATGGTCGGGCTGGATAATGTTCACGATGGTTTGCACCAGCGACATGGGAGTGAAAAATTCACCCCCTTCCTGGGCACCGGTCATGGCAAATTTATTCAGGAAGTATTCGTAAATCTTACCAAAAAGGTCTCCGTCGGCTTTCTGCAGCACTTCTTTATTGAAAATGCGAAGCAGTTCACGCAGCAGGTCGCGGCTGAAGATTGAGTAATTCTTAGGTAACACTCCTTTAAGGGTATCGTAGTCGTCCTCAATGAGTTTCATGGCATTATCAATAGCTTCGCCAATATCCTCACTTTCGGGAAGAGCTACCAGGTAATCGAAACGTGCCTTTTCAGGAAGGAAAAGGGCGTTCTTCTGGTGGAAGTCAGTCTTGGTTACAGGGCGGACGCCGCGTTCGGGATGAACCGGAAGATCCTTTTCGATAACCTGACGTACACTATCGAAGCGGTTAAAAGCATGACGAAGAAAAATCAGGCCCAGAACGGGCATAGAATATTCGGAAGCAGTAAGCTTGCTATTTGCCCTGAGTTGATCGGCAGCTTTCCAGAGTTCGGCTTCGAGTTTGCGGAGTTGTTTACCTTGCATTTGTAATAGAAATATTTAGAGTGGTAGCCTGCGGATTTGATCGATATAAGTTTTGGTGCCAGTTGGGTCGGGTTTGGTTGTTATTTCTATTCTATCTTTTTCCTGGAGGTTGAATTGTTTAACAATTGCCGGAAGGATACTGATTGTTTTTTCGCTGGTATCGGGTCGAAAAGTACCCCATCCATTGGATGCAATATGGAGGACTTCTCCCTGAATCCAGATTTCATCCGGAGGGGATTTTTGTACAATTTCGGACCATAGTTTTTTGTTTTGTTCGGGGTCAGGGTGATCGTCGATGAAGTGCTTAAACCAAATAAGTATGTCAAACAATTGATAAAGGGTACTTTGATACAAGTATGGGGTTTTCATTTCATCAACGTACTGACCTACTTTAAGATTCAGTTTTTCAGGAATTTCATGGGAGGCATCCTGAGTGATTTGAAGAAATGAGTAAATCGATGAGATTATGACTGGGTGGATAACTCCTTCCTTGATAGAAAATCTATCGTGTTTTCCAGCCAGAAAAAGACTTGACTTATTAATCCAGCCGGCTCCATTGCTAATTTCATCAGGAATTATTTTCAGACTATTCAACTTACTAAAAAGCACTTCGGTTAATTTTCTTAGGGGATTAAATGAATCCTTATAGCTGATCGGAGAATTATCCACTTCGATGGACTTAATAGCCTCTATAAGGGTATAGGCGGCACTTTCACCAATATACTTTTCAGTGCAGGCTTCGAAGACTCTTAAATATTTGTTGCGAATTTGGATCTCGGCTAAGTTCTGAGCATTTTTGAGAACATCATCCAGCAATAAATCAATCTCTAATCCTTTCTTATAACATTTGACATCACCCAACATCATTTCGAATATATCACTGCTAAACAGATCGGGTTGCCCCGTAAAAACGTAAATGGGGATACCTCCTTTGGGCCTCATCTCATGCAACTTATTAATTGCCTTTGGTAATCCTTCAGCACTAGCTACCTCATTTTCCGATTCATTATATGCTTTTGCATCAAGAATTATCCCTTGATATTCCTCAAAATGTCTTTCAATTTCATTAATGCCATCTTTAAAAGACTTGAATGGACATAATTTAAGTCCTCTGAGATAAGCATAGTCAATAAAAGCTTCCTGCTTATAATATTCATCATCGACCCATAAAATTTTGAACATCTTTCAAATTTATTTGTCCTCTTTCAAGAAAAATATATTTTCTACATTTAAATCAATTCTGACCGGGAACTCATCCTCCGGCAGGTCATATGCTTGAAGTTCTGCAGAATAATGCTTGGCTATTTCACAAGCAATCCATGTGCCTAGCCCTTTATTTGCATACGGACCTGCTTTTTCTCCTTTTAAACAATAGCGCTGAGCCATTCCTTTGGGGAATTGATTTCCATTGTTCATGAAAGATATTACAGCTTTACCGGGATTACCTCGAAAAGAACCTTCAATTCTGAATTTATACTTCCTGTTTTTATCAGTAAATCCATGCCTTATTGCATTTTCAAGAATATTATGATAAAGTTGTAAAAAATCTTTGCGTGAAAAATTGATATATGGCTCAAAAAAAGTATTATCAGATTCAGAGTATCCGGTCAGTTCGGACATTTCTATTTCTATTGAAAAGAAATCATCATTTCTGCCTTTTTCGACGCAGTATTCTAAAAGATCTTGAATGGGAAGTTCTTCAATATTATCATCAAAAGCAATATCATCATTAATTTTATCAACATAGAACATTGCATCATGTAAGCTATCGATCAGGCTAATAAATCTACTTTCAACAGTTGACCCAATGTTTGGATTGATAATGTATTTCGAATCAAGAAAACCATTATTTTCTTTCATGATTTTAAATAAAACATCTGCTGAAGATTTGACACTATTAAGATGCTGCATGATATTATGCTTCTTAATCCTATAATTCTCTACAATCTCCCTTTTCAGATTGGACATGATGATTTGATATCCTTCTTCCTTTAATTTCGATTTTAGATACTCTTGGTGAACGCCTGCAATTTTAGCTTTCTGCTGATCTGGCAGTGAAGGAAGTTTTATCTTAACTCTTAATAAATCACTTATTTTTAGATAAGGAACATAACTGCCTGTTTTGAAAGCTTCAACCTGGTCAATTACATAGTCCTCATAAAGTTCATTTATCAAATAGGCAATATCTATTTTTGATTCATCGACTATTAAGGCTGTTATATCATTGCTAACATATATAGGCAAACCAGTGTATTTAAAAAAAGTAGGTTTTAATGAGTTCCACCTAGTAGCCAATAATAGACATGACTCAGAGATTTCCTGGGCAGAAGATGATATCTCGGCATTTTCCAATTGATCATCTAATAACTGATAATCAATTATATCATTCTTCAAATCACGAATTCTGACAAGTTTACCTGTCCTTGATTTTGTTTTCCTCTTTGAAAATATTTGAGAAACTACTTCTGATAATATGACTCCATCAACGCTTTTTTGAAAGTAAATGGGAATATCAATTCTATAACTATTTTCAGCAATTACCCTATTGGAAACATACTTGAGGCTATCTGATTCGAGATTAGCTTCAATATGTGATAAAAGCCTGGGGGAATCAAAATAGCTATGATTTTTATCAGCTTGAATTATAAACTTATTTCCATCAATAAAACGGACAAGTCCTTTATTTCTTTTGTTCTTGTCAATGACTATAATTGCTGATGGAATTCTATGTGAATGGTACAGACCTCCAGGTATAGAAATAACTGTATCTAAAAGATCTTCTCCAATTAACCAATGGGCACGAAGATGCTCTGAGCCTGTCTGACTATAAAGAAAATTTTGTGGAACAACAATAATAAGTCTACCCTTGGGATTCAGAGCACCAATCCCTTGTTCAATTATAAACTGTTCAAAATTATGGTATTCATTCACAAAATGGCCTTTTAAATGCTCTTTCAATTTATTCACAAAAGGTGGGAGCGATAGAATAAGATCAAAAGAATCAGCAGTAGGATTCCAATTTGTGAGAGGATTGCTTGATATAAAAACAGAACTATCTAAACGTCTGTTATAGGCTATATATCTCAAAATGCATAAATTAAATAATGTAGTATCATCCTCATGATTAACAAGCAACTGAAAATTATCTAACGATGCACTTAAAGCTGTAAAGCCTACATATGGGCTATAAATCTTGGCATTTTCCTTCGAATCAGCCAAACGAATGATCAGATCAGTAATTTCAGATGAACAAAAATTAGTCTTATATGTAACCGGAAGAATATCAACAAATTTAATTATCAAACCATCAAATATCAGAGTAAAGTTTTTTAAGAGAAGATCGTCTTCCAATGAAATGAACGCTTCAATATATTTATCCCATTCATAGGACGGTATATCTCTGTACAACCACTCTAAGTTTAATTTGAAAGAGTTATGCTTAGTGAATTTTTCAATTTCGTTATTATCAAAAAGGTATACAAGATTTTCAGAGACAATATTCTCCCTTATGTCATAAGGAACATTCTTCAATAAATTCTCTCGACGCAGAATGAGTGTAAAGAGTATAGCTGGAAAATATTGATAATAGAGGTCTTGTTCCATGACAAAATCAAGTTTCCTCCAGAGATCATTAATTAATCTAGAAATCAGTGGGTTCATTTTATCTAAATGAGGATTGACCATTTTATTAATGAATTATTGAAGCAAAGTTGAGATGCAACTGTGCATTGATTGTGCATAGGTACTAATATTTATTCAATAAAGATTCCGCCTTGTTTTTGAGAATGAGTATTAATTCCTCAGGGGCAATAACTTTAACATCCTCTCCAAAAGAGAAAAGCAGAGAAATAAACTCATTGTTTAACTGGAGTGATAATTCAATTGTGACAGATTCTTCATTTCTACATTTTACTTTTTGAGAGCCATGTAAAGGTTTGGTTTCAATGTAGGGCCAGCGTTGTTTGCTTACCTGAAGAAGTACCTTAACCGGTTCCTGTCCTGGTTTAACCGTTACACCTACGACATCATCAAAATATTCTTCGAAATCAACGGTTGTGTTCTCAACATAGGATTTTACAACAGCTTCAAAACTGTTAATACGGTCAAGAGGCAGATTGTAGATACATTCATATTCTTCATTCAAGCCGAATAAAAACCAGCGATTGTTATATTGTTTCAGATAGTAAGGGTGAATAATAAAGGTTTGCGAAGCATCATTCTTAAAACTCTGGTATTTTATCGATAAAACCTTTTTATATTGAATGGCATTGAATAGTTCAGCAAAGTGGTTTAATCCCTTCAGGTAGGGATTTTGCTCAAAGCTGACAAATGATGCCTGGTTTCCTTTCAGGTTAAAAGCAGATTCCATTCGGATGAGCATTTCTTCCATCCAATCGAACTGTGGCATACCCTTGAACCTGGTCAGGATAAGGAGGGTTTCCCTCAACTGATTCGCTTCCATCTCATTAATAGCCTGATTCCTGATAGAAAAAGATGTATCATCATACCTGTAATAAACCCTTCTCCCTTCTTTAAATCGTTCAAGCGGTATCGACCAGCCCTGCTCACTTTCCATGAAAGTGATATCATCGAATATTTGTCTTCTTTTTATACCAACGTCTGAACCGGTGAATTCATAAAGCGCGTTGTTGCAGGCTTCGATCAGGTCTTCGATAAAATAAATTCTGCCCGGATTACTGAAACACTGATCCAGGGCATGGTACCGTATAGTTGCATGTTTGTTGGTGGCCATTCTCTTCGTTTAGCAAAATCAAGAAATGATTAGAATCCCTCTTCAAATTTAGAGAAATTTGAACCACCCAACAGAATGCAATTGGGAAAGAAATTCACCTATGCAAGCAAACCTATGATAATGCTAAGAATAAGCTCAATAATCATGCATATAACAAGATTATTCTTTGATCTAGATACCACATTGAGACGGGAAATAAGCTCAGAGACGAGCATTTCGTTGTTGGTTTTGTTGAGTCTCACCCGTTTCACAAGTCTCACGATGGGACGGGTGGGACAATGCGAGTGGTATCAGGGGCTGCTTCGCCCGCCAGAGGTGGATTTTTCAGACAGATGGTGGCAGGGCGGGGAGGCTGCTTCGTCCGACATTTCGACAAGCTCAATGACCGGGACTCGCAGAGTAGTGGTATTTTAGGGAGATTTTGATAGGATGACCTTCAGGGCATGGAGGCGGTGGAGGTATGGGAAAGGCCGGCGCGCCCCTGTATCCCTAAAGGGAACCAGCGCACGGACAAGACCCTACTGATTGGATAAGAGATTTTTCAAGCCTAATAGTCGGTGGATGTAAGGGAGAAAGACCCTGTTACCAGGGTAGCGTTTTAAGATAGAGAGGTGGGTGGAGATGAAGAGAGGAAGGTTGTGGATGGTGGTGTAGGGGTTGAGGTGGATGGGAGTGGTTGGAAGGGTGATGCTATTAAAGAATGCTTCGACTGCTTCGGCTGCGCTCAGCACAGGTTCGCTCAGCACAGGGTCGAACAGAGTATGGTTTGAAGGGTTTGAAGAGGAACCACGGAGACACTGAGAGCACGGAGAGGCACTAAGGGAGTTTGAGCCGGAGATTGGGAGCCAGTTGGTGATTTCGTGGGCGATACAATTTGAGCATGGTTGCCCTTCGTCAGGCTTATCATACAAATCAGTAGATTCGCTTGGTATTGGTTGAAAATCCCCCGGCAACCGGAGGTTGCCACCCCCTTGAAAAGGGGGACAAGGGTCAGGCGTTTTGCGATCGGGAATCAGTGACCAGGAGATGGGAAGGATCTTGGGGAGGGACATTTCTGAGAATTTTCTTTGGTTGTATGGTTGTAGGTTGTAGGCGGTTTAACATATTGATAGATTGGCAATTAAAGAGATTTATGCTACAACCTGCAAAATCTGACGTTTGATAATCAGTTGTAGGTTAGTTGTAGGTGTTTCTTTACAGCGACAAGGGTTACAGAATGGTACAACCTACAACCAATAATTTTAAGATAGTACCTTGTTGACATACTGGTGAGTAACATTGAGAGAATGAGAAAGTGAGAGGAAGGTGCGTACTGCGTACCGAGGTACGCACTGGTACGCAGGTACGCATTGGTACGCAGGTACGCACTAGTACGAATGATACGCACTGGCGCACAGGTATTATTTATGCATGCTTTTTCAGACATTTGCGAATGGCACCTTCGGTGATATTTAGTTGTTGAGCAATTGCGCGATTGGAAAGTCCCCTGGAATGAAGGGCAAGTATTTGCTCAACACGAGCTGATTTTTCATTTTCATCGAGGAGCTTCAGGTGATCGGGCTCGCTGCCATATTCGATAAAGCGGAAGTGTATGAAGTTGGTATTGTTGATAAATTCATAGACTATAATATTTTCACTGTCGTAAAGAACTTCGCAGGAACGGGCTTTTAACTGCTTCACATAGCGAATTTTAGTGTCCTTATTGCTGCGGCCGATCGTGAAGGCGGCATCGGCAAAGTTGGACTTCATCTTTGAACCCTGCAAATCGTTGAGGCTGATAGGTTGAGAACTATTCGTTTTACGAGTATGTTCAAGGCACAGGATGGACAAGCCATAATCGAACTTGAGGTCGGTGAGGCGGTCCATAAGCGGTTTAGCGTTCTGGGCTTTATCGGTATCAGATGAGATCAGTTTCGTCATATTATCAATGATGACGACCTTGGCGCCTGTCATTTTGAGAAGTTCAACCAGGGATAAAATGAAATACTCCTCGTAAGTAATGCCTTTGGGGATAGCATATCGGGATTTGAAAGTAACACGCTGGAAATTAGGGTTGAAGACGTACTCGTTTTTATATTCCTGAGAATAACGCTTATGGAAGTTCTTGTCAGATTGCTCCAGGTCGATATAAAGCACCTTGCGGCTCTGACTGATAGCATCCCCCATTTGTACGGCAAAAACCGATTTTCCAATGCCAGTATCGGCGAAAAGAATAGTAAGTTCGTTTTCGAACCACAGAGAATGGAAAAGGTCGACCGGCACAGGTTGGTTCCTTGCATCCTCAATGCATTGGTTGGCCGTGCGGCATCGGAAAAATCCTACCTCAAAGTCGTTTTCATTCCGCGGAGTGACAGGATTGGAAGCCTCAGTTCTGAGCATCCTGAGTAGCCCAGCGCCTTCACCGGCATTGAAGGAAGGTACATAAGGCGGTTGGGATACCGGGGAAATTGAGGATTCGGGAATAGAGGAACCGGAGGATGTGACAGAGGGATCGGAAGATTTGGAGATGGGGAGAATGAGAGATTCAGCGGAAGCGTATTCCGGCAGAGAGATCATAAGTTCATCGAAGGAAGGCGAGAATAATGCGGAGGTGTTTACGCTGATGCCATGTTGTAATGCATAGTAGAATAGAGTGCGGATGGTGATGCCTGATTTACCTGAACGGATGCAGCAGTTGTACTGTTTGTCACATTCTTCAAACTTGTAAGAAGGATGGAAACGGCTAATGCGGTGTGCATAAACACGGCCGCCCTCGCCGAGATAATCGGCAAGGGCGAAGAGGATACGCAGCCAGGTATCGTAACCGGCAGTTATATCGATAGCCAGGGATTCGATTTGTGAAACGATGGATTCGATGTCGGAGGCAGAAGAGGCCATACAGGCGTTGGCATCATGCAGGCCTTCCCCACCTGTTGAAGGGACCATGTTGAGAGAAGGTGGAGCAACATCCCGGTCATCTGCCCGGTGAAGAGGTGCTGACTCTGCAGAGGAAAGCCGGGCTGAGTATTTTTTGAGAAAGTCAGAAGAAATCATTGTATTCGGGATGCAGGAAGACTTTAGGATCATGGCAAAGGAAACAGGCACGTGAAATATCGCGCCCGGAAGGATCGGCTTTAAGGCCGTAGGTTTTAAACAGGTAATCGGAGATGACATCAAAATAACCGGAATGGGACGCATGTATAAGTTCCACCGATACAATTACTTTTAGGCCATCACCTGAAGGACTAATAAAGATCATGCAGGGGTTAATTTCCCAGTCGAGACGAAGATCTTGCTTAATGGCTTCAGGTTCCTGAAGGTGGTCGAAATCGAGAACCATCAATCCGGAGGGGATTTTGAGGGCTTTATCGGACCGGCGTGAGAACACTCCGGAGAAAGTTACATAAGGCAGCCGACTGGCTTTAAAAGCTTTTCGTTGTTCGGCTGATGTCAAGGCGCGCAGCTCAGCCGTTCTTTTCTCCAAAGGATACGGGTATTCAATTAGCCTGGCACATTCGGCCAGGGTGATCGACCTGGAAGGCACAGTGTTGGAAACAGGAGGATTGAAGTAACTAAATGCCGGCTGGGGCGGCTTGGGAGGATATGTATCGACATTGATCGAACCGAATTGCATCATTGACTGTGGTTTCGGCATCATTTCCTCCTGTTTTTATCAATGTAATGGGAATTAAGGAGGCTCTCTATGTCGCTGGCGCGGAAGTAGATCTTGCCATTGATCTGGCTAAAGCTCAGGATGCGATTATCGCGGTATGACTGCAGCAGGCGTTTGGAGATTTTAAGGAGTTGGCAGGCTTCAGAAATATCGAGCCAGGTTTCGGAAAGTGGGTTTAGTTTAGCTCTTTGTTTGAGTTCCGACCTGATTTCAAGGAGATTCTTCATGATCTCTTTGAAAGTTTCGGAATCGAAGGTTATGACTTCCATTTTGAGGCGATTTACAAATGAATAGACTGATGATTTCGGTTTTTCATCGCGACTGAAAACGGTACAAAGAAAGGAAGAGATGAGGAGGTTAATAAGGTGAAATATAGCGTAGTAGAGTGTAGCGTGGAGGGTAGAGTGTTGCGAAATACACTAAGAATCAGAGATGGGAAAGAGAGACCTCCGCAAAAGAGATCAGAAAGAAAAGGGGCAGAGTAGAGTTTAGGAACAGGGCTTAGGAAAAAGGCGGAAAAGGGCGGAAAATGGCAGCAAAAAAAAACAGGAAAGAATGAAAAACCAAATAACAATCAAGGGTAGAGTGGATAAGAGAGGGTAGAGTATTTTCTCAAGAGAGCAGGTTGGCAGCCCTTTCCAGGAGATTTGCGTTTGCGGGTATCTTTTGACCTTTAAACCGGGAAGAGTCGAAAATCTTTCCTTTAGCATCAATAAACAAGCCTGCAGTGATTTTCCAGACATTGTTTTTTAATGGCAGAATTAATTTTTTCTCAAGATGCAATAATTTGATAAAGTGAGTCAATTCGGAGAGATTGCCTTTCCATCGAATGGGAGAAACAGGTTTTTTATTATTGAAGATATTGCGAAAGTCACTAATGCGGGTGTCCTCTGCAATGAAGGCGTTTTTCTTCAGGAATTCGAGGAGATCAGTTATTGCGCTGATGTTGGTATTAAAATTTATATAGGTGTATGCATCCGGGATTATTTGCAGGCCAGGTGTTCGTACTTTGCCGATATTAATCTGGCGGCCCAGTTTCAGTGCTGCCTGGTCGTCTTTTGGCGGAATCTCATTTTCTACGGTTTTATGATCTGAAGAAAAATGATGTTCAGGACGGGGCTGCCTAGCCTGGATTTGGGGGATATTAAGATCTTCAAAGTTATGAGCAGTAAGATCCAGTGTTCCGTTTTTGTAATCATTGAGGAGGTGAAAAGCAAATTTTTTATATTTGATAAAATGCTTTTTATAAGCATTCATAGCAGGCCGGAGCATTAATTTGTTAGCAGGGTCAATAGGCTGATCAGCGGGGGCCCATGTTTTTTCATAAAGTTTATAAATAGCATCAATTCTCTTTTCGGGAGTATGAGTGTGGAATTGCATATAAGATTCTTCCAGAAATCTGGTATGATCAGATTTGCTAGTCAGCCTTAAATGTTCGAGTATAGTGAAGGTATAAATTTTGTACATCTCATCCCCGATGCTATTATCGTAATGAGAATAATTCTCGGGTGTTGGAACGTTAGCACGATTTCCAGATTCATACATTTCGAGCTCTGTGATGAGCATTTGTTCTAAAAAATCAACGAGTAGGGGGAACTTTTTCATAGCAGGATAATGGGCAAAAATAATTAAAGGGGATGTAAAAAATAATCAAAATGCGTTAGAAGTTATGTAAATTTGTAACAAGCAGACGAGTGGAAAACTCAGCAAAAAGGCTGTAAAAGTCAAGGGAGAAAAAGAGGCGGAAAAAAGTAAGCTGAGCGTTATAACTCAATAATAGCGGGGGATGCAGGAGGGGTGATCGAGTTCCTCTCTCTCCGCCGAAATATTATATAAAAAGCTGTAAACCAATCATTTACAGCTTTCTATTTTTAATCTGGTAACGGTTTTGGCAACGGTTTTGTTTTACTCCCGGCCTGATCACTTACCGGAATATGAAAATTTCTTGCCAATTATGAGAATATGAGAATTTAATATTTGCGCTAATATTACCGTTTAATTAGCTGTCTTACTGTGATTTATACAGTTTTTTGCTTATTCTGCCAATCAGGCTATTATCATGAATCATTTTTTAACTAACTGAATACCTGTTTAATAGCTTCCAATTTCGCCCGGCTGCATCCGGTTTCTCTCTCCATTGCCCGCACCGCCCTGTTCAATATTTGCGACATACACGAAATTGTTTTTATGTTATATGCTGTGGCCGTTCTTACACTGACAAGGCTTTCAGGCTGTTGCCTTTGCGCTGCATTGATTGAATTTAACAATGAATTTATTTTGCATAATTAAAAAGGCTAATGTATTGATTAATAATACATTAAATAAGTATTTGAACGATTATCAGTAACAAATGACAAGGTAACTCCCGCACCGCCCTACGGGCATTTGCGCTGCCAGGCATGAAAAATTTATGTTATATGCTGCAAGGAATAAAAAAGGCCGTTGCACCTCTGCAACGGCCAGCCGTGAACCGCCGTTTATTGGCAGTGATTATTCCCAGGGCCTTGTGTTCAGTTGCTGCAACACTTCATTGATATACTGTGCATCAGTTAACCATGTTGCAGGTAGCTTATCAACTGCCTTTGTTTTCAGGTACATGGGAGCATCGGACTGCATCATTAAATCTAACGCATCCTGCCGGGTTTTGGCTGTGAAACCGGGTTGCTCTTTTTTAACTATCAGCTTTTCGAGCTTCAGTATTTCAACCCGAAAATCAGCATCAGGAATATGAGTTTCGCCAAACAGCTTACTTGCTTGCATTATCAAGTCAGTTGCAGGGTTCTTAGCTATGAATGATTCATAAACCTGTTGCCTGGTGAGGGCTGTCTCCTTAGCCGGGGGAATTTCTTTGAGAGTGGGGTTGAATGTTTTCATGATCCGTTTTCTTAATGGTTCTTTTGTTGTGATTGTTAGCGGGTTGCCGGTGGCTCCGCTTGTATTGTTTTCAGCCGGTGGGCTGCTCTTGCGCTTGTAGTTTTCCTCAATATGCTGAATGATCAGGCCGGCAACATCAATTCCGGTTACATCCTGGACGTTCATTCCAAAGGCTGCATTTACTTCGAGGATATAAGAAATGCCAGTTGGATCCTTGATGAGATCCACGCCGCAAACTTCGAGGTTTACCGCTTTGGCTGCATTTACACAAAGCTGTTCATCTTCTTTCGAGAGTTCAATTTTGCGACCGCTCCCATGCCTGGAAATGTTCGCCCGAAATTCACCCTTCGCTGCGCTTCGTTCCATTGCTGCAATAACCTTATCACCGCATACGATTGCCCTGATATCCTTTGCATTCCCATCAATGTAGGTTTGCAGCAATGTTTCTACCTGGGCTTTATACAGCGTTTCGAGGGTGCAGTTGGTTTGCTCTTCATCTTTCAGGATCATAACGCCCAGGCCAAGCGATCCCCTGATTGTTTTGGAGATTGCAGGCAGGCCGCCTACTTTATCAATCAGGAATCTGATATGTTTGGGATTGGCCGCAAAAATGGTTTTCGGGGTTTTCACTCCGTTGATCGAGAGCTTTTGATGAGTTTCCCACTTGTTTGAAGCGGCTCTGATCCCGCTTGCACTTTGGGTGCTGTATATATCGAGATTCTGATTGAAATGCCTCACAATCGAGACTCCATAATTCACGTTGCTGTGAATCCTGGGAAGTATGGCATCTATTTCTTTGGCTTTCAATCGTTCGGCTGTTTCTCCCGATCCATCATAAACACGGTCATAACCGCTCTCAGAATCGGAAACAAAAAGGTAAAGATCAGCCGGGTGTTTAACTGTGGGTGTATGGCCTCTCTTGATTGCTGCGTTTTTAAATTTTTGGGTTGCATCACTGTTCGGAGAGGTTGACAGGATCAGGATGTTTAATTTAGGGGTTGGCATGGTTACAAGGTTTTTATAGGTTGGTTGGTTGAACGTGATCGGAGTAGTTTTCCCAAGCCTCTGACATTGGCAAAGATTCTCCCTGCTGTTGCCCAGGCCGGAACATCATTTGTATGTGGGTTCACATACTCAATAAAAATCGTTTTTGTACCGTTGGCAATGACATGAAAAACATACCCGGTTCCTGGATTGCTGTCAGTGATCCCGGCCAGCTTCAGGGCGGTTTCATATTCTGCTACTGCTTTTGGCTGCATTTCCGGGTATCTCAATACTATGTATGTTTTTATCTCATCGGTAATGCTTTCAGATACTTCGTTAATGAAGTAGTCAACAGCTTTTTGTTTAGCTGAAAGGTAGGTTTGCAGGTCACGTTTGAATTTAATATTCAGCGTGTAGTTGACCTCTGTTGATTCAATGCCTTCAGGCAAAGGGAGACAGTATTTGATATTGATTTCTGTTCCGCTCTGCTTATGGATTGCAAAGATGTACGAATGATCAGGAACAGATGAAAGGCCGTTAATACCTGCAATCCTCAGGGCATCAACATAATCAGTACAAATTTCGGGGGGAGTGGTTCGCCTGGTATCGAATACCAGGTATCTGACAATGTTCAGGGAGCTACCCTCTGACATTTGCCGGGCTGTCTTAATGGCCAGCGTCCGGACTTTCTGAAAGTCTTGAATTTTTTTCATGCTATTTCGTGCTTACAATGAAACAAAGCTACCTTCAGGGGGCAAAAAAATAAAGGACATGATTTGTTGATAATTATTCTGTGTTTAAACATATGATATTCAATACTTTAAATTATTGCGAAAATTCCGCCAATCGAAACGGCTTAAAAAATCTGCTAAATCATAACCGGCTAACCTCTCAGCTTCATTCGCCTCACGTTCCAAAATATCTGAAGTTGTAAACCAGGTACCCGGAATAGCTTTCATTAACTCATTTGTCTTATTTTTCCAATCGGTAAAGGCTCCCAGGTCGGGAAACAAAATAACCGTTCGCCTCTTCAATGCCTGGCATCTGTCAGCCGTTAAACTGCTTTTATTATAAACAGCTAACCATAACAAGTTAGCGGGATTGTCGGGCATCCCATAATATAGTGTACCGATAATCGCTGTCTTTGGAGCTTCAACCAATGCAACAGGGTTTGTCAGGTACCTGGTTAATAAATGCTCACCGAACAGGCATGAAACGTATCTTTCATTTTTGAGGTAGTCATTCAGCCAAAGGGGTAAAGGCTCATTTGTACTTTGATAATGCCTGTGCATTATGGCATGAATAAAATCAGTACCGTTTTTCCTTGTATGGTTTGTTTCATCAAATTGCTTTGCCTGAATTGCTCTAATGTTTCCGGCAATATCAATAAAGGGGAATGTTGCTGATCCGGCTCTGGTTCCCTTGCTCACTGTTCCAATCCTGTATAATGATACTACTTTTTCAACCTCTCCGACTGGTGCCAGTTTCATCAGGTTTCTGACAAATGAGTTTATCTCATATCTCTTGAGGGTTGCATTGAGTATGCTCTCAGGAATGTAATATTTCGGCATCGGCTGTGGCTTGCCTGGCTGCTCTATTTGATCTGTTACTTTAAAACATGTTTTGTATGGGTTCAAATGGTACCCGCAATGATCCTGCCGGTCGCACCTGCCAAATTGCCCGGGCAGATAGATTTTTGTTGCTGTATCAATATATCTTACAAACTTTCTCCGATTGCATCCAGGGCAAACGAATTTCCGGGGTGAACGGTCTAATTGATAGCGAAATTTATCATTCATATCTACCAGGGTAAGGCTGCATAATTTCAATCAACCTGTTAACCGGGTTAAGTCTATATATATAGACTTAACTTAACCCGGTTATTTTTGACAATTAACCGGGTTAACCCGGTTCAATATTTTAATCATTTTCATTGCTTGTAACTTCTTTAATTGGCCTGTGATATTTATGACTTTTTGTTTGAGGGGTGCCGCTTGAAATCACATCACCTTTTTTCAAATAGTATGTAATAAAATCTTTTGCCTTGCTTGCACCAATAGTTTGCCCAAGCTGTTCAAACTCGTATCTGATAGAAGCAATAAATTCCGAATGACCTAATTGTTTATTGTTACCAAAAATCGCCCTTAATACGGTATAATGATTATTCTGGGGGATTGCTGCGGGTGTTAGTTTCTTACTTGTCCTGATCTCAAAATTGTCAGCAACTTGCGGCAAACCCTCATCATTGATCTCAAATGCAAACGGTTCGGGATCACGATCCCGGCAATATTCAGCCTGAACAATACTAATATTATCGTCTGTCTCATTCTTACTTACCGAAAGGACTGTTTCAGCCTTATTCGTTAATTCAGTTCCCAGGTGTCCTCGAGGGTTTTTGTCGTTCTTATTTTCATGTAATACAACGATAATGTGAATATTGAGTTCCTCAGTCCATCTCAGTAATGAGGTTGTAACATCGCTTGCCTGTGATTCATCATTTATTGAAGTAACAATATCCCTGGCTCCATCTATTACCGCAAATCCGATATTTTTTGTCGTAAATAATGCAGCCTCAATCATTTTAAGCCTGTCATGAGCATTGTATTTCCTTAGGCCATATGCAATAAAATTGTTGGGTGAATGATAGCCGGTTAACCGGCATACTCTTTTCACAGTTCTTTGAGCATGGTACCTGCTCTGCTCTGTATCAAAGTAAATTACATTACGCTGATCATTCGGCAATGATCCGAAAAACTTGTTCAATACAACATCATTCCCGGTTGCTGCTGCCAGGGCTATTGTGATAAAAAATGTTTTTCGGCTTTTTGCTTTGCCTATTACCATTGAGAAATTGCCCAATGTGCAAATAATTGCATCACTTAACTTAAGACAAACCGGGGGAGCGGGTATTTCAATAGTGGGATCAATAAAAGCCTCTTTCAGCTTTTGTAAATATTCTGCATAAATCTCATTTGTCAGGTTCAGAAATGGCTCCGGCTGTTTCAATGGTTCAACAAATGAGTGAAACTCTTGTATTTCGTCTCTTGATATTGTATCTTTGCTGTTGTAGTTGCCCTCCTGCCCTGTGTAGCCTACCGGCTCCGGGGCTTTTTCTTTTGTTGGCTCCATTACTTTCGGCCTCCTTTCCCGGCAAAGGCTTTATCTATTTCTGATCGGAGATAGTAATATTTGCGGCCATATTTACGGAATGGCAATTTCCCGGCCTTCTTCAGCCTGTAAATTGTCTGAATATTGCAGTGCATATATTCTGCCAATTCCTTATCACCGTAAAACCTTATTTCGTCCGGTTCCGGCGCTGGTTCAGTTTTAACCAGGGTTTCGACCAGGCTTGTGAGTTTGTCAACCTTTTGTTGTAAAACCTCTACTGACTGAGGTAATGATTCAAATGTGAGGGGCATTGCTTTGAGTAATTGATTCAAAGCAAAAATATCAGGTATATCAGGTTAAACGATCATGTTTTAACTAATTCAATATGTTGATTATCAGCTATTAAAGTAGTATTAATTAAAGGTACAAATATACCTTTCTATACCTTTCTGTACCTTTCTCATATATTCTTGTCAAGTGTTAATAGCTTTAATATATAATTCTCGGAATAATCTGCGATAGTTATTGATTTTGGTTTAATCAAACAGACTAATAATTTTGCTACCTCAGTCTTTTTCAATAATCTTTGAGAGATCAGCATTCTGAAAGGTTCAATAAACTTATTATTCAATGTTACTGGCTTTTTTATCAAATTTTTCGGTATATCTCGGGTTTCCTTATACTCAGCAAAAGCTCCAATAATTATCTCAAAATGATCCGGACTGTCAACCAGGCTTTTCAGTGGCTCCAGTATTTTTTGAATTTGAGCCTTAATATCAATGTTTGCAATACTTGTAGATGTGTTGTTGGCATCTGAATTGTTGTTGTATATCTGATCATGTAACCACATTCTAACTGCAAATGCTTCAATTTGAGGGACAATATTTCTCTTTATAATTTCCTCATTATCAACCTCAAGCAAAGGATTTTCAGATATGAAGTAGTGCATAGCAAAATCAATAGTTATCTTTATTGATGGCATTGCTTTAATTTCACCATTATCACTGTATTGCTCAAATCGAGTATGGTATCTATTATATTCCATTTTCAGTATTTCATCTTTTCGATCAGGATTATCGAAAATTTTATCATTAATTGACTCAATATCGTTCAATTTTGCTTGCTTAATTGCTTGCATGAATGCACCTTCGATTAATAGTGGTATTTGTTTTAACTGTCTGATTTTTTGTAATTTGTAATACTCAGCACTCAGATTGCCTTCTGTTTGTAGTAACATGATATAGTACTCTGAACTATTTATTTGGCTCTCATATTTCAAAACATCTATTTCAAAATAGTTTTCTCCGTTATTGATCTCATTCTCAATCAGATCAAAAAAGTTATTACCTTTGTTCATATCCCTACTTTTTTATCCCGGTCAATGGGTTGCAGCCCTGCCGGGGTTTTTTGTTACCAATTTACATACTTCTCAAAGAGATCGGCCTTTTGTTCCTCACTTACTTTGATGTACTTCATAAACTCTTTTTCAGTGGCATGGCCGGTGATCCCCATAATTACTGTTGCCGGTACGCCTTTCAAAAACATATTGGTTGCAAAGCTGCGCCGGGCTGTATGACTGCTAACAAATTCGTGTTTCTCCTTTGTGGTGGTTTCAGTTATACCGGCTTTGGTAATCCGTTTAACATACAGTTCATTGATCTTTGCTGCCTTTGCTACATCTTTGATATATTCGTTAAACCGTTGGTTCGTAATTGCCGGGGGTAACTGATAGTCATATTTCAACAGTATTGATTTAACTACCGGGTTCACCGGGATTGTCACTTTTTGTTTTGTCTTTTGGGTTAATACCCTGATCCTGTTATTTCTCACGTCTTCAGGCTTGATCTGGCTGAAGTCGGAATATCTCAGGCCGGTCCAGCATCCGATCAGAAACATATCCCGGACCCGGTCGAGGTGGGGTAATGCCGAAAAATCATACTCATAAATCTTTGTTAATTCATCCTCTGTCAGATAAATACTATCAGCTTGCTCGGTCACTCCCTGCAACGCTTTGATAAAAGCGAAATTCTTATTGATGTTCTTACTGGCTGCATCATACAGGACGGTTTTAAAAAATTTGATTGCCCGGCCATAAGTATTAACGCTGAATTTCCTGTTCTTTACCAGGAATGCAACAAACTGATAATAAAATGTACTATCAATATCCTCAAAATCATACTCTCTGCCCTGTTCCTCACAAAAATCGTTGAATATGGTTTGTAGGTTTTTATATTTCTGTGGCATGGTTGCTGACAATTTCCGGCCAGTTCGCATATTCACCCGGTCTGTCAGTTCATCAACGTAAATTTGAAAATACCGTTTGAGAGTTATTTTTTCGGGTTCCTGATCCTTTGCTTTGGCTTTTATGTGTTGGTTTAGTTTCTCCCTGATTGCATCAGGGGTCAACGGCTCGCCTGCTGCTGTTGATTTCCTCTCCAGTTCTCCGATCAGGTCTCTGATCAGCTTAAACCTTTCATTGATTTCTAATCGGTCACTCCCTGTGACCTTGATAAACTTCTTTGTCTCTTCGTCAACAATAAAATTAGCTTCATTGATCCTTTTACCAGTGTAATAGAACAGCCTTTGGCCGTTGTAATTATAACTCAGCATTATTTGCCGGGCTTTCTCTGTGCCTTTCTTCTTATTGATATAGAATTGGATTGATCCCATTAGTTTAATGAAATTCCGTTTAACAGACTATTCCCGCTTTTCACATCAACAATCGTATCATTTACGCCCTGAGTATCTTTTGCAAAATGTTTGTTTAATCTTTCAGCACTCTCCCGCATCAGCTTGAGAAATGTTTGAGCTTCAACAGCATTATTATCATGATTGCTGAATTTATATGCAGCTAACATTAACGATTGTTCTACAAGTAACAGGATCGTTTTAAAATGATCCTGATCTGATTTGTTACCGTATTTGAGCAAAAAATCTGCTACGTTTGCAGGAAAATTGTCACTGTCATTGAAAAATGACATAAACTGTTCAAAATTGTTTTTCATGATTTATTGATAATTGGTAACGGAATTGGTAACGGTTTTACTGTCGTTCAAAGTCGTTTACAAATATAGTAAAGTCATGATAAAAAAGTTCACGCCTTAATAAATAACTTAATAACAGCCGATTGTGCATAAATTTTAAGCTGGCAAAGTGACTTTGATAGTGAGTGATTCAACGGCTGTCGAATCCCTCTCTCTCCGCAATAGCCAGCTTACATAAATTGTCATGCTGGCTTTTTTAGTTGTATCTGAGCAATCCTATAAAATTCAATTACCGCAGGAATCTGTTTGCACTTTACCTCATTAAAGTTGCCAAATGGATGAACCTGGTGATGCCCGTTATCGTGCTTTTCTACAAATCGAACGGCATGTCGATGCGGGAAGTATTTCAGCTTCAGGCTGTCTATTCGCTCACCCTGATGTTTTTCGAAATACCTACCGGTTACTTTGCTGACAAAGCTGGCCGCAAAACCAGCATTCTGCTTGGTTCATTACTTGGAGTTACCGGATACCTGATATATAGCTCTTCTTTTGGTTTCTGGAATTTAGCGGTTGCCGAGGTTGCACTTGGAATCGGACAAAGCCTGGTTTCGGGCGCCGATTCGGCAATGCTGTACGACACACTAATTGCCGGACATGTTTCGGACAAGTATTTACGCTATGAAGGTAAAGTGACCTCGGTCGGCAATTTTGCAGAGGCTTTGGCCGGTATTATCGGCGGGCTGTTAGCGCTGGGATCGCTACGAACACCCTTTTATGTGCAAACCGCCGTGGCAGCAATCGCCCTACCAGCATCGCTCCTCCTCGTTGAACCTCCCGTGGAAAGAAAAAAAACCGGTATAGGCTTAGGGGTTATGTTCAGGGTAATTCGCGAAACACTATACAGTAATCCCAAACTCAGGTGGAACACATTGTTTTCCGCCGTTACCGGTGCGTCAACACTTACAATGGCATGGTTTGTGCAACCGCTGTTTATTCAGGCAAATGTAAAACTTTCGTGGTACGGAGTGCTTTGGGCAATTCTGAATGCTGCAGTCGGTGTTGCAGCTTTCCAAGCATGGAAACTCGAAAAGCGATTAGGACCTCGTAAGACTGTTATCTTGTTCACAATCTTGTTGTTAAGCGGATATATAGCACTCTCGGCAATTGACTCATACATGGGTTACATTGTACTCATTGTATTTTATCTTGCCCGTGGATTTGCCACACCTATTCTCCGGAATTATATAAACCTTATCACCACTTCCGATGTTCGTGCTACTGTGCTATCGGTGAGGAATTTTGTTATCCGCCTGCTTTTCGCTCTCATTGGGCCTTTACTTGGCTGGTTGACTGACCATTACAGTCTCTCAACGGCACTTTTGATGGCAGGCATACTGTTTACGTTAATGATGGCGACGACTTTGTATTTCTTTTTGCGGCATCAGACCTATGCGCCTGATTAGCTGTATTTTGATTCGATGTTGAAACGAATCGTTGGTATTTTGAAAATTGTTTCTAATTTTGCAGCCCCAATTGAGGAAAGATGCCAGAGCGGTCGTCCCGATAGCTATCGGGAGGGGCGGTCAGGATAAAAGGAAAGATGCCAGAGCGGTCGAATGGGGCGGTCTCGAAAACCGTTGACCCCTTGCGGGGTCCCAGGGTTCGAATCCCTGTCTTTCCGCAGAGTACGAAGGAAATCAGAGTTAAACCACCGAAAAGGAACTACTTTTTGGTGGTTTTTGCTTTTTAGGGGTGTTTTGGGGCATTTTAAGTCTCTTTATTAAGGTTTTATCGAATATTCCAGAGCCTATCAGCATTAAGAAGGCTGAGCAATATGCCCGGGTGGTGGATGACCTGATTAGTCATGATATGCAGAAGATTATGGGGATGTACGGGGCTTCACCCGGTGCTACTCCCCCACCTGATAAAGTGAGCATGGCGAA
>JAKLFM010000129.1 GCA_022711175.1 Bacteroidota bacterium | reverse complement strand
GGTAAGCCAGTTGTTGTTTGGTGAAAGCTATGACGTTATTGACGAGCTTAAAGGCTGGCTGCTGGTAAAAGTAGTTCATGATGGTTATGAAGGCTGGATTGATAAGAAGCAGTCGTTACCGCCCGAATTTATACAAGGTGCTGATGATTTGGCAAAATCCGTGCACATTGTTGCCGACAATTTTGCAGTGGCCTATAGAAATGGCGACACCAGCCCAGTAACACTTTGCAGGGGCAGCGTTTTGCCACAATACCGCAAGGAAAAGTTTACACTGGCAGGACAGGAATATCGCTACAGCGGCAATACAGAGATACTTCCCGAATTGCCTCAGCCCGAAAGGATAGCGGATGCGGCCATGGATTACCTTAATGCCCCGTACCTGTGGGGCGGACGAACGCCATTGGGGATCGACTGTTCGGGATTCACACAAATGGTATGCAGGCTTTGCGGTATTTCGCTTAAACGCGATGCTTCGTTGCAGGCCCAGCAGGGTGAAATGATAAACTTCATCAGCGAATCAAGGCCGGGCGATCTTGCCTTTTTCGAAAATCCTGTTGGCAATATAATTCATACGGGAATACTCACAGGAAACGGCAAAATCATTCATGCATCAGGTAGCGTAAGGATTGACTCAATCGACCATAATGGCATTTTCAACTCCGATACCGGCAAATACACGCATTCATTACGTATAATTAAAAGAATGGCCTGAAAGAATTCACGGAGGCAGGTTGGCTCATTTTCAAACGACCGAAAGCCATGAGAACCTGCAAAATCATCACAAATTGGTGAAAATTTGAGGCTTTTTGTTAATAAAAGTTAATTTCTCCTTAACAAATCTTTTAAGAGGTTTATATACCTTGCAACATCAAAAAAAATCAACCACCTAACCATTAAGTCTATGAAAATCAAAGCTCTTCTGTTACTAACCATCGCTCTTTTCTGGTCAACAGCCATGTGGGCACAGGTGACAACGTCCGGAATCAATGGTAAAGTTACCGGGACAAATGGCGAAAGTCTTCCCAGCGCCACAGTCATTGCAGTTCACACGCCTTCAGGTACACAGTATGGCACCCTTACTGACCTTGACGGCAACTACCAGATTACCAACATGAGGGTTGGCGGACCTTATACCCTGACCATCACCTTCGTTGGTTATAAGCCATTTGTAAAATCAGATCTCATTCTGAACCTCGGGCAGACACTTGGAACCGATGTAAACCTCGCCGAAGAATCATCACAACTTTCAGGAGTTACTGTGGTAAGCAAACGCAATGCCCTCATTGATGGTAACCGTACCGGTGCTTCCACCAACCTGCGTTCGGATCAGATTCAGAGTTTACCTACGATAAACCGTAGTATTACCGATTTTACAAGGCTTAGCCCGCAATCAAACGGCAATAGTTTTGCAGGACGCGACGGGCGTTACAATAACATTACCATTGATGGTGCAAACTTTAACAACAACTTCGGATTGAGCGCCAAGTCATTGCCGGGTGGCGATGCCCAGCCTATCAGCCTTGACGCCATTGAAGAAATCAATGTTAACGTTGCTCCTTTCGATATCAGGCAGTCGAATTTTACTGGTGCCAACGTAAATGCGGTTACCCGTAGTGGCGACAACACCTGGAAAGGATCAGTATATGGTTTCTATCGCGATAAATCATTTAACGGGAAAAAGATCGAAGACAAGGAAATCACACTCACCGATCAAACCACATCAAGCTATGGAGTTCGATTCGGCGGGCCGCTTATTAAAAACAAGCTGTTCATCTTTGCCAATGCAGAAAAAGAAAAGTCATCATATCCGGGCATTTCCTGGCAACCCAGCACCGACGGAGTTGGCGATCCCGACCTGTTTATTTCGCGCACATCCGAAGCTGACCTCGAAACCGTGCGTAACTACCTTATTAACACTTATAGTTACGATCCAGGCACTTACAAGGATTTTGGAAACTTTGCCAGTGAGAACTATAAAATTCTTGCCAAGATAGACTGGAATATCAATAAACATCACAGGTTCACCACACGATATAACTATGTTCATTCAACAAACGACCAACAGGTAAATGCTACTAGTGCCCCCGGCACACGCTCAACCTTCGGCCGTATTGGTGAAAAATCAATGTCATTCTCTAATGCCAATTATGGATTCCTTAACACTGTAGGTTCAATCACTGCCGAATTGAACAGCCTATGGGCAAAATCGGCTAATAAATTTCTCTTCACTTACACAAAAATCAGGGATACCAGAAACAGCAACAGCTCCGAATTCCCGTTTGTGGATATCTATAAGGATGGTGATCCATACATGAGCTTTGGTTACGAACTCTTTACCAAGGATAATGATGTTATTAACAATGTGCTTACTTTCACTGATAACTTCAATTATTACTTAGGCAAGCACACCCTTACCGTTGGAGCATCGTTCGACCACCTCTATTTCGGAAATAGTTACAAACGTTATGGCACAAGCTATTATCGCTACGCTTCGATGGAAGATTTTATGACAGGTGGAGCTCCTACTACATTTGGACTTACCTATCCTTATGGCGATGGCGATGGTTATGCCAAACTGCATTTTGGTTACGGAAGTGTATACGGGCAGGATGAATTCAAAATGACCGACAACCTGAAACTGACCGGAGGTTTGCGTTTTGAACTCCCGATGTATTTTGATGATATGACGGCAAACGAAGCAATCTCAGCCCTCGAGTTTAAAGACCTTGATGGTGAAACCTTAAAAATTGATGTTGGCAAATGGCCCGAATCAAAAGTTACTGTTTCTCCCCGTTTAGGTTTCAACTGGGATGTTAAAGGTGATAAATCTATTCAGGTGCGCGGCGGTACAGGCATTTTTACAGGCCGCCTGCCTTTTGTATGGTTCACAAACCAGCCTACCAA
>JAKLFM010000128.1 GCA_022711175.1 Bacteroidota bacterium | reverse complement strand
CAAAAGATCTTGTATTTGTTTTTATGCTATCAATCTTCAACTTGTAACTGGAAAATTTAATGGGTGACAATCTAGCCCCGAAACTCAAATACAAATCGACTTCATTATCGTCATGTTTGCTTAATAGTTGGACAATTAGCGGTGGCGGTGGGTGGTTCCCTTCAAGGAGAATGGGGCGGGAAGGTGCGGATGACGTTTTAAATATCAAATGTCGATTAACAAATGATAAATGTAAAAGCGGCGTTGTGTAAGGGCTGCGGGCAGCTCCCCTCAAGGACACAGAGGCGCAATGGCGGCAGGCGGCATTATTCTTAGTGCCTGGCAACATTTCGGTTCATGTTTGCCTGCTCATACCTGGAGCAGCCTGTAGCCTACACCGGGCTCGGTGATCAATAAGTTTGGAATAGAGGGATTGTCCTCGATTTTTCTTCGCAGTTGAGCTATATGTACTCTCAGCGCCTGGGCATTATCGGCATATGGATTTCCCCAGATTGATCTGATGATATACGAATGTGTAAGAACCTTGCCGGCATTCCTGATGAATAAGCTGAGCAGGTTGTATTCAAGTGCTGTCAGCCTGATTTCTTCATCTTTAAGTTTGACAATCCTGCTCGTTAAATCAACACTTAAATCGCCGTTTACAAACAGGGGTGATTCGTCACTGTGTGTGGCATGACGGATGGCGACTCTCAGGCGTGCCTGCAATTCGCCGGTGTTAAAGGGTTTGGTGATATAATCGTCAGCTCCTGAATCCAATGCTTTTATCATTGTCTTCTCCTCGTCTCTCACTGACAGGATTATGACCGGAGTTGCTGACCATTCCCTCAGGCGCTCAAGAACCAGCAAACCGTCCATATCGGGCAAACCAAGGTCGAGCAGAATGATATCGGGATGCTCGGTAGCAGCCATAAGGATACCGTTTTTCCCGTCCTCAGTTTCGGTTACTTTGTAATTATTTGCCTCAAGGGTAATGCGCAACAAGCGGCGTATCTGCGGTTCGTCGTCAATGATCAGGACTTTCGGCATTGCGGCTTTATTTTCCATCGGCAGGTGATATTGGTAATTGAATTGTAACGGTCAGGCCCCTGGAAGGATTATTGGCAATACTGATTGTACCGTGGTGTGCCTCAATTAATGCCTTTGCTATCGTGAGTCCAAGCCCAGTGCCACCGCTCTTTGAACCGGGAACCCTGTAGAATTTATCAAATAAATGTTCGATTGATGATGCCGGAACGCCGGGGCCCTGGTCTGAAATACAAATCTGATCAAATGTGCCGTTATTTGAAGCCGTAACGACTATTTCAGTCCCTATAGAGGCGTAGTTGACCGCATTGTGGAGAATATTAACAATGGCCTGCTTCATCCAGTTAATGTCAATGAGTACGGCAGGCAAAGGGTCGGGAATATTAATTGTGACATCGTGTCCGGCAAGTTCATCTTTCATATGATTGATAACCACGCCAATAAGTTCTGCAACATCATACGACTGAAGATCAAGGCTCAAATAACCCGAATCAATCTTCGACATATCAATAATATTTTCCACCAACTGGTTCAGTCTTACCGCCGACGATTCCAGTTCATGACAGATCTTTGTCCTGTTTGTATGGTCGGATGCAATCTTTTCGTCCATCAGGTTTGATACTGCACTGCTTATAATTGCAACCGGTGTGCGAAGTTCGTGTGAAACACTGTTCAATACCGTTTGAAATAGTTTTTGTGATTCCTGGTAAACCTGGCTTTCCTTGGCTTTGTCAATGCTTATTTCACGCTCGAGTGCCGATGATATCTGGGTAATGAATGATTTGAGGAAGATGAGCCGTTCATTCACAATGGAGTGCCCCGCGTCTGTAACGATGCCAATAACACCCAAAGCCCCGCTTTGTGCCACAAGTGGAAAATATTGTACATTTTGTTTATCGCCAAACTGCCTGGTAGTTTCACTTTCTTTCAGAGAAAACACCCTGCCTGCATAATCAAATTCACTTTCACTAAAAAATTCCGCATTGCCAAATGACCGTTTTTCGAGAAGCAGGCCACTCTTTTCTTTCAGGTAAACAATTGCGTCGGCATTAAAATTACGTTCAAGCTGCATACGAACCTTACTCACAACATCCCTGATAGAATTGGCATTGTTGAGCGATTCGAGCAATGAATATAATAAAGTGATATTTTGCCTGCTGAGTTCCAGAGCAGCCTGGTTTTTCCTGAGCCTCGTGATAAGCGAGCCTCCCGAAAGGGCAACCGCGAGGTAGGCAAACAGAAGGATGATATCATGAATATTTGCAATGTGAAAAGTGAGTATGGGTGGAATAAAGAGGAAATTCCAGATCACAAAATTCAAAATGGCAGTGAGAAAAACAGCTCCGCGTCCAAGGAATAGTGAAAGTATAGCTGTAAGAATAAGTAAGATCAAGCCCACAGTCTGGTATCCGATCAGGTGTTTAATCGGAAAACAAATTGCCGCCGTTATTGTAACTGCAATAGCTGCGAGCAGGTATTCCTTTGGTTTTGCTGAAACCTCAATATTTTCGGGCGAAGAGGATTTAACACTATTTTTCATCGTTTTTTTCACTGTTTCCATCCCCGGATGGAGTTTTTTAAGTCTGCTTATCAATCCCTTCCTGGTTGTGAATCCCGGTAGCATTGGCAGCATAAAGTTACTATAAAGCAATCGTTTGACCTGGTATTTTGTCATCAAATCAGAAATGGCATGAACCATGTTCATATCGTCAAGCCGGATAACTCTTGCGCCACTGCGCAGTGCGAGCCTGATATTCTGTTCGTATTGCCGCATCCTTTCAGTCCTGGCCCAGGCACGCGGAGGAATGCACACGATAAGCCATTCGTCATGGTTACCCACCTGCAGGCTGACGGTCTGTTCAAGAAATGCACCCGAAGTCGGCTCACAGCCTATCAGCAACATCTTTGTGACCGGCACATTCTCAGTCGGCTCAGCAGTAT
>JAKLFM010000127.1 GCA_022711175.1 Bacteroidota bacterium | reverse complement strand
ATTCACCCGGACCAGGAACATACGTCGGGGTCAATGTGTTGGCATTGGTGAGGGAACCCGTGCCGTTCTCTGTCCAGTTGACCGAGGAATAGTGCGTAGCCGCGGCGCCGCTTACCGTGTAGTTGTACCCCTGGCAACTGAAGCCCGCAGAACCGGCATTGGCCGTGGGTAACGGGTGAATGGTGAGCGTGATGGCATCGCTCACCGCGGGACAGGGCGTAAGGCCTGCTGCCGTGAGCGTGAGCGTGACTGTTCCAGCAGCTATATCGGCTGCTGATGGCGTATATACAGGATGAATAAAGGTGGCATCATTATATGTGCCTGACCCTGAAGAACTGGTCCATAACTGTGAAGCATTGTTATTGACTGAAGAGGCAGAAAGGGTATAGCTTCCGGCAGCACAAAAAACATCTGTGGCCGGGCCGGCATCACAGGTGGCAGCTGGGGTTACATCTATTTGTTTGGACTCTGTGTCAATACATCCCAAATCAGAAGTAGCAGTGAGCAAAACCGTGAATAGGCCTGAACCAGAATAAACATGTGTGGGATCGGTAAGTACAGAGGGAGTGCTACCGTCGCCAAAATCCCATGACAATGAGTAAGTGCCTGAAGATAGGGCCGTTTGGTTGTTGAATTGCACTGCCTCTCCCTGGCAATTGTTCGTGTATGTGTAATCGGCAACGGGTGTCGGATTGACCGTGACATTAAACACTGCGGGCGCCGCAGGCGGACAATTGGTTGGAGCAGGTCCTGGATAGGAAACGGTAACCGACTGAACTCCTGGCTGTATCCACTGCACTGTTACCGTGTTATCGGTGAATGCACCTCCAGAAACAATAGTACCACCGGTGGAAACATTCCAGGCATAATTGCTGAACCCTGCCTGGGTTGTATATGTGACAGGTGCTGCTCCCGAGCAAATCGTAGCTGTTCCTGTAAGTGTGGGTACAGGCAACGGATTGAGAGTAACAACCGCTGAGCCCGAAATGGTTCCCGGCCCTGGGCAAGGTGCATTTGAAACGGAAACAAGCGTATAGGTTCCGGGCACATTGGTGTTGATCACATAAGGAAATGGCCCGTTGTATCCGGTAACCGGCGTTTGGGGTGTTCCGTTAATTGCATAAGTAAAATCGAATGGGCCAGAGCCAGCTATACCGATCTGCACCGCTACTGTGCTAATCCCATCGTTGCAAACCTGCCCTCCTCCGCTGATAGTCGCTACAGGACACGATGCCTGGGGCGCTGGATAATTCTGAGTAAATGTACAGGTAGCATCATCAGAAAATGTTGCCGTTATGGAATGCATGGCACCATCACAGGTAATTCCTGAAAGCGAGTAAGCCTGCGGACTGTTAAAAGGCGCCGGGAATGTCTGCGATACAGGCGGCGTGGATGTTACATCGGTGATGGTAAAAGTTCCTGTGGCAGGCGGGTTGGTGAATTCAATGTTGCCTGAAACCCCAAATGTGTTTGTACCCGGATTGCAGGCCGTCACATCGGTGGTAATTGCAAGGACTGAACAATTGAGTACAATGTCACAATTGGTTACCCCGCTACCCCCTGTTTGCGAAAATGTTATTGAACCGGCCTCCTGACTGAAATTCGTTATCAACAGAATGTAAAATTGTCCGGGGATTGCACCATATATCTCACAGAATTCGATTGGTTCCGCAGAATAGCTGCAATCTACTATGCTCCCGCCTGTGAGTCCTGTTTCGCAACCAGATGTAAGGCTGGTAAAAGGTCCCCAGCAAATAAAGTCAACATCTATTCCCTGACCCAGCATATTTTTTTGCTCAATAGTAATCACTATATCTCCAAACTGTTCTACCTGCATGAAATACCAGGCCGGACAAGGCTGTGTAGTAAGACAACCGTAATCCGGATAACCCCCAACAGGTGGCGGAGCTGCACCCTGCGTACCTGACGGGAAATTGTAAATATTGTCAGAACAGGCGACTGATGCATCTTCACAGATTGGATTATCTGCTGTTGGCCCATCGCCAGGATTGCCATAATTATTGTTGCCTAAGCTGAACTTTGACCCTTCCAAAATCGCTTGTTTTAATGAATCACTGAAATTTATGGAAGCAATTTTTACCTGCCTGTATAACTCAGCCAAAGTAATTTCAACTTGTGTTCGATTGTTGTTCTTAGTAAAGAATTGGACAGGTTCTGATTCTGAATAAATGTTCGTGTTTGCATTAAAGAACAAATTATGCAGTGCAGCCTTTTCAAGAAAGTAAATCTTTTCAAACTCTGTTTTAAAAACAGACAATTTCACTTGATAATAATCCAGTGATTTATTTGTAAATTGGTATTGAGCAAAACGCTCATCAGCTTTTTCTTCTGTAAAGGACTTTTCAGATTCGTCAGTTTTACCCTGGCAAAAACCTGGAAAGGAACTCAAATGAATGAGCAAGGTCAGTAATGCTATTCTCTCCAGGGCTTTTAGCCGGAAATAATAAGCCGTAACGTTCATCAGCGCAAATTAAAGGTAGGAAGCTGTAAAAATACAATAATTTCAAATATTGTGATCAACGATACATTTGAATAGCAAACAACTGATATTTTGATAATTACAATGCATTGTAAGAGATGGGAATTCTGCCTTTTTGGTAAAAAGAAAAAGCATCAGGAGTTCAACATGAACAAGCCAGGAAAATAATATTTGAGATCATCTACCACCCGCTGGCCAGCACATCAATAATATGAATGGTTTTTATGGGTAGTTTGTGCTTGTCAATATATCCCTGCTGGTGCATGAGGCAGGAAGAATCGGTACTGACAATAAATCCGGCACCGGTGGCCAGTGCATTTTCAATTTTTTGTTCGCCCATGGCTGTGGAAACGGGTTCATGCTTCACGGCAAATGTCCCTCCAAAACCGCAGCATTCGCGGCTGTCCTTCATTTCGCGGAGTTCAAGCCCCCTCACATTTGCCAGCAACCGGCGCGGCTGGTCGGTGAGCTTGTATTCGCGCAAAGCGGCACACGAATCATGATATGTGACTATATGCTCAAAAGTGGCTCCAACATCTTCAACCTGAAGCACATTCACCATGAAATCAGTAAACTCGAAGATATTCTTCTTCAACTGGTGATATTCATTGTGCAGTGCCGAATTGTAAAACATTTCATCGTAGTAATTCCTCACGAAACCGACGCAGGAAGCTGAGGGGCCAACCACGAAACGGTTGCCCGAAAAATCGCGTATAAATTTCTCGCCCACAGCCTTGGCTTCATCCCAGTAGCCGCTGTTGAAAGCCGCCTGTCCGCAGCATGTTTGCACCGGATTATAATGCACATTAACTCCAAACTTTTCGAGAA
>JAKLFM010000126.1 GCA_022711175.1 Bacteroidota bacterium | reverse complement strand
GCAAAGGAACTGAGATATGGGTGTGTCCGATGGAGGCAATGTGCCACTCGTGGGCATCAATAATATGCTCGATGATCATATCGCCGGCGTTGAACTCATCCTTAGTAGCGTTTTCTGTAACATGTCCGCCTATGGAAACAGCCTCATGATGAACATCATTTTCGGCTGCGATGGATGGAGTTACAGAACTGAAAAACAGTACGATGAAGAGCGACAGCAATATGTTGATAAATCTGTTCATCAGGGCATAAATTACCTTATTCAAACGGGATTGCAATATTACAAAATATTACCCAAAGAGTATTCCATTCGTTTTAAAGGAACTTTAAACAAGAAACATCAAACAGGAGAAATCCTATCTTTGCAGAACTTCAAGCTTTTATCATGCCTTTAACCGTTTACAGCGACGAAACCTTTATGCGCGAAGCGCTGAAAGAAGCCCGCAAGGCCCTCGAAAAGGACGAGGTACCGGTTGGTGCCGTGATTGTTTGCAACAACCGGGTGATAGCCCGCGGACACAACCTCACTGAGCAACTCAACGATGCCACCGCCCATGCCGAGATGCAGGCTTTTACGGCGGCGACCAATTTCCTGGGCGGTAAATACCTCGAAGAATGTACGTTATATGTAACCGTTGAACCCTGTGTGATGTGTGCCGGGGCATCGTACTGGTCCCAGATAGGGCGCATTGTTTATGGTGCCGCTGACGAGAAACGCGGCTACACATTAATATCTGCCGGCATCCTGCATCCCAAAACAACCGTAAGCAGCGGAGTTCTTGCCGAAGAATGTTCGAAACTGATGAAAGACTTCTTCAGAAAAAAACGGTGATTTGCTTGTTTTTTCTTGGCTGTTTTCCTTTGTACGACGCATTATCGAGTAACTTTGCCTGAAAGTTGCCGGTATGGATTTCAAATCACTTAATAAGAACATTGAACACGCAATTGCCGATATTTCGGAGGTAGCCTCTTACCTTTGGCAAAAAGGCTGGGCCGAACGAAATGCCGGTAACATATCGGTAAATATCAACGAGTTCATTACCAACGATATACGCAATCTTGTGGATGGAGGACTTTACCCACATTCTCCACTCACTACACCGCTTCCTGCGCTTAGCGGGCACTATTTCCTCCTCACCGGAACAGGGAAACGCATGCGCGATATTGCCAGGGATTTTGAACATAACGGACTGATGATCAAAGTGTCGGACGACGGTTCTGGGTATTTCCTGATCAAAGCCGACCCGTCGCAGGAGAACCTTCTACCCACGTCAGAACTGCCGTCGCATCTTGCTATCCACCACCAACTTATTAAGGACGGGAAACGCGAGCGCACAGTTGTGCATACACATCCCAACGAGTTGATAGCGCTCACTCACATCCCTGAATTCTGCAACCAGCAGGCGTTGAATAATCTTTTGTGGGGTATGCACCCCGAAACGATGGTGGTTGTTCCCGAAGGCGCAGGTTTTGTGCCCTACCTGCTTACGGGATCGCAGGAAATTGCCGATGCAACGCTTGTTAAGTTCAGAAACCACCAGGTTGTAGTTTGGGAAAAACACGGCTGTTTTGCCATTGGCAAGGATGTGTTCGAAGCTTTCGACCTCATTGATACCATTGCCAAATCGGCGAATATCTATTTCCAGTGCCGGGCAGCAGGATATCAACCCGAGGGATTAACTGATGACCGGCTTGCTGACCTGAAAATATTAAGTGAAAAATTCAGATCGTAACCGGCTGAAATAATGACTGATACACGAATTCTTCACCTCGAATAACGACTCTCAACTAACTCTGCAACTACAATGAAACGCGAGCACCTCCTTTCCGACGGCAAACTTACCATTACCTGGAAAGGTGAAAAGTGCCTGCACAAAGCTTTCTGCCTGAAAGGAATCGTGAATGATATCGACAAAGCAGGAGTTACGCTTCACTCCATTACACCTGTACAGTATAAATCGCTGCTGAACCAGGCGAAAATATGCCCTTCGGGAGCGCTGATCGTTCCCTGAAAATAGCTGCAATGCCTTCGAAAAGGCAATGTGAATTTTACTGCCTGAAATTATATTCAATGGGAGATATCAGAATATATTGTCCCAAATGCCACTGGGAGCCCGATGGCGGCGCTTACTGGCAATGTAGCTATTGCGATACAGTATGGAATACCTTCGATACTGCCGCACGCTGCCCCGGGTGCGGATTCCAGTACAAATACACTCAATGCATTGAACATAAAGGAGGTTGCACCGGAGAGAGCCTTCACCTCGACTGGTATCATGTAACCGACGATGTTTTCAATGAAAAGCACCATACCGAAAAACAGCTTAAGTAACCGTAAATCAACACTTAACATACAAAACATGAAAAAGCTCTTACTTTTATGCGTTACCATGCTGTTGCTCACGGCAGGATTTGCCCAGTGGCAGTCTAATCCCGCCATCAATACCGCTATTGGTGTTGCAGGCGGTGACCAGGTTGTGACCAAGGTGGCCACTCATCCTTCGGGAGTTACTTATTATGCGTGGTTTTCGCTCGAAGGCGGTAATTATAATGTAAGGCTTCAGAAGACTGATGTTTATGGCAACATCCAGTTCGGTACAACCGGCCTGCTGGTGAGCAATCACACTTCCGACACCTGGATTACCGACTTCGATATGAAAGTGGATAACGATACATGCGCAGTAATTGCATTTCAGGATATACGAACCGGTAACAACGATGCTTTTGCCTACCGTGTGTCACCAGGCGGCCAGATGCTCTGGGGAAACGACGGCATAAGGCTGTCAACCTCATCCAATGCCGATTATACGCCGCTTGTGGCCATCACTTCCGAGGGTAATGCCGTGGTGGTTTGGGAAGAATCGGGGACGGTGGAAAAAGTGAGGATGCAAAAAATAAGTCCGGGAGGATCAAAACTTTGGGGAACTTCGGGCATTACTCTGCAGGGCAGCGGTACCATCAATTATACATTCCCACGGGTAATGGCAGCCCCCGGCGACGAGGTCTTTGTGTTTTGGTTCAAGAAAGACGCCGGGCTGTATGCGCCCAAACACCTTTATGCACAGAAGATTACTGCAAGCGGAACGAGTGCCTGGGCCGCGGATGCCGCTATTTTCGCAAGTTCAGGCATACCGATGATCCCTTCAATTGCATTCACTCCCGATACTGAAGGTGGTTTTTATGTGGCCTGGTACGACGACCGCAACAACGACTGGAATTACAGCACATTTATTCAGCATGTGAACAGTTCAGGGCAGCCACAATTTGCAGCCAACGGTATTGAAGCCATTGTGAACAATTCCAATAATCACATGTATCCATCCATTACCCTTTCGCCCGACGGACAAAACCTTTATGTTTTTCTGGTTGAAATGGACGCCGACCAGGAGTTGAGGGGCTTGTACGGACAAAGAATGTCATCAGCAGGGCAACGGCTTTGGACCAACTCAGGTAAGTCGTTTATCGGTTTATCAACTTTAGATGTCGGCATGATTACGGCTCAGATGGCCGATACCAATGTGGTGGTGGTATATGCTAAAGACGGAGGTTTTGGCGGTGACGTAGCAAAAGCCATGAAAGTAGATAAAAACGGCAGTTACCTGTGGCCGACCACTGACGGGCATGTTATGGTCTCCTCTTCAGGAGGAGCAAAGGA
>JAKLFM010000125.1 GCA_022711175.1 Bacteroidota bacterium | reverse complement strand
AAATAAAAACCAATAATTGATTATCATGCACTTACGTGAATAAAACTTCGATAATGCATTTTAGTCGGATAACAGTGATAGGAAATAAAAAAATAGATAAGAACTACAAGAAACAAATCCTTACAGAATTGAATGAAAAACACGGAATCACCAAACAATCAATTTTTGTGGAGATAGATCATATTGCTATGGTATCTGATTATTATTTAAACCTTTACGAGAAAGCAAAACAAAAAGCAACCTGGATTAAATCTCAAAGAAAAAAATAGCAACGTTTACTAACACGGTCAATATGGGTTAGTTGTTTACCCCTGCTGGCGCCGATTTTTAATCGGTGCCCCACTTGTACCGTTCCATATATTTAGTTCTCCTGGTTATTGCCACCTCCCGGCATATTCATAATTTTATAATTCTTTTACTCGTCACATGGCAGCAAATGCAACGGAACAACTGAAGCGCAGCGTGCTGGCGGCACTGGAAACCTATTCCAACGTTCACCGAGGCAGCGGACACTTTTCACAGGCCACTACTTTTCTGTATAATCAAGCCGGCGGAATTGTACTCGAACACCTCAAACTGACCAAAGGCCGGTATAAAGTTGTTTTCCTGTCGCCGGCAAGAGCCGAAGCCTTTAAAACCCGGCTCCGTCCCGGCAGTTTTCACTGCATTTCGTCAAAGGATGTTGGTCTGCCGCTGGGAGTTTGCGCAATCGCTGTCAGGCGTACAAAGCTACCCAAAGGCGCCCCTTTCGAAACCGGTGGCGGTACGGCACGACTTGTCTCACCCGACTGGGTGGTGTGGACCGGGCCACCGGAGAAGTTCGAAGCAGGCACTCCGGCCATCATCAATGTGATTGCCTTTGCCCGTGCATTGCAGCTCACCAGTAAATACAGCAAGGAAATCTTTGGTCAGGCAGGCACAGAAAAACTGTCGGCAGCCGAAATCCTGTACAATGACGAACTCTCAGACATAGCTGGCAGTGAATTGCTTGAAAAATTCAGGCAAACACTTATCACCTTTCCTGACAAAGTGCCCACAGCCGGGGGCGAAAAGCCTTTCATCAACCTCGACAATGGCGCCAGCACGCCAACCTTTTTACCCGTGTGGGAAGCTTTTTCAAAGACGCTTTTGTGCGACGGCAAAGTGCAGCAGGAGGTCATCAGTGAAGTAAAAACGATATGTTCCAGATTTATAGGCGCACCGCTTGCGGATTATGAAATGGTTTTCGTTTCAAACGCTACCGAAGCCATAAATCTTGTGGCGAAAAACATCAGCAGGCAGCTTTCGCAAAGCGAAGATTTCGTTGTGCTGAATACCTATCTCGAACACAACTCGAACGACCTGCCGTGGCGGATGGCCGATGGAATTTCGGTCCTCCGCTTCCCCGTTGATGATGACGGTTTCCTTGATCTTAAAAAACTGGAAACTGTGCTGTGCGATTACAATGAAAAAGGCACTTTCGGTAAAAAGCGCATCAGATTGCTGGCTGTGAGCGGTGCTTCCAATGTGCTTGGCACTTTTAACGACCTCGCCGAAATAAGCCGTATTGCCCATCATTACGGGGCCCGGCTGCTGGTGGATGCCGCCCAGCTGGTGGCGCGCCGCCGCGTTGATATGCACAATACCGGAATCGACTACCTGGCTTTTTCAGCACATAAGGCCTATGCTCCCTTTGGCAGCGGATTGCTCGCAGCCAGGAAGGAACTGTTGAATTTCACTCCGGCGGAACTGGAGAACTACAAGGCCTCAGGTGAAGAAAATGCAGCGGGGATCGCAGCACTGGGAAAATCGCTTAGCTTCCTGCAGCGCATTGGCATTGATTTGATTGAACAGGAAGAACGCACCCTCACCATTCAGGCATTGAAAGGGCTTTCGGCCATCCCGGGCGTGAAAGTATTTGGCATGAAAGGCCCTGAATCGCCGGCCTTCGACAGAAAAGGCGGAGTGATCGTATTAAGCGTGAAGGGCATCATGCCCAATGTGCTGGCGCGCAGGCTCGCCGAACAGGGTGCAATAGGTGTACGCTACGGCTGCCATTGTTCGCATTTGCTGGTCAAACGGCTGCTCAGGGTTTCACCCGGGCTCGAAAAGTTCCAGGGAATCATTGCCCGGATGTTTTCCAGAGTGAATTTCCCCGGCGTTACCCGCATCAGCATCGGGATTGAAAACAGCAGCAGCGACATCGAAACATTTGTCAATACACTGAAGACGATTGTCAGCAACCCGCGCTCAACGGTGAAGGGCGTTAAAAGTCACATCGACAGGTTCGTTAGCGGCAGGGCAGCTGAAGTGTTTGAATGATTCAACCATAGCGAAGCATCAAATCAATATAAATCAACATATTACCCTGAAGAACTTCGTATGCACACCAAACTCGTTTTCATGACCAGCCTGTTATTGCTGATGTCCAACATGCCTGCTGCGGCACAAATTACTGATTATGGTAACAATCCTGCTGCCGGCCATTTTGCGAACGTAAACGGGATAAGGTTATACTATGAAACTTATGGCAGCGGCTGCCCGTTGATCATGTTGCATGGTAACGGCGGCTCCATTGAAGCGTTCAGCAACCAGATACCGTTTTTTGAAAAGCATTTCCGGGTAATCGCTATCGACAGCCGCCTGCAGGGAAAATCGGGCGGTTCATCCGACACCATTTCCTACGAACTGATGGCTTCGGACTTCTGCGCGTTGCTCAACAAACTAAACATTGACTCAGCATATGTGCTTGGCTGGAGCGACGGTGGCATCAACGGGCTGATCATGGCGATGAAATGCCCCGGAAAAGTAAAAATGCTGGCAGTTTCGGGCGCAAACACAGTTCCTGATTCAACCGCCCTGCCTTACAGCGACATACTTTGGATGCGGAATTTCGTAGAAAACGATACCTCCGCCGCCAAAACAGCCATCGCCCTAACCAACATGATGCTCGAACAGCCCAACATACTATTTGCCGACCTGGCACAAATCCGGTGCCCGGTGCTGGTGATGGCCGGCGATCACGACCTCATCAAAGCGGAACATACACTGAAAATATTCCAATCGATACCCTGCGCTTCGCTCTGCATTTTTCCCGATTCGCACCACGACGTTTGCCGGCAGCACCCTGAAATGTTTAACCGGACGGTGATGGACTTTTTTAGTAAAAAGAGACAATAAACGACATTAAGGTAATGACACTTTAATCTTTATACTTTTAACCCTGAGCCTGTCGAAGGGTAAACTTCAAACTTTAAACTTCAAACCTCAAGACACGATGAACTACACCTCCAGACATGAAATACACACAAGCAACGAATTTGTGCTTGCATCCATAAAACGGCGGTTTTTCAATTTCATCATCGACTGGACGGTACTGGTTTTAATCTATTTCATGATCATACTGGTTTTCAGCCTGTTCGGTATGAACCTGAGCAAAATAGATGTCAAAGGAATATTCGAAGTTGACCTTGATATCAGCAATGCATCCCATTCATTTGTCACAGTGATGAAAGTGTTTTTCGGGCTGCTGCCTGCTATCTATTTTACTGTTTCATTTTATTTCTTCCATGGCCGATCGATCGGCAAATACTTCTGCAGCCTGCAGGTAGTTTCGCTCTATCATAAGCGTATCGGGCTATGGCATTGCTTTGAGCGCAGCCTGGGTTATTTTGCTTCAGGCCTCGAATTCGGATTCGGGTATATCCAGGCCATATGGAATCCAAACCGGATGTCGTTGCATGACAAAATAGGCGAAACCATAGTGGTAAA
>JAKLFM010000124.1 GCA_022711175.1 Bacteroidota bacterium | reverse complement strand
AGGCCGGGGTGTGATATGTTTGTGTTTTCTCCTGCCGAAGAACCAAAATTTACGCCTGTGCCTTTGCTGTTGCCGGCGCAAAGTATGGCCGCGATCGCCCGGTTTCCGCCTCCGGTGATGTACAGTACTTTTATTGCGGAATGGATTGATGCGGTGCAGCAGTGAAGAAAATCGCCTGCGAAAGCTGCGATGCCTGTGCTGCTCTGCCGCGCCGACCGGCAAGCCCTGTTGCAGCCTGCCGAATGTTTCGGCGGGCGAAAGGTTTGATGATGTTGCCGCTTCGCTGCCGGCCCTTCTGTGAGCCCCCGTTCTGTGCCGTTTACCGCTTATCTTCCTGAAAAAGTGCCTTACCCTGCTCTTCCAGTCTCCCGGGTGATGTTTCAGCTTTCGTTTGAGCATGTTTCCGGGTATTTCCGCAACAGGCTGGGTTATTGCAGAAACCGGCTTTTTCTCGTATGGCATGTCAGGCAAGACAGGATCAGTTGTGCCGGCGCCTTTGCTGCGGGCATGGCCACGCCCGGAACCGGAACCAGGTCCAAGCCATTTCCTGAACCGGTAAAACAGGCTGTTGCGGTGATGTTTCCTGTGTGTCGCCATGCACGATATGATGAGGTGACAAACATAACGAAATATTCGTTAACAACACGTTGCTACGGTTGGTGGTTTCACCCTTCATACGGGTTCGCCGGGTGTTTCCTGTTTCCCTGCGATTCCCTGTGAGAATCCTGGTTCGGCTCCTTAAAGTGAAGGATTGACAAGCAGGCAGCCCCGGTTTATATTCAGGGTGAGAAGCAGGCAGAAATGAATTGCGGCTGGCAGATGAATTTTTGCAACAATCCTGCTTTTTACCGAAAATTCGTACTGTCGTTCCCGAATTTACGCCGAAAACGGGAATGCAGGTACGGAATTTACGCCCCACGATCCGTATATCTGCCTGTTCTTCGCTGTTTACCCGTGCCGGCGCCGGACAACCTCTTTTCAAAATGGTACTTTTTGCCGCCACCACAAAATTCCCTGCGTGAATTTGTGAGCGCTATCAGCATCCGGGCATTTCGGATGCAACCAACTTCAATCAACTTTGAGTGTTTTGCTTAACGCTGACAGGCAGTGAAGCAGGCAGGAGTATGGATGGTTAATCATTTGTAATACAATGCGCTGGCACTGTTTTTGTGTTAACAGGGCGCGATGAGGCTTAACGCTGCTGATGATAAACAACAGGAGGCGATTATTTATTGACGGAAGCCTGTTGATAAAAATTACAGTGCAGCCGGTGAAATAAGCGCCCTGTTTTATGGCTGTGCGCTATTTTTGCTATATATTTGCGAACAGGGTGTATTTCCCTGTTCGGCTCACTTGTGCAGTGCCCGGCTTTCTCGTACAGCTTAAACACGATGTTTAACAAAAACGCCTGCCATTTGTTACTTTTTACAATTTAAGCGATTAACTTCCCGGAGGCCTCACAGCAGGGTCAGGGATTTGTTGTAAATACACGATAACCAACCAATAAACTAAAAAATTTACGGAATTAATTAAATATAAAGGATTATGAAAAAGCTATTTACTCTTATCTCAGAGCAGGTTGAACAGATACCAACTGCGAATAAGTTGTTTTTTATTATCAACTTTATTATGCCAAGAGAAAGATTAGCGAATATCATGCGATCTGGAATATTTATATTCTTCTCACTAATAAGTTTGCTTATCAACACTTCATTTGCTCAAACACGGATTCAATTTACCACGGGAACAGTAAATGGAACGAACATGACGATGACACAGTTTGCATCTATTCCAGGAAATGGTAATACAATAATTGCGATAATTTCTACTAGGGGCACTTCAGCAAATCGTGTATCATCTATCACTCAAACAGGAGCAACATGGTCGCGAGTTTGTCAATCAACAAATACAAATGGTAATACTCTTGAGATTTGGTATGCTCCTAACATTAATAACGCAGGTAACGGCATTACCATTACTTTAGCTGCTTCATTAAGAGCAGTAGCTGTTGCTATTGAATATAGTGGGATTCTATCAGCAAATTCAATTGATCAAATAGCGAATGCAGCAGGCTCAGGTACCAACGCTAATACTGGTACAACTTCGACGACCTTTCAGGCTAACGAGCTATGGTTGGGTGGAATAGGCTTGATTAATGCGGGTTCCACCTTAACAGGTATTTCGAATGGTTTTTCTCAAGTAACAACTATCAATTCAGGTGCGGGCCCTAATGGTACAGCTTTATATGCATTAGAAAAAATTGTTACTTCAGTTGGTACTGCTAATACTGGTGGAAATTCAAGCAATGTTCAATGGGCAGGTGCCATTGCTACATTTAAAGCAAAAGCCTCAACTACTACTTCATTAACTAGTTCATTAAACCCTTCAATATATGGTAATTCAGTGACTTTTACTGCTAGTGTAACATCATCTGCTGCCACAGGAACAGTCACCTTTATGGATGGATTAACAACACTTGGATCTGGAACATTGGCCAGTGGGACAGCCGTATTCTCAACTGCGACCATTACTGTTGGAAGTCACACAATTACTGCTGTTTACAATGGAGATGGTACTTACATGCCAAGTGTATCTTCAATACTGACACAGGTTGTGAATGAGCCTTCATCTGTAACATGGAATGGATCGACAAGTAGCGATTGGAATACAATGCAAAATTGGACTCCGACATATATCCCAAGCGCCACAGTAAATGTTTTAATTCCAACGGGAGATGTTGCAATAAGTGCTGCCGGTTCTACATGCAACAACCTCACCATGACAACCGGCGCAACCCTCACCATCAACAGCGGCGGACAACTTACGGTAAACGGGACATTCACAAAAAGCTCCGGCAACAGCGACCTGTTGATAAAAGACGGTGGCTCGCTGATTCATAATACGGCCGGAATTCATGGAACTGCCGAACGCAATGTTACTGCCAACGCGTATCATTTCCTCTCCTCTCCTGTTACCAGCACTACATTCGGTAGCGTTTTCCCTAACAATCAGAATTTAATTTGGGCCCAGGTTTACGATGAACCTAACGGAACCTGGATCAATAAAACCATTTCGGATGCCCTCGACCCCGGTACCGGTTACCTGGTGTGGATTGACCCTTCAATTGGCAACCAGATAGCCAATTTTGCCGGCATCTTTAACACTGCGGCACAAACCAAAACACTCTCGTTGCAGAATAACAGCGGAAATGCCAGGCTGGTAGGCTGGAACCTGCTCGGCAATCCTTTCCCTTCGGGAATTGACTGGGACCTTGGCGGGTGGCACGGCAGCAATGTTGACGGTTCAGTTTATATTTGGGACGGTGCAGGACAGCAATACCTATCCTGGAGTGGATCAGCCGGCAATATTACCGACGGAGTTATTCCCCCGCAAAACGGTTTCTTCGTAAAGACGAATACCGATGGTTCAAGTATGACGATTCCTACGGCCGCCAGGGTAAATGCCAGCCAGCCGTTATATAAAGATCTTGTTCCAAACATTTTGCACCTGGGTATTACCGGAAACAATTTCAGGGATGACACCTATATACAGTTTTCACCGGATGCTACAGCGGGATTCGACAGCCAGGGAGATGCGTATAAACTCTGGGGCGTTCAGGCTGCTCCGCAACTTTACACGATTATTCCGGACGATGTTTTATCCATCAATGCCCTACCTTCTGTTAACGAACACCCGATAGTTCCGGTTGGATTAAAAGCTGGAGCCGAAGGCACCTATGTCATAACTGCCGATGGAATGGATAGCTTCGACCCGATGATACCGATACGCCTCGATGATTTAAAACTTGGTTACACCCAGGATCTTCGCCTTAACAATACCTATTCGTTTACAGCTTCGCCCGGCGATAACGAGAATCGTTTCAACATAAGGTTTTACTCACCAGTCGGCATCGAAGAACAAC
>JAKLFM010000123.1 GCA_022711175.1 Bacteroidota bacterium | reverse complement strand
AAACTCAGTAAAATCGCGAGATCCATCACCATAAGTAAAGTTAACAGTGGAACTCAAGTACCATAGAGCGCTGTCAATACTCATTTCTTCGCCCGATTTCAAATGCGATTCGCCACGAGCTTTAAAGTGTTGAATCATTCGCGCTAATTTCAGGTCATTAGCAGGAATGAGGCTATTGTCCTTCCCCTGTTCTTCTTTGCTACAGGAAATAAGCATGCAGGAAAAGATCAACACAAATGCAGTAAAAACATGTATGGTTTTCATGATTCAATGAGATTTGGATTAATATTATACAGAAAAGCATATTGAATTTAACATGCTAAATTTAATCTGGCATCAGTTTTAAATCAAATAAAAAGCGACTAAAAAAAGTCGTAAAATGACTAAAATTAGTCGTTTTTTTGTATTACCATGGTTTAACACCTTATTCAGCAAAGGCCCTATGAATTTTACTTAATGAGTATTTTTTTAATAATCAATGTGACAATAAAACCAAAATTTTAATTTTACTGGGATTTCGTGTAAAAAGTATTTGTTGGTAGTTTTATTTATTGAGTACCCAGTATAGTCTGGAATAGAATATAAGGTTGAAACAACAACAGAATTACTGAGAGAGCAATGGCCGGAATAAACGCTTTTTCCATTTTCTGACATGGATATTTACGACATAGGAAAACACACCTTCAAGTATAGTTACAACTTTCGGTTTAAGTCTATGAGCCAAATAATGAAAAACACATAATACAATTTTTGAGATTATGAGAACGATCTATAGTATTATTTACAAGCGCAGGCAGCAGTTGAACTACACCCAGTCGTATGTTGGTTTAAAATTACGACTCTCACAAAAGCAGTACAGCAGGATTGAAAGCGGGGAAACAAAATTGAAGTTAAATGATTTTGTAAGGTTATGCAAAGTGCTGGACCTGAATCCTTGCGAAGTATTGGAAGAAGCACATCTTGGCGAGGGTTGTCGGGATTGTGAAAAATTAAAAAAATTAACAATTCAAGAAGCTGAACTTGTACAATTGAAAGAGAAGTGCGAAACCCTTGTAATAGTGTTAAAAAGTATGGATAAGATAAGGGCTTCATAGAAATACCAGAACTTAAGCCTGATAGGGATTCCACAACCTATTCAGTTGTAGAATCAAATGACAACTTTCAGTTTTATGTGTGCTTCTTGCTACACCCTGTCCAAATGACCAATGGGTGAGTGGTTGGTTTTTATTTTAACATCTATACTATTTCTACGACCAGGTAGCATTGGACTAAAAGGCTACCATGCCTGATTGAATACGTCGGCACCATTCTATTGTATTAGGCTGTCTGAAAGTAAAATCGTATAACTTTTATGATAAAGGTAAGCAGGGTAAGCACTTTTTGAGAAAAGATATTTTACTTTTGATGAAATACCTTCTGAAAGGCTTGATAGCGTATAGATATAGAAGAAAATAATTTGATGCAGATTGCACATTAATTATTTCACAGCTATTACTAGAGGGATAAGGCATCCAGAAGATAAAGGTGTAAAATGAAAAAAGTTTTGCATGATTTTGCTTACCCACCTTACCCACCAAACCTAATTAATGAGAAGGTCTTTCATTTTCATGATAAGAAACAAGTAGTCTGTTAGTTAGAAAGGGCAATCGGGTTGAGTGGCGGAAGTTAAAGTATCTAAGGCATTATTATCAGCTACAAGTGAGTGATTGAGTGACTCAGGAGCCTCTTTGTTCTGGCGGTCAACTGCATCCCATTCAAGTTCTTTCACCAGATAAGTGTAATTATGATTTTTCTTAACACGTTGAAAGCCATGTTTACGCAATGCTTTGCCAATCTTGTTAACAGTGCCATCGGAAACGGGGATACGTGACTTTTCGGCCAGCTTTGCTGCTATTTGGGAAGCAGTAAGATATTGCAGATTTGAAATTGAAGGTGAACCATCAGTATTAGGTGTGATAGCCTCAAACCAGGTAAGCAACAGTTCTTCTTCTGGGGAGCGGAGTTGGTACTGTTCATTGTTGGCATTGATCTTTGATATCTCTTCGCGATCGAACCAGAACCTAAAACCTGATTTAAACAAAAATAAAGCCTGTGCATAGACCTCCGCAAGCACGACATCGTGTTCATATTTGATTTCGGTTACCTCAAAGCTGAGAAAGCGGCGGGAACCGGTTGTATCGTTCAGGAATTGTGCTGTGTTTACACTGCCGGCAAAGCTTGCTGTGCGCGGAAGTGTTTCGTTGTTATGTCCATAGGCTCGGCGAATTCTGATGTGTGTTTTAGTTATAAGTTCCTTCAAGGTACCGATTTCGGTCCGGTTCAGGTTCTCCAACTCATCCAAGTTGATGAGAATGCACTCTGCTAGGTGAATGAGCGTGTCCTTGTTGTTGGGATTGATCGTTCCTGAGAACAAATATTGCTTCAATTCCCTTGGGACAAGCTTCTCCATCCAGGTGGTCTTGCCGATACCCTGCTTGCCGGTAAAGACAATGACAGTCTGGTTGATGGCGTTTTCATCCAGGGCACACCCGACCATTGCCACAACCCATTTCCTGAAGCAGATGCGCCAGAGATCTTGTTGCGTGGTTGTGATTGTGTCGGCAAGCCGGGCAATGTGATCGGTCTGCTGGTCCCATTCCGGGAGACTGTCAAAATACGATTGAAAAGGATTGTAAAGCTCACAAAAGTCAGAATAAAGCAGGTTGCGAAGGCTGGAGAGGTTGGTCTTGATCTTGTTTTTGAGAAGCTCCCGGAGCATTGAGTTTTCGATGTAGTCATTCATTTTGCCCCAACCTTTCTCCCGACCTTTTCCCGGGTGGGGAGAGGTGATTTGCTGAGACTGGTGGTACTCAAGGCAGCCAGTGATGGTGTTGTGGCGGAAACGGTACTTGCTGAGCAGGAAGTTTTCGACTTTGTCGATAGCGGGAATACGTTTACGGGGCACTTCGACTTCGCTCAGTGCAAGCGCTTCGTCTTCGCTGAGAGCTGGATCGTCATTTTCGAGATGATCGGAGTTTGGGCTTTGACCCGGTTCGACATTACTTGTCGAACCGCGCTCAGACATCGGGGTGATGCCGTGCTCAGAAGTGCTTTTGTAAGCGCTTTGGACTGATGCCATGACTTCTTTGTCGTCGAAGTTATAATCGGCGAGGATGTAACCCATTGTTGCTGAGAATGGCACTCCCCTCCTATTGAGATTGCAGGCTAGCTGATAGACGAAGTTGTTACGGTTGCCGGTAACATAGGATACTTTTTGGGAGGTGAATTTAACGGTATCTTGGTAGATATCCAGGGTGCCAGGTTCCAGGTGCCGTGTTCCAGGAATAGCCTTATTTTCCTCACTGTTTAGTTCTTTATACTGTGGTATGTCCTGAATTTCAAGTGAACCTACTTCTGAGACAGAATTGTCTGGCTTGCTGCAAGAAAATACCCGGGAATTTGGGTTGTGGTAGGTATCGGGATCGAAGGACATGAAGCAAAGGCGGGTGTAATCTTTGCCTGATTTGTCGATAAGCAAATCTGTCAGCATTTCATAATAGGCCTGGACCTTCAGGAACTGATCTTTGTGCGTTTCAGGAGTTGCATCGGTCCTGACAAAAGCCTTCAAGCCATTGCCTGAAGGACTGATGAAGGCTGCAAGAGTGTAAGGATCGTCCACGACCGATTCACGACAGGACTTGAGCTGTTCAGGAGATAATTTGTCGAAGTCCAGGACAATGATACCGGAATACTTTTTAAGGGTGTCCTGATTGCGACCACCATGGAACTGTCCCGAAGGTGTGAAAGCAAGCAGCCCTTTCTTGGCTTTCTCGTACGATTCGAGTTTATTTTCCTGAAGGCATTTACGGATGTAACCGACAGGCCCACGGTACTTGCCGGATTTGATATCATTGAGGATATCGGCCAATGGCTTGTTATCGACGATGACTGTGAAGTTTTGGAATATGGAGAGGTTCATGGAGAAGAGTTTCTGTGATGGGTTATTATTACTAAAAGGAGTAATGATGAAGTGTTAGGATTTTATTATTGGTTCATTTAGAAAATGAAGAAGAACTTATACCTCGCGACATAAGTTCTTACAACATTTGTGATGAAATCACTTCAGATGACCTGATCTCTTTGGCCT
>JAKLFM010000122.1 GCA_022711175.1 Bacteroidota bacterium | reverse complement strand
TGTCCGAACAACTTACCTACGAAAGCTGGATCAACTTTCAACTCGTTGACAATCCGTTCGATAAGCGGAAAAAGGTTTTTCTTGAAAATGTAGGTGTAGGTATCTTCGGGAACCTTCCACTCTTTCAACCGATAATACCTGGCTATTACTTCCTCCGGCAGATTCTTGCTCAGCGAAGTGATATACTCATCAGTCAACGGTATAGGCGCTGAATCGGTATCGGGGTACATGCGGTCGGCGCCGGGCAATACACGTTCAAAAATGGTAGTACCATCCTCAAACGATTTACGTGTTTCGTTGGGAACACCTCTCAGTGCCATCTGGCAGCGTTCTTCAATGGTTTCGATGGCGGTAGCAATATCGGCCTCAGGACCCCAAATGATAAGCTGTGCATCGTTTTCACCGGCTTCAAGCAATTGGGCGATTTTTGCCCACTCACCATCAGCGAGTATGGGGTCAAGTTCCTCGGTATGCGTCATGTGAGGCTTTTCGATACAGGCAATTACCTTTAAGCGTTCGCTCAATTCATCAGCAAACATTTTGCTGGGCTGTGTGAAATGCGAAAGAATTCCTTTGAACTGAGGCAAATTGATGGCTACCAGCCTGTGCTTGTAATAACGCGCCTTGGCAATAGGGTCGTAATTGGTTTTTATTGAGTCGTAATCGAGTTTTTCGTACTTCACTTTCCACGAAGTCACATCAGGAATGCGTGTGAGCAATTCATCGCGGATGGCCAGCAAAGCCCACTGCCTGTAAGATTCGTTGTGTGTGAGTTCGGGAATCCAGCGCGTGTGTGCCACGCCCTTTATTTCGACACGTGACCCGCCCCGGCAGCTTACATTCACATCCTGGCGGCCGGCCCCGATGCCGGTACGCACCTTGCCGGTGCTGCGGTTGAGGAAACGAATATAGTTACAAGCCTCTTTCACCTCGTCAGGGTTTACCATATCCGGATAAGTCACCGTTTCGATGAGCGGCATACCGAGCCTGTCGGTGCGGTAAACACGGGTGTGGCCGATGTCCGATACCTCGCGGCAGGAGTCTTCCTCAAGCGAAAGCTGTATAAGTCTTACTTTTTTATTTTTCAACGGTATCTCCCCTTCAACGCCGATAATGGCAGTCCTTTGGAAACCGGTTGGTATGCTGCCATCGAGGTACTGTTTGCGGGTGATATGAACCTCACCGACAATATTCAGTTTTGACACCAGTGAAATCTGGATGGCAATTTCGAGGGCTTCGCGGTCGAGCGGGAAAGGCGGAGTGTCATCCACCTCGTAGGTGCAGGTTGTAACGCTTTTGAGCCTGTAAATGATCTCTTTGCGGGTTTTGAATTCCATGAGTGCCGTACCGTCGTACTCTCCCAATTCGCTGAGCGTAGGGCGCATGTGCCTGATCACTTCGGCATCGAACTGGTTGGGCTTCTGATAGATACCGGCAGGGCAACGGCAGAATAACTTTTTACTCGTAAGCAATTGCTGGTGCACTTCGAGTCCCGACATGAAACCTATTCGGTCGTAATCGGCCTGGGTAGCTTTTTGCCGGGAAATGTATCCGATTTTTTCGCGGGTAGATTCATAATTGCCGCGAGCGTCGAAAGAATGATTCATTAAAATCGATTTGTTTGAGTGGCTCAAAAGTATAGAATTACCGCCATCTTCACGGCTCAAAAATGAAAAGAAAAGAACCGTGAGGGCAATTTTATCAACACATTCAGGTTAGCAGTCCTGATTTACCATCTATACGCTTTGGTTTCGGCCTGAACTTTTGTCAATTAACTTTACCTTTGCACACGCAGAGTTCCTAACTACGGTTTATGCCCCACCTCTTATCCATATTACGGTTGAACCTCATCGCCATGCTGGCGTTTATGAGCTTTTCGGCTTTTGGTCAGGGAACACTGCGTATCCAGATCATAAAAGCCGGCGCGATGGCTCATAACAAATACATCGGCGAAAATATTGTGAGGGCAACCGGCAACCCTGTTTTTGAACATGCCGGGGCCTACCTGTATTGCGACAGCGCCTGGCTCGACGAAGTCACCAACAACCTCGATTGCTACGGTAATGTACGCATCAAATCGAGTGATACACTGAACCTGTACGGAAAATTCCTTCATTATGAGGGCAACACACGTATTGCGCGTATTTCGGACAACGTGAAACTCATTGATAATCAGACTACACTCACAACCAATTACCTTATTTTCGACCGAAACACGCAAATTGCCTATTATAATACGGGCGGCAAAGTGGTGAACAAAAACAACACGCTCACCAGCAAAAAAGGCGATTATCACACCGACATCAAAATCATCTACTTCAAAGAAGATGTGGTGATGAAAAACCCTGATTACACCATTAACTGCGACACCATGAAGTACAACACGCAAACGCGGGTGTCGTATTTCGAAGGCCCTACGATTATCCAGGGGAAGAAAAGTTACCTGTATTGCGAAAACGGCGAATACAACAGCATTACAGGTCAATCGGCTTTCAGCGAAAACGCCTTGCTGGTTGATGAAGGCCGCAGGCTCACCGGCGACAGCCTGTATTACAACGAAGTGAATTACACCGGCAAAGCAGTAAAAAATATCATCCTTACCGACACCGCGCAGGATTTAATGGTGAAAGGCAACTTTGCCGAGTACTTCAAGAAAAAAGGATTTGCCATGATTACCGACAGCGCCGTGGCAATGCTTGGCGATACCAAAGACACGCTATTTCTTCACGCCGATACGTTAAGAGCTATATTCGACACTGTAAAGCAGGAATCGCGTGAGCTGATGGCTTTTCACAACACCCGTTTCTACCGCACCGATATACAGGGTGTGTGCGACTCGCTGCATTACAGTTTCGCCGATTCGCTAATCACCATGTACCGGGCGCCAATCCTTTGGTCAGAAAAGAACCAGATCACCGCCGATACCATCTTGCTCGAAACCGGTAAAAATTCTGTGAAAAAGGTACATATGAACATCTCGGCATTTATTATTTCGCAGGATTCAAGCCTTAAATTTAACCAGGTGAAAGGCAAAATAATGACCGGTTACCTGCTCGACAACAAACTTTACCGTATTGATGTTAACGGAAATGCCGAAACGGTGTATTATGTGCGGGAGGACGACGAGTCACTCATCGGCATTAACAAAGCCGCAGGCAGCCGTATGCGCATATACATGGACGAGGACAGCAAAATTGAAAGGATCACGTACTTCGAGAAGCCCGACGGCAACCTTTTTCCCGAAAAGGACATACCCGAAACCGACCAAATCCTTAAAGGTTTTAAATGGTTTGGCGAAGTGAGGCCTCTCAACCGATTGGATATTTTCAGGAAATAACCGGTTAAGCCCGGCTTATTGTTTAGGCTCCTTGTATTGCATACGCTTAGCACCGGGAGGAAAAACCGAGAAATTGAGATAGCGGTGCGGATTAAGTTTCATATCAGAAACAAGCTTATTCAACTCACTGCTTGCCGATTCCAGGTCAGTGTACAACTTCTTGTCGTTGAGCAGCAAACCCATCGAACCTTCTCCATTGTTAATTTTCTCCATGGCCATTGAGACCCCCGTGACAGAGGTCTGCAGGTCAGCAAGGGTTTTTGAAAGATTTGCCTTGGCAACCGTATCACTGATGGCTGAGAAATTATCAATAATGTTGGTGATCTTTTCATTGTTCTGGCGAAGGTTCTCTGATATGGTTTCAATGTTGAAGAAAATCCTTTCGAGCCGGGTACGCTGCCCGTAAACCAATGTATCGATATTGTAAGTAGTATGTTCGAGTGCGAATATGGTTTGACGGATATGCTCAAACGAAGCATTGAGGTTTTCGCGGGTGTTTGTGTTGAAAACGCTTCGCACCACAGTAATCATAGTATCAATGGATCCCATGAGGTCTTCGGCCTTGCGCTTGAGTGGCGCCACCTGCTGGCTTACCTCCTCCGAAAGCGAAGCCTGCATCTCCGAAACTAATGTATCGCCGCTTTCGGCAACAACGGGTGAGTTGCCTAATACAATCTCAATAGATTTTGTACCCAGGATATCAGGTGTGAAAATGCGGGCGACAGAATTGCTGGGAATTCGGAGGTCATCATATATAATCATTTCGACCATGATATCGTTACTGCTGTCGCCTGCAAACCTAACTTCGCTCACTTTCCCGATGCTCAGCCCGTTAACCGAAACCGAAGCAGCCGAAACAAGGCCTGCAACATGCTCATAACGGGCATAAAAGGTGCGGTGCCTGCGGAATATTTCCCTCCCCTTTATGAAATTTAGGCCCAGGACAAACAGCAGAATTACACTCACACTGAATACCCCGATTTTGACCTCTCGCCTGATTTTCATTTTTCCTGGTTGAAATAAACAGCAAATTTACGTCAATTACCTGATAATCTCTTCGCTTCCTCAATGGTAATTCGCTTTTCGTTCAGAAACGGAACGACAAAGGCATCCTTAAAGCCTTTTTCAACAATTAATTGCCGCAGTTTCACGGCGTCTTCAAGAGTAGGCTC
>JAKLFM010000121.1 GCA_022711175.1 Bacteroidota bacterium | reverse complement strand
GACGGGCATCTGATGCCTTTTGCCAATGATTACTCCATGGATTTCTATGCAAATAACAAGGCAAACCAGTTGCAGCCACTCATTCTCACGAACAAAGGCCGCTACGTTTGGAGCGAACAACCTTTTAAGTTTGAGGTTTCAGCAAACGAAATCATCATCAGCGATCCGAATAATTCAGTCGTAACCGGCAAGTGTGGCACAACACTGGCCGAAGCACAACAATTTGTGCGCAAAACCTATTTTCCTTCTGATGGACAAATTCCTGATACCCTTTTATTTGCGCGTCCGCAATATAACACCTGGATTGAGCTCACCTACAATCAGAACCAGGATGATGTGTTGAAATATGCCCGTGGTATCCTTGCCAACGGATTTCCGCCAGGTGTGCTCATGATCGACGATACATGGCAGGAAGATTACGGTTTATGGAATTTTCACCCTGGCCGTTTCCCGCATCCGAAACAGATGATGGATGAACTGCATGCTTTGGGTTTTAAGGTGATGCTGTGGATATGCCCGTTTGTGAGTGCCGACCAGGCCATGATCTATAACCAGCTCAGTGCCTCCAAAGCATTCCTGCTTGAGAAAAAAGCTGAAACCGATACGTGGAAGACACTTACAAAGCCGCTCATGGTGGAATGGTGGAACGGGCAATCGGCAGTGCTTGACTTTTCGAACCCGGCTGCTGTGGATTGGTTCACAAAACAACTGAACCGGTTGGTGAACGATTACGGTGTTGATGGTTTTAAGTTCGATGCCGGCGATATGTACTTTTATCCGGCTAACGGTATCAGCAAAGGCAACATCTCACCCAACGAGCATTGCGAACTCTTTGCCCGTTTTGGCCTCGATTTTCCACTGAATGAGTACCGTGCCTGTTGGAAAATGGGCGGACAACCACTGGCGCAGCGGCTTCAGGACAAAGCCCACAGTTGGGGCGACCTGAAAAAGCTTATTCCGAATATGATTCTCGAAGGACTTTGCGGCTACCCGTTTTCGTGTCCTGATATGATTGGCGGCGGTGAATGGACCTCCTTTCTTGATCCCTCAACCCTTGACCAGGACCTGGTTGTGCGTTCGGCCCAATGCCATGCTCTCATGCCGATGATGCAATTTTCGGTAGCACCCTGGCGAATATTAGACAGTACACATTTTGCAGCGGTAAAAAAAGCAGTGAAACTCAGGGAATCGTTTACCCCGCTCATCATGCAGTTAGTTCGCAAAGCCGTCAAAACCGGTGAGCCTGTCATGAATTGCATGGAATATGTATTTCCCGGTGAAGGCTTTGAGGTAACGCGCGATCAGTTCATGCTTGGCCGTACAATTTTGGTTGCGCCTATGCTTGAAAAAGGAAAAACCGTGAGAAGTGTAAAACTGCCGGCAGGGAAATGGAAAACTCCTCAAGGCAAAACACTCAAAGGCGGAAAAACGTATGAAATCCCGGTTGCGCTTGATCAACTGCCCTATTTTGAGAAAGTTGAGTGAAGTTTAGAGGTTTTGGTGCAGGATTCAGAAATAATCGGCTAGAGGAGTCTTCAAGCCTAAGGTTGGCTTACGTGTGAATTTTCATCAGGGTTTTGTGAAAGAATAACCGCTAAGAGATCAGATCGAGCAGCCCGTTAATGATTGTGAGAGGATGCGGTGGATTACCCGGAATGTAGAGGTCAATCTTCGCATGATGAAGAAAATCCCTGTTCAGCGCTTTGCTTTCGGCAAAAATGCCGCCGCTTATTGCGTCCACACCGCAGAGAATCAATACTTTAGGTTCGGGTACAGCTTTATAGGTGATTTCGAGCGCCTCAGCCATGTTGGCGGAAATTGGCCCTGTCACTACAACACCATCGGCATGACGTGGCGAAGCGACAAATTCTATTCCGTGACGTCCCATATCAAAGTTGGCATTGCCGCAGGCATTGAGTTCGAATTCTGCCGAATTATCGCCTCCTGCCGATACCTGCCTCAGTTTCAATGATTTACCCAACACTGTTTTGATCCTGCCATCAATGGCTGACTGGTCAACAGCAATGGGAATATCTTCTCCCTCTCTTACAATCAGCCTTTCTCTCACATTTGTTGCCATACGATGATCGTTGGTAAATTGTATTTTCCCGGGGAACCGGAAAGCACATTCACCGCAAAAAGTACATTTGCCCAGGTCAATGGAGACCGGAGCGATGGAGATTGCATCAACGGGACAAATTCCGGCAAGCGCTTCCTCATCAACCGGCTCGCTCGAAACAACGGGTCTGCCGCGGAAAGGGGGTGGCACAACGGCCGTCCGGAGGTCGGGAATGTATTGTTTCCCGTTATGAAGCATGATTTTGAGTTCGTTTCTCATGGCATTTTCCTTACAGGTCGAACCCGCAATAACTCAGATTGTAACTCTTGTTGTTTATCGGAAAGTCGGATATTTCGAGGTTGCGTAGCGAAAGTTCCAGCGCTTTCCAGTTGTGTACCGAAGGGTCATTGATTTTGTAATAGCGAAGATCGCCAGCTGCATCAGTTATGGCACAATGGCATATTTCACCCCGCCAGCCTTCGGTAAGTGAGAGGGCAAATCGGCCGGGCAGCAGCGACAGGTTGGTAACCGGTTTGCTCACAGGTATATTAAAATCTTCATTATCAAGTATATTCCTGATCCAGGCAATTGATTTTTTAATCTCCTTTCGCCTCAAAAGGAATCGGGAGAAAACATCGCCCTTTGGGAGTACAACAGGCTCGATAGGATATTTTTCGAAACCGGCAAATGGGTGCGACCATCTTATATCCCGCCTCAGGTTAGCCATGCGGGCAGCCATGCCAACAGCGCCAATGCGGAGCATTTGTTCTTTCGTCACAGTGCCAATATCATCGAAGCGATTCTCAACACTGGGCAGTTTATAGGTGTGATGGGCCAGTTCAACAAATTGCGATTCAAATTTTGCCAGTACATCGTTTAAGCGTTCCTTCAATTCATTGCTGAAAGGGTGGTTTGTCCCTGCAACGCGTATCATCCCTTTGCCCAGGCGGTTGCCGCACCACGATTGCGTGAAATTGATAATGCCTGTCCGCAGAATGCCGAAAATTCCGGCTCCCAGTCCAAAAGCTACGTCGGTGCATAAAGCGCCAATGTCGGCAACGTGTATGGCAATCCGCTCAAGTTCTAATGCCAAGGCGCGCTCAATCTGCAACTGCCTGCTCACATCGGTTTCTGACAGCGATTCCATGAGACCGGCAAAGGCGAGGCTGTGGCCGATGGCTGTGTCGCCTGCTATTGATTCGACAAGTATTGTGCGCTGCAACAAGCCCTGCTTCCGGAGCATGAGTTCCTCAACACCGCGGTGCTGCCAACCCAACTGGATTTCGAGATGCAGCACGTTTTCGCCGTTGCAAATAAACCTGAAATGCCCGGGCTCGATTATGCCTGCATGTACAGGACCTACGCCAACTTCGTGAAGTTCATGACTATCAATGCGGTAGAATGGATAATTATTGATCAGCCGGTTCTTATCGAAACGGTTATGGGCATAACGGACCGGTTTCAGCCAGGGGTGACCGGTAAAAAGTACACCATAGTTTTCGCAAATTTCGCGTTCAAAAATATGAAGCGCATTTACCCGCGGAGTCAGCGATTCGAGTTGCAGCAAGCCATTTGCAGGCAGTCGGTGCGACAAAACATAGATTTCGCCTGTACGATCATTGGCAATAGCAACGATAAACCAGAGATCAGGCTGATCATGAAAAGCAAAATAGCTCAAACAATGATTCTCTTCCCTGTCAAGAAGCTCGGTTACTGTTTCGCAGAAAGCCGGATAACTGCAAACCGGTATGGAATCCAGCAAAACCGAACTGTTATTCCTCACGATCAAGGGTTGTATGATGTTATCAGGCATGGTAACTTAGTTTAGAATCTGCAGCGCTGCGTGCAAAAGTCCGGTAAAGAGTGGAGGCGGGAAATAGGCAAGGTAAAAAACCAGCCCGAACAAAACAACCTGAGAGATAGGTTCGTAGCGGTTAACAATTGCTTTTTCAGGTTTAAAAGTTTCCGGCGCCTCACCATAAAGCAACTGCATCGACAATTTAAAAAGTATGTAGATGATGATGGTGAGCAGGATGAGAATTCCAACGGCAAGAGCATAGTTGCCGGTATAAAAGAGGGCTTTAAACAACAGGAATTCGCTCATAAACATCCCCGAAGGAGGGATAGCTGTAATCGTAAGTAATCCGGCAAGATAGACCAATGCCGAAAACCCGTTGATCTTCATATAATTGCCAGTATCTTTTATCCAGCCGCTCTGAAAACATGCCCTGATTTCGCCAAAGTTGAGAAACATACCGGTTTTTGCCAGCGTATGCAGAACAAGGTGCAGAAGAGCGGCATAGTATCCTGCTTTCCCGAGAGATAACGCTATGGCAACCAGCGCCATATGCTCCATACTCGAAAAAGCGAGCATCCGCTTGAAGCGTTTGACCCTGAACAATTGAAACGAAACGATCAGCAGACTCAAAACACCTACTATCATCAAAACATGCTGTGCCCATGCGGCAGAACCCGTTTTTGTAATGACTGAATATATGCGTATGATTGCTACGAATCCACCGTTAATCAGGGCTGTTGATGCAATGGCGTTAACCGGAAAAGGAGCAGCGGTTTTTGCATCGATAGTGGCAGCAAAAAGTGGAAACAGATTCATCTTGATACTGTATCCTGTCAACAGCAGTAAAAATGCTATTTTAAGAAAAACAGGGTCAAGATTAGAGGCAATCAATTGTAAATGGCTGAATGACAGTGAAGTTTCCTGGCCGGAGCTGCTTTGCAGGGTCAGGAAGAGGATTCCCAGGAATG
>JAKLFM010000120.1 GCA_022711175.1 Bacteroidota bacterium | reverse complement strand
CCGGCTTTTGCGATTTTGCCGGCAAATTCATCATCGCTGAGTAAGCGAACAATATGCGAAGCAAACTCATCAGGACTTCGGCCAACAAGTATTTCAACGTTTTCGGCAGCTCCCAGCGCCTGGTTGGCGAGTGACGATGTTATGCAGGGCAGTCCCATGGCCATTGCTTCCAGAAGTTTATTCTGCAGCCCGGTGCCAATGCGCATGGGAGCAATAAAAATTCTGGATGCGGCATAGCATTCGCGCATATCTTCGACCCAGCCGGTGATTTTCGTTTTGTTGTTTGCAAGAGCCTGTATCCGGGGATGCGGAGTTGCCCCGGCCAACATTACCGATACTCCCGGGATTTTATTTCTCACTATCGGGATGATCTCACCCATCAGATACTCTGCAGCATTTACATTCGGGGCATAGCCCATATTTCCCGTGAAAACAACATCGTAGGTTTTTGGCCGTTCCAATGTTCTGAAGTAATTATGGTCAACGCCATTGGGTATCACTACGATGCTTTTATTGCTGGGATGCGGGATAAGGTCGCGGTCGGGAACGGAGATTATTGTTTTGTTGTCGAAATCATCGAACAGAGAATTTTCGTATTTCAGAAGCCTCCTGTATTCAAGCAGGAACAAGGGTTTCAGCCACCATGTTGCTGTATCGGAACGGCGCTTCATGCCCATCGAAAAAACGTCCTGATAATCGAGCGTTTTGGGGTACTCTGCCTTTCGCACATATTCCGCAACACGCAGTAGCTGACAAAATATATGCTGCGGTTTTGTTTGTGCCAGCAGTTTATTGATTCTAATCTTCGCTTTTCGGTTGTAAAAATATCCTACCTGAAACGGTTTGCCTGTGAAGAGTACTTTTAGAATGTTGAATGCAATCTGCAGATGACTGAATCGTATAACATGCACCTGGCTGCAGAATTCTTCTAGCTTTTTTACAGCCAGTGCATCTACGGGTCCCCGGTTAAGGGCTACAAGTATGATCTCGTTATTACGGGCGAGATTTTTCAACTGGTGATAAGCACGCAGTTTATCCCCTTTTTCAATGGGATAGGGAACACGCGATAGTAATACGAATATCCTCATTTTGAACCGTGTGCGATTTTTCCGGAATCCTCCGGATTATTATTTGCAAAGGTATAAAACCGTTTTGAATTGAAAGATTAATGGTATTGCAATGCGGCAATCGATTGTATTTGCAGCAGGTCATGAAATAGACTGAACATTGATAATGTGATGATAGAGAGTCACAATCGTGCTTAATAGGCGGAACTGCCGGTTACCTTTTCATAAAAGTTGGTCAGGCGTTGCATAAGCAATGTGTTATTATGCTCGCTCAGAACGAGATTGCGCGCATTAATTCCAATTTGTTTGCGCAAATCCGCATCCTGTACTTTCTTAATCATTTCAACAAATTCATCCACAGTGTTGGCAATGAGTATATTCTCCTCGTGTGCGGTACGAATGCCTTCGGTGCCTATGTCAGTAGAAATAACTGCACGTCCGGCGGCCATAGCTTCGATGATTTTAATGCGAATACCGCTGCCCGAAAACAAGGGCACGATCATAACTGCGTGTTGATTCATGAATTCAAGGGCGTCGGGCACTTCGCCTACTACCACAAGCCCGTTAACATTCAGGTTTTTGATCCAATCGGGCATACGACGGCCTGCGAGATAGAATTTGAAGTCGGGCAGTTCCTGGTTAATCAGGGGCCATACCTTTGAAAGAAACCACAGGATACCTTCTTCGTTTGGGTACCAGTTCATTGACCCGATATGGAACAAATCGGTTGTTTCGGGTTGCGGAACAGCAACTTTGTATTTTTGAAGGTCAATACCAAATGGAATAGAAATTACAGGCGTTTTGCCCGAATTTTGTTCCATAAAAGCAGCATCGGTAGGTGTTATGGCTATTATTCCGTCAGTTTTCGGCAGTATTTCGAGTTCAAATTGCTTTAAGGTAAGAAACAGGTGACTGAGATAGTATTTTTTTAATGGATTGTGGTTGTTGAGAGCGATGCGCTGCCAAATGAGATGCTCGATGTTATGGGCGCGAAGAATGAACCTGGCACGGCTATATTTACGAATAACATCATGATAAACAGTCATATACAACATCTCGGCCTGAACTATATCGAAGGCATCGTTTTGTAGGATTTCGATAAGTTTTTTTTCAAATGCTTTGGTTCGGAATCGTGAAACATGATATGATTGCGCGCTCAGAAAGTTGAATAGTGCATCTAATGGCCTTATTTTGAGGTCAATATCAACAAATTCGATGCCCGTTTGCTTTTGAAAGTCGGCAGGTACTGTAGCCGGATCAATATGGTATTTGCTTGTATTGGCTGCCAGCACTTTCACCTGATGCCCCGCTTGCAAAAGCCCTGTTATCATGGCATACATGGCAATAGGTCCACCTTCGGCAGGCGGCCACGGCGATTTATTGCAAAGAAGCAATATTTTCATTGGTCAGGTTCGGCAGGTTTTTTCAATACAAAGAATGGATGCTAATTTATGGAAATTCCTGATATTATCACAAATTATTGCGTTTTGTTTATGTTCTTTTTCCTGCTGAACCATGTTAATACTTTAGAGACTAATCGCTTATAGCTTTCCGACTCCATTAACGGGGAATCAGTGGCAGCTTTATATGTAAGCCAGATGCCTATCGGAAGGAAAACCAGTGTGGATATCCACATTCCTTTCCAGGCATCAGTTACGCCGCTTTTTACGGCTTTCTCACCGGTGAATGAAATTACATGGTACAATACGAACAGAAGTACCGAAATTACTAGAGGCATTCCAAGCCCGCCCTTACGGATGATAGCCCCTAACGGAGCGCCAATGAGGAACAATGCAAGGCAGGCGATGGAAAGCGTAAACTTGCGGTGCCATTCAATGTCGTACTTCGCGCGCAGCGTTGCTTTATCGCGAATGGCCTGTTTGTTGAATTCAAACGACTGTTTCACATTTCGTGCTATTCCCAGCGCGCTGCCGAGTATCAGCTGTTTATTATACGCATCTTTTCCGTCGAGCAGGCCGGCCGATTTTGCCGGCATCACAACCATGGCATTCGAATCGAGTAATTTCGAGTTGCGAAGGTTTTCGTAATAATTGATGAGTGCTGTATGGAATTCATCCCGCCGTTTTGAGAGTTCGAGGTTAAGGGAGTCAGAAGCCTGTGCAAGTTCCTTGTTGCTGAGCATAAGGAAGTTATTCCTGAAAAACTCTTCGTTGGTGCGGGATAATTTAAACTGGGTGAGGTCGAATTTGATGATTTCTTCGGCAAACAAGGTACGCTGGAATGGCTTTTTCAGTTCACTGTCGCGCCCTTGTTTTTCTTCGTAATTCCAGCCGTTAAACAGGGTAAATATCAGGTAATTGCCTTCGGGACTTTGTTCCATTATCCCCGAATCGGCAATGGTGATCTTATTGTTTCCCATAAAATCGGTGTGGTCATAAATGAGCACATCATAAATTTTTTCTCCGTCGGCGCCTTTTCTCCCTATTTTCATCACATATCCTTCAATACCTGAATAGAACATACCCTCGCGTATGTTAAGCGCAAGTTTCTTTTGCCTTACATCGTACAGCGTGGTTCTGAACTTCAGGTTTGCATATGGGAAAACCGTGTTTGAGTAAAAAAAAGCCCCGATGGTGATAAGTATCGAGAAAATGATAAGCGGCGCCATTACTTTACGCAGCGAGATGCCGGCTGCCTTTATGGCTACCAATTCATAGCGTTCGCCAAGATTGCCGAAAGTCATGAGCGAGGCAAGCAGAATGCTCAGCGGTAAAGCCATTGGAACAAATGTAAACGATGCGTAATAAAGCAGTTGTACAATGATGTTCCATTCAAGGCCTTTGCCAACCAGGTCGTCAACGTAGCGCCACAGAAATTGCATCAGCAGCACAAAAACCGAGATAAAAAATGTAGCAATACCCGGACCTGCATACGACTTGAATATGAGCAAATACAGTTTCTTCATGCTACATGTTAATTTATTGCAAAGGTAAGGAGTTAGATTGAACCTGAAGGCTGCCATGAAAGTTATTGGCCAATTTGAAAGATCATGCTGTTAATTGAGCGTTATACGATTCATGATTGAATGGCTTTCAAATGGCAGCAACCTGATTTGAGTTTGTCACATAATTGTAATTATTGAGTTTCACGCTTATAGAGTACTATAAAGTCCACCTCGATTTTACCGGCAACTAATTCCGTCGCACTATGAGTACCGACAGATATCACAGTGGCAAGTATAGTTTGATTTTACCTACTTTTGCCCGAACAATACTTTAGTTATGGCTTATATTTTGACAGAAGTCAACGATAAAATCACCCGCAGGATGTTCTGCGATGTTGCCAGGATTTTGTACAAAGGCGATTCCAACTTTATATGTCCGCTCGATAACGTGATTGAAGGTGTTTTTGATCCTGATCGGAATCCCTTTTTCAAGCACGGTGAAGCAATTCGCTGGATTATGAGGGATGAAAGCGGAAAGTTGGTTGGCCGTGTGGCAGCATTCATCAACCGTAAAAAGGCTTTTACTTACAGCCAGCCTACAGGAGGAATGGGTTTTTTTGAATGTATTAACAATTACGAAGCTGCGGTTATACTATTTAACAGGTGCAAAGAATGGTTGCAGGCCAGGGGAATGGAAGCCATGGACGGGCCGATAAATTTTGGCGAAAACGATAATTTCTGGGGACTGCTGGTCGAAGGATTTATGCCGCAGAGTTACGGCATGAATTATAATCCGCCCTATTACAGGCAGTTTTTTGAGCAATACGGCTTCAAACCATACTTTGAACAAGTGACCAATCATCTCGATTATACAAAGCCTTTTCCTGAGCGTTTCTGGAAAATTGCCGAGCGTGTAAGCCGAAATCCTGAATACAACTTCAGGCACTTTACATGGGCGGAAGCAGATAAGTTTATTGCCG
>JAKLFM010000012.1 GCA_022711175.1 Bacteroidota bacterium | reverse complement strand
ACTTGTCGAAATTTGTCTTTAAGTTGTGCATGAGCAGAATAATGAATTGGCGTTTATTTTCTGCTAAGATATTGAATATCAATAACATGCACAACTTTTCAATGATTTTTTCTAAGTTTTTTTAATCGCACAACGGGTTATTATGACTTTAATATTGTTGAGTGGATTGACTCTAATTCAAAGAATATGAACATCGAAGATCTCAGAAATTACTGCCTGCTTAAGAAGGGTGCCGGCGAGAGCTTTCCTTTTGATGAGAGCACTCTTGTTTTTAAAGTTGAAGGCAAAATGTTTCTGCTTACCGACCTTGTTGACGAGTTCAGTATCAACATCAAATGCACACCCGAAAAAGCGCTCGAGCTACGTGAACATTACCCATGTGTAAAACCTGGTTACCATATGAATAAGAAATACTGGGTCACAGTTGAAATCGATGGTTCAGTTGGTGATGACACACTGTACGCATGGATCGATGAATCGTACAGGATTGTTGTAGCAGGATTACCAGGGAGTATCAGGGAAAAACTGCAATAACCGCACGACTCTGAACAATGCTTCCCAATTAAAGTACTGCTATTTGAATCTTACAACGGTAATTCCGGCACCGCCTCGTTCAAGTATTTCATCATTCATTTGCCTGACTTCAGGAACCGAGTGCAGATAGTCGCGGATCATACGCCGTAGAATACCGTTTCCTTTGCCGTGGAGGATGCTTACTTCGGACACATTCAGTAAAATAGCTTCGTCAATATATTTTTGAATTAGCGCCACAGCTTCTTCGCCCCTATAGCCCCGCACATCAATACTTAATTTGAAATTAGCCAATCGCGCATTAATGTCATTTACTATTTTATGATATTTATAATCATATGGCTTACCGGAACCTCGCAGTTTTCCCTCGCCGGTGAGAACGACCAGCTTGCTTAACGGTACCCGAAGTTTAACGGTATTGAAAGCAACCAATGCTTCATTTGCACCAAGTTCCTCAATATTACCTATTTCCGATTGTCCTATGATTTTAACTGTATCACCTACGTCGGGAGAAGCATTCTTTATAACCTCATGATTATCTTCTGAATAAATGTCCGGGATAGGGGTTTTTGTATCCTCTCCCTGAATTATAAGTTCCTCGGCTTTACTTTGCATATCAAGCCGTATCTTTCTTGTCCTGGCTTTTTCGGCCTGCACCTGCTTAATGTCTCTTATGGTTTTTTCGATCAGCGTATTTGATTCACCAATGATACGTTGGGCTTCGGAACGGGCATTCTCAATTATCAGCTTTTTTTTATGTTCAAGCTCGGTGTTCAGGGTGTTGTATTTATTAATCATCGAAGCCAATAATTCATCAGCCCGCTGAAGTTGTTTCTCCTTTAGAGCAATTTCAATCCTCTCATTTTCAAGTTCCTGCATCAGCTTATCGTAATTGAGCTGTGATGTACCTGCTTTTTCCGAGGCCGCTGACAGAATCTCGCCGGGGAATTGAATATTCGCAGCAATTTCAAATGCAAACGAACTTCCCGGCTTGCCAGCCACCAGCTTAAAAAGCGGTTGCATTCTGCGGGTATCGAACATCATTGCGCCATTAATCATGCCGGGGCTTTTTGCAGCCAGCACTTTAAGGTTCGCATAGTGAGTGGTAACAACTCCGTACGCTTTTTGATCGTTTAACCGTTCGAGAACCGTTTCGGCGATGGCGCCTCCCGACTGTGGCTCGGTACCTGCTCCAAATTCATCAATAAGAAACAAGGTCTCTTTCCCGGCAAATGATAGGAGGTTTTTAACATTAATCAAATGACTGCTGTATGTACTCAGGTCATTATCAATTGATTGCTGATCGCCAATATCAATGAAAATATTGCTGAAAATTCCTGCTTCACTGGTTTCACGTACCGGAATCAGTAACCCGCATTGAAGCATGTACTGCAGCAATCCGACAGTTTTTAGGCAAACTGATTTGCCGCCTGCATTGGGCCCTGAAATCACCAGAATTCTGTTGTCGCCGTTCAAACTGATATCAAGCGGGACCACAGTCTTATTCTGGCGTTTATGAGAAAGCAGCAGCAGAGGATGTCGGGCATCTTTCCAATCGATAACCTGATTTCCGGAAATGAGCGGTTTAACTGAACCGGTTTCGAGTGCAAACATTGTGGAGGCTCTCAGGAAATCAACCTGACCGATAAATTCAGTCATCGCCAGGAGTTGCGGTATCGAAGGTCTTATTAAATCAGTAAATTGGGTGAGGATTCGGATAATTTCCTGTTGTTCAGACAATTCGAACTGACGGATATCATTATTCATTTCAAAGACCTCGGCCGGTTCAATATACACTGTTTGACCGGTAGCCGACTGATCGTGAATGAAGCCTTTCACACGCTTTTTGTTGGCCGCGGGCACCGGTATTACCAACCTCCCGTTGCGAATGGTAATGTTTGCTTCGTCGCTTATCCAGCCCTGTGTTTTGGCCTGCGACAGCGATTGGGCAATACGGCGGTCGATCTGTGATTTAAGCCCGGCAATACTCTTTCGGATTGTAAATAATTTCTCAGATGCGGTATCACGAATTTCGCCGTGATCATTCATTATTCTGGTAATCTCAGCCAAGACCCTCTCATCAGCATAAATTCCATCACATAATTGGAGAATGTTAGGAAAAGAAGCTGCATCAGTCGAACGCACAAAATGCAGAATTTCGGCGGTAACAGTGAGTGAATGCCGCAGTTGCAGGATGGTTTCGGCAAACATGTACGTACCCGCGGTTCGTATTCTTGCAAGCTCATTATCCAGGTCATCGTAATCCGACATCGGAAAACCCGGCACCGTAATGAGCATTTCGCGAAACTCGCCCAGCAGCGATAGTTTCTGTTTGATCAGATCAAAATCACTAGAAAATGATATTTCCTGTACCCGTTTTCTTCCGGCTTCGCCAAGACATTTTTGCATCAACAGGTTGCGCAAAACATCAAAACCTATCTTTTCCTCAAAATTACCGGGATATATCACTGATTTTTTTATGCAAAGATAGAAATTTGGACTCGGGCTGCACTCCTCTTAATGTTGCCTTCGCTGCAGTCGTATCCTGATAATTGTTGCAATCAATGAAAAAAGAATTATGGCACCGGTTATGTATAACCATTTGGAAACCGGTTTATTGATATGTTCCAGAGGAACAGTGTTGCCAATGCTTAGATAGGCAGCCCAAAAATGCGGATGGGATCTTATCTGGTCGGATGACCTGAGATAATCAAGTTTTGCAAGTCTTAATGCGTCATCCTTGGCTTTGCCCTCCGACAAATATTTGTAAAACGATGTCATAAGATCGGCTCCCGATCGGTCCTCAACTGCCCACAAGGTCATGATAACACTGGGTACGCCGGCATAAAAGAATCCCCGCGATAAACTGAGAATACCTTCACCATTGATGAGTTTGCCTTTGCCCGTATTGCATGCGCTGAGTACTGCCAGTTGGGCATTTAACTGCATATTAAAAAGTTCGTATGTGTTTAGAAGGCTTGCTTCAGCATCTTTTGAATCCCTGTAGAAAACCAGTTTTGAATAAAGAGGGTTCTCATCATCAATGAGCGTGTGCATCGCCAGGTGGAGGATGCCATAATTGCCTGAATATTTTTTAAAATTATCCCTGGTGGCTTTATTGCCTTCGAACACCTTGCATCGGTAATCATTTCTGAGATTATTAACCTCTATTTGGGCTCCGGGGATAGGCAACAGTATTGTTTGTGCCGATTGCCTGTTCATCAACTGGTTAACCGGTAAATTTTTAAGGTTATCGTATGACGGGGCAAAAGCCAGAATATTTGTGCCTGTTTTTTCGCGGCTGCTAAGTTGGCCAAACAGCATGGTAGCTGATGGAGCATAATTGATGGCGCATTTCCTGATCAAATATGGGAGATTGCGATAACCGTTATTTTTTTCATGAAGGCTGTCGGTTAACAAGATGTCGAACGAAATGTAGCCAAGTTCGCCATCAGGAATGATAATAAGGTTCTCGGGCAATTGCTGTGACACCTCAGCCGGAATGAGCGATTGATACAACCTGTTGGAAGCGCGCACAAATGCATTGAAATCTTCTTCACTATAATTATTGAATGATTTCCCCGACATCTGGCCTGTAATGATGTCAATGTCGTTGTAGAATTGCTTCCCGGTTTTGATTATCTGCAGCCTGATACTTTGCTTCTCAATAATGAACGCATATATTGTGGAAGTATCATTCACTGAGTACTCAATAACCGTTTGATTATCTGAAAGTTTCTTTTGAATATCAACCAGGTCAAGTACCGAATTGTCGTATTTGATTTTATAATAATCAGGATAATCACGTTCAAAAACTGTTATCAGACTGTCGTGTTTTTTGTATAACTCGAACAGTTTATTATTCCAAAGGTCAATCTTCCTGTTATCGTTGTTGGCTTTTGATTTTTCGTCGTAAATAAGTTTTTCGTAAAGGCCGATTTCTTCTTTTATTCCGCTTTCAAAATCCCGGAGTTTATCAGGAATTTTTCCTACCTGCCTGGCTTCCAGGTTCCGGATGTTTGAAAGCAAAATGGCCGATTTACTTTTTTCGGAAAGGATGAGTGCCTTTTCGAGATATTTTTGCTGGTGTAAAAGCGCTGATAATTCGGCATTTACCTGTATGGCTTCATGAAACGTATTGCCTTCGTTACCGGCAATCATCATTTTACTTTCTTCTGTCTGGTAACTTGACCTGAGCATCTCTATAAGCGCCACCGAAGTTTCGTAAGCACTGGCGCTGGCAATGAGGTAATCAGTATTGTCGGGGTGCCTTTCGTAAAGGTATTTGAGCGCGTTGGCTTTTCCCGTGAGGGAGTTCAGCATGGAATAACTGATATCCTTTTTCAAAATCATTGGATTATCGCTGGCTTTCATACTGTTAAAATCGGTAAAACCGGCAATTAACGATCGCTGGAAGCATGAAAGGGCTTTTTCGTAATCTTTTGTCCTTGTGTAATGATTACCGATAAACTTGTATGCCGAGGCGACATCCGGGTTTTTATTACCGAACAGCTCCAGATAGATATTCAATCCTTTTTCTAAAAACGCGACCGCTTCCGCGTTATTTCCTGATATTGACAGAAACTCGCCATATTTGAGCAGTGTAAGGGCGGTTTCAGGATGGTTGTTGCCGTATTGAGCTACGCTTTCATCAAGAGCCAATTCAAAATACACAGCAGCATCGGCAGGATTTTCAGTAAGTGAATACAGGTTAGCTAGATTTCGATAAATAATTACTGCGTTCTGCGAATTTTTACCTTTTTCAACCGATAGCAGATAGTTTTCGAGTGCCAGTTTGTAGTTTCCTTCCTTTTCGTAAATAAATCCAATGTTTGAGAGGATGGCCGGAATTTTCTGCTCACCGTCCGATGTAAGCGATTTATACAACGACAGGGCTTTGTTAAAATAGAGAAGTGCTTTATCGTAGTCGGCGTTGTTGGCATAAATATTACCAATGTTGTGATAAAGTGAGGCTACAGTGTTTGCATTGGTCTCTTGTTTTTGCTTAAAGATATTCTCAGCTTTTTCGTACATCACCAGGGCTTCGCGGTCGTTGCCGATAAGGGAATAATAGCGTCCGTAGTTCACATAAATAACCGCCAGTTTGGGATCATCCTGGCTGATCAGTTGCTGATTGATTGTGAGGGATTCGTGAAAATATTTATTGGCGTTGTCGTAATCGCCGGTAATTGCATAAACAATTCCGATATTTTGATTTATCATAGCAAGATCGGCAGTTTTTACCTGCCTGCCTTTGTATAAATCCAGCGCAGCGGAGTAATTCTCAAGCGCCTTATCGTAGGAACCTAGATACAGATAATTTATGCCTAAGGCATTGTATGACAAAGCAATAGCCGTATCTGCTTTTTCTACATCTTTGTTGCGAAGCGATATTGATTTTTCGAGTAATGCTATCGATTGCTGATAGTTCTGCTTATCAGTGATCAGAAGCGCCTTCTTATGCAATAGTCCTGCATATATACTGCCGGTAGTGTCAATCCGCGATGATGCCAAAGACTGGGCTTCCTCCGCGAGCTTCAGGGCTTCTTCAAAATTACCTTTTGCCCTGTAACTGTCAATTGTGCCAGCTATTCCCCTGTACCATACATCCCAATCAGCATTACCAAGTCCTTCATCAATTGCTTTGCGGAAATAAACAAGCGAGCTGTCGAACATAGCTTGTTGCAGGTACTTGTCACCCAGTTGGCAATTCGTACCACTCACGACCACTTCTCCCTGGCTGTGTTTCCTGCTGCAACTCATGCTTGAGGCAAGGATGACTGCAGCTAATGTTAAAAGAAGAAAAACTTTATTAAGCAGTGTAACAAACTGTTTGCCGGTGATAGGCCTTTGCTGCATACTGCAAGATTTGTAAACACGGAGAATTCTGACAAATATACAACAAAAGGAAGGAATTAAAAAAGGGAAGCAAATTAGCTTCCCTTTTACCACATAACCAAATATTACAAGACTTTAGTTGGTCTTGATAATGATGTGAGACTCGCTATATTTCTGAATGCCATCACATTGAATTTTGCAGATATAATTTCCTGGCTGCCAGCGTGTAGCATCAATTTCAACCTGATGGTAACCTTTGCTGCCTGATAATGGCATTGAATGAACGAGTTGACCGTTGTAAGAGAAGATTCTTAGAGTGGTTTTTCCGTCCTCGGGCTGGTAATAATTAAGGGTGGTTGATCCCACACATGGATTGGGATAATTACTGATTCGGAGACTTGGAACGGCATAAGTAATCGCCGGAATAGTGAGTTTAGCGCCTGTGATCTTTGTGAAATTGGCTCCTGCGAGGCTCGAGTTGTTATCCATCTCAATATTCACCTGGGAGCCGGGGCCGAATGCAGATGTTGCGCGGCAATGCAAAGTGGCCAGTTTTGAACCGGCTTCGAGTTCGAGCGGTGATTCGTTGCTGCCGTACCAGACAAGTTTAAGCTGATTCCCTTCAACAACATACTGATAGTCACTGGTTGCAAATTCGGCTGATTCAATATTTACGAGTTCTGCCGGAAAGTTAAAGGTAAGCCCGGCGGCAGTAAGGCTAAGATTTTCGCGGGTCACGAGGTCAAGAGTAAACTCTTCGTCAGCCGAAGCGGCAACCTGAGTATTATGTTCCACAGGGAATGCTTCCAGTGAGCGTGATGTTGGTATAAATACGCCGGTTAAGTCGCCGGCCGAAGCGCCGCTCATACCACCCGGCTGATCTTTACTTCCGTTGACAGTAAAATCGTATGATTCAAAAACCCATTCACCAACAGGAAAAGGAGCTCCAAACAACAAGTGATTGATGATCAGAGCCAGGTCATTTAGTTTTACCTTACCATTTCCATTAACATCCGCAGCCAAAAACTGTATTGGGGTTAGCTGGGTTTGTCCGCACAGGTAGGCAAGTACCATCCAGGCCGATTCCCACCCGATTTGGTATCCGCTCATATCGGTTGAGGCAGACAGTCTGTAACTGCCAGCCGCAACATTTGTGAAACTATAATGGCCAAGGCTGTCGGTTATACAGGTAGTAGTTGTTCCGTTAGGAAGTGCTTTGAGGCTTACAACCACTCCGGGCAGATAGTATTCCGGATTGTTGAGGTAAAGCATTGTACCGCTGATGTTGGTTGCTGATGCTGTTCCGGTAATAATCAAAAAGGAAACAAGCAGAGTGAAGTAAATCTTTTTCATAGCGACAGAGTTTTTTTTGGTTTGGTGTGGCAATTTTTTTTGTACTTGATTTATTTGCGGTAAGTTATACTATTTAATCATTTATGTTTTAGTATTGGTTTTGATTATCGCAGACAATTGTAAATACCTCATTATTTGTTGTTTACATCGGCCAACTAAAGATAAATTTGTTTTGTTGACATTAATTTATCCACCTGTAATAAAAAGGTAATAGCACATCATGACATTTTTTAACCTAAATCACTCTCGTTAAGCACTCAAAAAAGGATTTTAGTGAGAAAATATTACCAATTTTGTTGAAGGTTATTAACATTAGTGATGTTTTTGTTAATAAGTTCGCGATGATCTTGATTTTCAATCATTTAGGCGCAATGGAAAAAACTAAAAAAAAATCACAAAATGGTATTACCTTTTTTCGAAATCTGGATAATATACAGCGTAAATGATCCACTATTCTGATGAAGCGATCGTAGAGGGCTTAAGGCTGCGAAGCGATTACATTATCAACTTCGTTTACCGGGAGTACTTTCCTATTATTAAGTACCTGGTGAATGAAAACTCAGGGTCTGATGAAGACGCTGAGGATATATTTCAGGATGGATTAATCATCATTTACAAAAAAATAACCGATAACCAGCTCACGCTTACCAGTTCTTTTAAAACTTACATGTATTCGGTTTGCAGGAACCTGTGGCTGCAAAAGCTTAACAAGCGTAAAAATGTGCTTGACAAAATAAGTGACGTTGAAGACTACATCGACCTGCCCAATGACATTAAGCATGAAATATCGAGCCAAGAGGTTGAATTGCATCGCCTGGTACAAATTCACTTCCTAACCCTGAGCGAAGATTGCCAGAAGATACTCAGGCTATTTATGAAAGATGTTTCGCTTCGTGAAATTGGTAATATTATGGGTTTCAAAACCGAAAAATATGCAAAAACCCGCAAATACATGTGTAAAGAAGAACTAAAGAAACGAATTGCAGATGACCCCAGATGCCAGAAATTTTTTAATAATTAACCATTATGAAATTTAAACATTCCGCAAGTATTGAGCAGTTTCTCAGCAAGGAGATGACTCCTGTTGAAGAAGAAAATTTTGCTAAAGAACTGGCTGTCAATAAAGAATTGGCTGCCGAATTTCGATTTTCAGTTCAGATTGATAATGCTTTGAAGCGCGATGATATTCTCGACCTGCGCCAGAAAGTAACCAATTTGTATGAAGCCAATAAAGTCGCTGCCGAAAAACCGGTGTATGTAATGAACTCACGCCGTTGGTACATGGTGGCAGCCTCTGCAATCATCATGCTGGCCATTGGTGCCACGCTATTGTTTACCGTTCCCGGCCGCAACTCAAACGATGCCTTGTTTAACCAGTATTATTCAGCCGAAAATGTTCTGGATGTTACCCGTTCGGGCGACGCCAATCTTGTTGAAGCCATCATCAAATTCCAGGAAAAAGATTTTACAATGGCTGCATGGATGTTCGGCAAAATACTCGTGAAGGATCAATCTAATATGGCCGTTTGGTTTTATTACGGAATATCTTCCATCGAAACCAAAAATTACACAAAAGCAGCGAATGCCTTTGAAATGATATTGAAAGACAATAATAATCTGTATGTTGAACATGCCGAATGGTATCTGAGCCTTTGCTTCCTCAAATCAAACCAGGTTGAAAAAGCCAGAATCCAATTGCAAAAGATAGCTGATAATGAAAACAATTTCCATCAGCAGGAAGCACTAACATTACTCAAAAAAATCTCGAAGAACTAATCAATTCCCCAAATTCCCCTGATTAAGCCGGCTTCCCCCCAAGCCGGCTTTTTTTTACATTAAAAAACCAGGCCTGGCGGCCTGGTAATTTATTATGGACCTGTTTTATACCCTATTTAAAGAATTGCTCTGAACCGAGGATTAAATCGATATACTGGGCGCGCTTATAAATAAACGGATCCTTAACATTAGCTTTTGACAGCTTACCCCTGAAATCATCCGGCGAACTGTATTTATGGCTTTCCATCCATGATTCAATTTCGCCGAGCATTGTGGCTATAATCTCAGGCTTATGCTTGTAAAGCACACTCACTACCTGAACGCAATCGGCGCCTGACAGAAGCATCTTAATAACATCGTTGCCTGAATAAATACCAGTATTTGAACAGATCGAAGCATCTACCTGCCTGTAGAGCAGCCCGGCAAAACGCAAAGCCTGGCGGTAATCATGTTCATGGCTGAGGTTGAAAGGGGCAAAATGCTTCATATCCGATATGTTGATATCAGGTTCAAACAAACGATTGAAAAGCACAACTCCGTTTGCCCCAGCTTTTACCATTTTGCTTATCACATTCAGTGGATTGGTGTACATAGCACTCAGTTTAACACTTACAGGGAAAGTGACCTTTGCTTTAACCTGTTTAAGAATTTCGAGCTGGTGCTCCTCTATTGAACGCCCATCGTTTTCAAAGTTGCCCGGAATGGCAAAGAAATTAAGTTCGAGTCCGTCAGCGCCGGCTTTTTCAATGAGCCGGGCATACTCGGCCCAGGTATCGTTTTCAACACAGTTCAGGCTTGCAAAAACTGGTATTGATAGCGTATTCTTTGCTTTGCTAATATTGGCAAGATATTCCTGAGGGCCGGCATGCTTAAGCTTTGGAAAGAGCGAAGTCATTTCAGCATTAAACTCACCGACTTCATACATTGACTCTTCCATTTGTGCACTCTCAAGATGAATCTGCTCTTCAAACAGCGACTTGAAAACCACCGCTGCCGCTCCGGCTTGTTCTATCCGTTTTAGCATTTGTAAGTCGGCCGACATATTGCTGGCGCCGGCGATAATAGGATTTTTGAGCTCAATGCCCATAAAACGTGTTGTAAGATTGATCATAAAGCCTCCTTGGTTGAATATTTTGATTGATTAGTGTAAACCATCAGAATGATTTTAAGTTTAAAGATAAATCAAATTTGTATTCTCCGTCATTTCATGTCATATTTCTGATTGTTCGGGATTTGCTTTCGAGTTGGGCTGAAGCCGGACATGATCAACAGCAGGCTTCAAATGATGAAGTATCAATGGCTGTTCAATTAATTCATAATCATTTTAAATAAAGGATTTCAGGGAGATTTACGGGCTTCAATCCTGATATTGCTTTATTATAATAGGTAATTTTGCACCGTTTTTTCAGAACTTTTTAAAAAAAATTCCTAAGTCAACATAAAAATTACACCATATGACTGAAAAGAAAAATTTTGTGACATGCGATGGCAACTATGCAGCTGCTCATATTGCATATATGTTCAGCGAAGTAGCAGCCATTTACCCGATCACGCCGTCATCAACAATGGCAGAATATGTAGATGAATGGGCTGCATTTGGAAAGAAAAATATTTTTGGTGAAACCGTAAAGGTTGTTGAAATGCAGAGCGAAGGTGGTGCCGCCGGCGCCGTGCACGGTTCGCTTCAATCGGGTGCCCTTACCACCACTTATACAGCATCGCAGGGTTTGCTGCTCATGATTCCCAACATGTATAAAATCGCCGGTGAACTATTGCCGGCCGTCTTTCATGTTTCTGCCCGCAGCCTTGCTGCACAGGCACTTTCAATTTTTGGCGATCACAGCGATGTGTATTCAGCCCGTCAGACAGGTTTTGCCATGCTGGCCACCGGCAGTGTGCAGGAAATTATGGACATTGCAGCAGTGGCGCATCTTGCAGCCATCAGGTCGCGTGTTCCTTTCCTTCATTTTTTCGATGGTTTCCGTACTTCGCATGAAATTCAGAAGGTTGAAGTCCCGGCTACCGAAACTATGGCTGGCTTAGTAGATTATGATGCACTCAAGGCTTACCGCAACCGTGCTTTGAATCCCGAACATCCTGTTACACGCGGTACAGCCCAGAATCCTGATATTTATTTCCAAAGCCGTGAAGCAGCAAATCCTTACTACACAGCACTTCCCGATATCGTGGAGGAATACATGCAGGAGATGAAGAAAGTGACCGGCCGCGAATATCACCCCTTTACTTATTATGGTGCTCCGGATGCTGAAAACGTGATTGTCGCCATGGGTTCAATCACCGAAACCATCAAGGAAGTTATTGACCACCTGAACTCAAAAGGCGAGAAGCTCGGACTCGTATCTGTCCACCTTTACAGGCCATTCTCAACCAAATACTTCTTTAAAGTGATACCGGCAAGCGTTAAACGGATTTGTGTGCTCGACCGCACCAAGGAACCGGGAGCCAACGGCGAACCTCTGTATCTCGACGTTCGCGAAGCTTTCTACGAACGCGATCACAAGCCTGTGATCATCGGCGGCCGCTACGGGCTCAGCTCTAAGGATACAACACCGGCCATGATCGTTTCAGTATTTAACAATCTGAAAATGAATGAGCCCAAGAACCGCTTTACTGTTGGCATTGTTGATGATATCTCCTTCACTTCGCTGCCGGTTCTTCCCGAAATTGATCTCGCCGATGCCGGCACTTTCCAGGCCAAATTCTTTGGTATAGGTTCGGATGGTACGGTTGGCGCAAACAAGAACTCCATTAAGATTATCGGCGATACTACCGATAAATACTGCCAGGCCTATTTTGCCTATGACTCAAAAAAATCGGGCGGTGTAACCACTTCTCACCTTCGTTTTGGCGACAAGCCTATCCGTTCGCCCTACCTGGTAAACACTCCTGACTTTGTTGCATGCCATGTACCTGCTTATATCAACAAGTACGATTTGTTAAGGGGTTTGAAAAAAGGCGGTACATTCCTGCTGAACAGTATCTGGGATGCTGATGAAACGCTTTCGCGTCTCCCCGATCATATGAAAAAATACCTGGCTGAGAATGAAATTAATTTTTACATCATCAATGCTACTGCCATTGCCGAAGAGATTGGTCTCGGTAACCGGACAAACACAATAACACAGGCTGCATTTTTCAAAATCTCGGGAGTAATTCCATATGAGATTGCTCTTGAAGAAATGAAGAAAGCGGTAAAGAAATCATTCGGACGCAAGGGTGAAGATGTTGTTAATATGAACATCCAGGCCATTGAAAGAGGTGCAGCAGTTGAAAAAGTGGTTATCCCTGCCGATTGGAAATCAATCGTTGTGAAAGATGAAGCCGGACCTACCAACACTCCTGAGTTCATCTCAAAAGTGGTTGAGCCTATCAATTCGATGAAAGGCGATTTATTGCCTGTAAGTGTTTTCAAAGGACGCGAAGATGGCACTTTCCCGGCCGGTACAACCGCCTACGAAAAACGTGGCATCGCAGTAAATGTCCCTGAATGGCAGAGCGAAAACTGTATCCAGTGTAACCAGTGTGCGTTTGTTTGCCCTCATGCTGTAATTCGTCCCTTCCTTATCAACGAAAATGAAATGAAAGGCCTGCCCGAAGGCACGGCAACATTAAAAGCCATCCCCAAAACATTTGATGGCTTGCAATTCAGGATTCAGATCAGCCCGCTCGACTGCACCGGATGCGGAAACTGTGCCGATGTATGCCCAGCTAAAGTCAAAGCACTGGTAATGAAACCGTTAGGATCACAACTCGATCAGATAGAGAACTGGAATTACTTCACCAACAATGTATCTTATAAGGATAAAATTGTTCAGAAAGACCTGAATGTTAAGAACAGCCAGTTTGCACAACCCTTGTTCGAATTCTCAGGCGCCTGTGCCGGTTGTGGTGAAACACCATACATTAAACTCATTACCCAGCTCTTTGGCGAACGGATGATGGTAGCCAATGCTACAGGCTGCTCTTCGATATACGGAGGTTCGGCGCCAAGTACACCTTATACTATCAATAAAGAATCAGGTTGCGGTCCAGCCTGGGCCAATTCGTTGTTTGAGGACAACGCCGAATATGGTTTTGGGATGGCACTTGGCGTGAGCAAACTGCGCACCCGTATTGCCGAACGCATGCAAACCATAGTTGATGGTAACTACGAAACAGAATTAAAGGAAGCCTGCCAGGAATGGATTGCCGGTAAAGATAATGCCGCACTCAGCATTGCTGCCACCAATAAAGTACTGCCGCTCCTCGAAAAACAGAATGATAATGTTTGCAAAGAACTTGCCGCTTTAAAACAATATTTTGTTAAAAAGAGCGTGTGGGCCTTTGGCGGTGACGGCTGGGCTTATGATATCGGTTACGGTGGACTCGACCATGTTCTTGCATCGGGCGAAGACATTAATGTACTGGTATTGGATACCGAAGTTTACAGCAACACCGGCGGGCAGGCCTCCAAATCAACCCCTGTCGGAGCAGTTGCAAAGTTTGCTGCATCAGGAAAACGTGTTCGTAAAAAAGACCTTGGCATGATGGCAATGAGCTATGGTTATGTTTACGTTGCCCAGGTTGCGATGGGAGCAAGCCAAAGTCAGTACCTGAAAGCATTGCGCGAAGCTGAGGCATACCCAGGACCATCACTCATTATTGCTTATTCTACCTGTATCAATCATGGTTTGCACGCCGGAATGGAAAAAGCACAGGATCAGCAGGATAGAGCAGTTCAGGCTGGATATTGGTCGTTGTACCGCTATAATCCTGCACTTGAAGCACAAGGACAGAATCCGTTCCAACTCGATTCGAAAGAACCTGACTGGACAAAATTCCAGGAGTTCCTCAAATCGGAAGTGCGTTATACCTCGCTCATGAAATCATTTCCAGCCGAAGCTATCGAATTATTTGAAGCTGCAGAGAATAATGCCAAATGGCGTTATAACACGTATAAAAGGCTGGCAGAAAATAAGTAATCGCTGATTTTCAGGAATCTACAGCTAATATGAGAAAAGCCGGAATCAATTGATTCCGGCTTTTATATTTATGGTATTTAATAGTAAAGTCAGTCTCGCAACCAGTTGGTTAACGGATGGTGATTTCAAATGGCATAAGCGCCTGAACACCTTCCATATGACTCATGGTTTGCAGATATCTAAGGTAAGGATATACAGTGCCCATTTCTTTCTTGAGGACTTTAGCTGACTGGTCGCCACTCAATGCCTCAATGATCTGAGTCATGGCATCTTTCTGTTCGGGCAGTTTCACAATGCGGTATTTCTCAACCTTTGCCAGTTTTGCAGCTTCATCAACAGCTGCCTGTAAACCGCCAAATTCATCAATAAGTCCGATCCGTTTGGCATCAATGCCGCTCCATACCCTTCCCTGTCCGATACTGTCAACCGATGCAACCGGCATTTTCCTGCCTTCCGAAACATGGTTCAGAAAAGTGGAATAAATATTTTCTATATCGGCAGTAAGGAAGTTCTTTTCGGCCTCCGTCATCGGGCGCATGGTAGGAATATAATCGGAATATGGGTTGGTTTTAACCTCGTCGAATGTTATGCCAAGATTATTGTTGAAGAATTTCTGCATGTTTGGCACAATGCCGAATACCCCGATTGAACCGGTGAGTGTATTTGGGCTTGCAAAAATCTTATTGGCAGCGCATGAAATGTAATAACCACCTGATGCTGCCAGGTCGCCCATCGAAACCACCACCGGTTTCACTTTCTTTGCCAGGCTCATTTCGCGCCAGATCACATCGCTTGCCAGGGCACTACCGCCGGGTGAATTTACGCGTAAAACAATAGCTTTAATTTTTTCGTCGGTACGGGCTTTGCGAATAGCTTTTGAAATTCGCTCAGAACCAATGGACTGGTCGTCACCCTGGCCGCTTATAATATTGCCCTCGGCATAAATTACCGCTATACGGTCCTTACCGGCCTCGTGTTTTTCTGATTTTGGCGCATCCTGGTATTTTGCAAGTTTCATAATACTCATATCCTTGACTGTCTTGCTCCCAACGCGGTTTTTAAGTTCATCAAGCAGCTGGTCTTTATACATGAGTTTGTCAACCAGGCTATTGTCAACAGCATCTTCAGGCTTCCCTATTCTATGATTGTCGGCAATAGCTACAAGTTCGGTTGTTGAAATTTTTCTCGCTTTAGAAATCTGGTCAAGCATATGGTTCCAGATGGCTGAAACATACGATAGCGTTTGTTCCTTGCTGGGTTCGCTCATTTTGTCGAGGATAAACGGCTCAACAGCGCTTTTGAATTTACCGTGCCTGATTACCTGCGGTTCAACATCCAGTTTTTCAAGTAAGCCTTTAAAAAACATGACCTGTCCCGTGAGGCCTTTAAACTCCATACTACCAGCAGGATTCAGGTAGATTTTATCCGCAACGGAAGCGAGGTAATAAGCTTTTTGGTTATAATTCTCGGAATAGCTGACAATGAACTTTCCTGATTTTTTAAAATCAATCAGAGCATTACGGATTTCTTCAATGGTGGCAATGCTGACAGGAATTTCGCTCAAATCGAGGAGCATACCGCTCACTTTTTCGTCTGATGATGCATTCTTCAGTGTCTCAAGAATTTCGGTAAGACCCATTGGTTTACCGGCGCTGAGGTTGTTGAAATTTATGTATGACATGGGATCATCCGATGAGCGGTCGTGAAACGGCTCTTCAAGGGTGAGTTGCAGAATCGTCTTATCAGGCACAACTACCTCCTGTTTCTTAGTGAAGGAAAGAGCCGAAGCTACAATTCCAATGAAGATTAAAGACACAAGCACACATGCAAGGAAAAAACCAAGCATGGATGCGAACATCATCTTAAAAAATTGTTTCATAAATGGGGTTATTGGGGTTTGTGTGTTTTTAGACGCTTAAGCAGTGACAAAGTTACAATGCTGACAGCTTTTCGTCAAGGACATCAAAAATATCGGAATATAGAATGCTGTTGATAAAATTTAATAATGCTATCCATCGATCAGTAAATTATACGGTAGGCTTTCAGTAAATTTGAATCGGAGTTATTATGATCATTACTTATCTGTCAGTTGGTAGCAATATTGGCGACCGTTACGGAGCATTGAACCAGGCGCGCGAACTACTTGTTGAGAAAGCCGGTATCGTCACGATACATTCATCTGTATTCGAGACTGAGCCCTGGGGTTTCAGCACGTCAACGAATTTTTTAAACCAGGTACTTGTGATGCAAACTTCGTTACGGCCCGGTCAACTCATGAAAGTTATCATCGACATTGAAAAGCAGATGGGCCGTAAACGCAACATCCTGCAATACGAACCACGAGTCATTGACATCGACATCCTATATTATGGGCGGCAGGTTATTAATAACCATCAGGTTCAGATTCCTCACCCCCGGTTGCACCTTAGGAAGTTTGTGCTGGTGCCACTTGCTGAGATTGCCCCTGAATTCATACATCCCTCACTAAAAAAAAGCACCTCTGAATTACTGATCAGTGTTCCTGACAATTCTACAATCACTCTTTGGAAAAGTGCCGCAGAGATTTCGCTCTATCTGTCAGGGAACAAAAAAACAACAGAGTAATATGCGGGAATCGTACCATTATAAATACATTGCCATTGAAGGGAATATTGGTGCAGGAAAAACATCGCTTGCCACCAGGCTTTCAGTTGAAACCGGCGCACGGCTCATACTCGAACAATTTGAAGATAATTCATTCCTGCCAAAATTTTATGAAGACCAGGAAAGATATGCGTTCCCGCTTGAACTGTCGTTCCTGGCCGACCGATTTCAGCAACTAAAAAAAGGCGTTGGTAGCCATGATCTGTTCAGCCCATTCACCATTGCCGACTACTTTATTCACAAATCGCTGATTTTTGCCCGCAAGACTCTAAACAACGATGAATACATCCTATACTCAAAGCTTTTTGGCATTATTGACTCCGTTTTGCCAAAACCCGAACTACTTGTTTACCTGTATTCATCCATCGACAGGCTGCAGGCAAATATTCGCAAACGCGGCCGGTCGTATGAACAAAAAATAGCTGACGAATACCTTCAAAAAATACAGGAAGGATACCTTGAATACATCAGGCAGCAGCAGGAGATGCGAATCGTTATTGTTGATACCAATGATATCGATTTTGTTGAAAACCCCGGCGATTACCCTAAGCTTAAAGAGATAATCCTCTCACAATATGCGGTTGGCGTTCACCGGATTAAACCCTAATATCCGTTGCTAACAGCATACTGACATTTGCTCATTCATAACCGAAAGCCAAATGAATAGTGAACTCAAAATTTATGTAGGTTTGCTTCCGGTTAAAAGATACATGTTGCCAATAACCATACTGATCGGTCAAATGTTATTCACACGCAATGTGCTTGCTGTTCATTAATATCATCGCCCAAACAGGTGCTGTTACACCAGTAAACGGTTGGCTGTTGTTGCTCATACTGTTACTTGCCGCAATGTTATTGCTTGTGGCAGGATTGATATATGCCTACTTAAAGCAACAATCGAAATTAAGGTCACTTGCAAAGGAAAATGAAGCCCTGATTGATGAAATTGAGCGAATGAAGGAAGAAATTCATATAGTTCGCCAGCAGGCAGGTGAATCTGACAGGCTCAAATCGGCATTCCTCTGCAACATGTCGCACGAAATCAGGACCCCCCTCAATGCCATTATGGGATTTTGTGGTTTAATTGCCAACAATACACTGCCTGATACCGATAAAGTCAAATACGCTTCTATCATCAACCGTAATGTTGATTCGTTGCTCGAACTGATCAACGACATTTTTGATATTGCACAGGTTGAATCACAAATTACGCAAACGCAGGAAAGTCCGGTAAAGGTTAACGAATTGCTTGGAGCGCTGCAGTCCTGGTTTAACCTCGAAAAATCGAATCTTGGCAAGGAAATAATTCAGTTCAGGATACAAAAAGGCAATAAGGATAACGATTTTGCAATAAGGACGGATGAGTATATGCTGAAACGTACACTCAACAACCTGATTGAGAATGCCTTGAAATACTCTGACGAAGGATATATTGATACCGGTTATCGCTTTGGCAAAGATTCGAAGATTGAGTTCTTTGTGAAGGATGAAGGCATAGGTTTTACAAAAGATAAGCTCGACATCATGTTTCAGCAGTTCAGGCAGGTTGACGAAACTCAAACCAGGCAATACGGCGGGTTAGGATTAGGACTTACTGTTGCCCAGAAATTTGTTGAATTGATGGGCGGACGCATGTGGGCTGAGAGTGAACCCGGCAAAGGCTCCACATTCTGGTTTGAAATACCGTACAAAAAAGCGTAAAAAAAGGCTGCGATTTCTGCAACCTTTTCATCAATATTGTTTGTATTGTTACTATTCCTGCACAGCAAGCCACCTTTCGGCTTCAATAGCTGCCATACAACCGGTTCCGGCAGCAGTAATTGCCTGCCTGTAAACATGATCCTGCACATCGCCGGCAGCAAAAACGCCTTCGACACTGGTGCGGGTAGTTCCGGGAACAGTTCTGATATAACCCATTTCATCAAGGTCTAGCTGGCCTTTGAAAACTTCGGTATTGGGCTGATGGCCGATAGCCACAAAAAATCCCTGTATTTCAATCTGGCGAAGTTCGCCAGTTTTGTTGTTTCCGATGAGAGCACCTGTAACAACTTTACCATCACCTAAAATTTCCCTGGTTGATGAATTCCAGAGGATTTCAATGTTGGGAGCAGTCATTACGCGATGTTGCATAGCTTTGGAAGCACGCAGTTCGTCGCGGCGAACAATCATATACACTTTTCGGCCGAGTTTAGCCAGGTACGATGCCTCTTCGCATGCGGTATCGCCACCGCCAACCACGGCAATATCGAGGCCACGGTAGAAGAATCCATCACAGGTAGCACAGGCCGAAACGCCATGGCCATTGTAACGGGTTTCCGATTCAAGGCCAAGCCAGCGGGCTGTGGCTCCTGTTGCAACAATCACTGTATCGGCCAATATTTTTTTTCCATCATCGGTTGTTACTTTAAACGGCCTGCTGCTGAAATCAACCTCCGAAATAATTCCGAAACGGATATCGGTGCCAAAACGTTCAGCCTGACGACGCATATCATCCATCAAATCAGGCCCTTTTGTTCCTTCGGGGTAACCGGGGAAGTTATCCACTTCTGTGGTAGTAGTAAGTTGTCCGCCCATTTGAAGGCCGGTGTATATAACCGGTTTAAGATCGGCACGTGCAGCATATATGGCAGCAGTGTAACCGGCAGGCCCTGATCCTATAATCAGGCATTTAGTTTTTTCGGGTTCAGTACTCATTTGGCATTAAAATAAAGGGTGCAAAATTAATAATTTCTTTAGTCTGAAAGATCACTTGAAATAAATATTATGTGACTGAATATCTGTAATTTAAAGTAACTTCTTAAGTATCTTTAAAACTGTTTGAGTCATAAAACGGACAATGCAGATGATTTGTAAATTTATATCAATTTATCAGTATGAAAAAGAGAGCATTGTATTTCTGGATTACCCTGTTTTCTGTTGCGATGGGTCTTTTCGAATGTATCGTAGTAATCTACTTAAGGAGAATTTACTACCCCGAAGGGTTTGGCTTCCCTTTGAAGATGATGGAACCCGCTATGATTGGTATTGAATTGATGCGCGAAGCTGCCACAGTTGTAATGCTTGTCGCCATAGGTATATTGGCCGGCAGGACATTCGCTGAAAAATTCGGATGGTTTATTTATTCTTTCGCAATCTGGGATATTTTTTACTATTTATTTCTCAAGTGGCTCATTCAGTGGCCTGAATCGCTTTTTACCTGGGATATTCTGTTTCTCATCCCCACAACCTGGGTTGGCCCGGTGCTGGCGCCGCTTATCAATTCGCTCACGATGATTCTCCTCGCATGGCTGCTGATCAGGAAGTCAGGTAAATGGAATATTTTTATAATTAAACCAGTTGAATGGTTGCTGCTAATTGCCGGTTCGTTGGTAGTAATTGTTTCATATACAATAGAATACACACAGTTTATTACCAGCACTTTTTCGTTTGGTGCGTTGTTGAATCCATTAAAGCAAAGCGAAATACTTGCATTTGCCGGGAAATACATACCCGTAAGGTTCTCATGGGAAATTTTTATTCCCGGAGTAATACTGCACATGATCGCCGTTGTATTTATTGCACGCCGCCAGGGCGCAGAATAACAAACCCGGATTGTTTCAGCCGGATATTCCCATCATGAGTTTTTATACTTTTGCTGCGAAAACAGAATAATTATGTCAATAAATGCGAATGGCATCACTAAAACATATGGAACACAACTGGTTCTCGACAAAGTTACGTTCGATATAAGGAAAGGTGAAGTAGTGGGGCTGCTTGGCCCAAACGGAGCCGGCAAATCAACGCTAATGAAAATCATCACCTGTTTCATTCCACCAACGTCGGGGCATGCGTTTGTTGATGGCCTCGATGTTATGATTCATGCTGACGAAGTAAAAACGAGAGTTGGTTACCTGCCCGAAAATAACCCGCTATACCTCGAAATGTATGTAAAGGAATACCTTATGTTTATTGCCGGTATCCATAAACTGGGGCGCGAAAGCCGGAAGCGTGTTGGTGAGATTATTGGCATAACCGGTTTGGGAATTGAACAAAACAAAAAGATCGGCACTTTGTCGAAAGGATACAGGCAACGTGTGGGTTTAGCCCAGGCTCTGGTGCATGACCCTGAGGTTCTGATACTTGACGAACCCACATCTGGGCTCGACCCAAACCAGCTTGTTGAAATCAGGAATCTTGTTAAAGAAATAGGGCGCGAAAAAACGGTAATGCTTTCAACGCATATCATGCAGGAAGTTGAAGCTGTTTGCGACAGGGCAATTATCATTCACCAGGGCAGGATAGTTGCCGACGACAGCACTTCAAGCCTCTCGACACTCAAAACCCGTGATGTTATCACCGTGGAATTTGAAAAAACCATTGATGAGAAACTAATAAAAGCCATTCCCGGTGTTATCAAAGCCTCAAAATCGGGCAACAACACCTGGAAAATTATTTCGCATGAAGGCGATGACATCCGGCCCCTGATCAACAAATTTGCCGTTGATCACAATTTAACCTTACTCTCGCTTCACCGCGAAGAACAAAAGCTCGAGGATGTGTTTCAGCAGCTTACCCGCGATAAATAGCCTGAAGCATCATATTGATAATATTCTAACCATGTATGCCAAAGCATGACTCGCTAATTTCGATCAAGATAATTAGGTTCTTCTGAAATATCAGTAATGAAATTTTGCCTACTTTTGCAGGCAGCAACACGTGGAAAGATTTGATTGATTGCAACCACACGAAAAAATGCTAAAGCAATATTTTCCTGATCAATCAGCCACTCACGTATTTTAGTTTTAACCTCTAAACAACCAGAGATGGGATATTTATTTACATCAGAAAGTGTATCGGAAGGTCATCCCGATAAAGTAGCCGACCAGATTTCGGACGCATTGCTGGACGAATTCCTGCGTTTTGACCCCGATTCAAAAGTGGCATGCGAAACACTCGTAACCACAGGCCTTACCATGTGTAGCGGCGAAGTACGCACCAAAGGCTATGTTGATATTCAGAAAGTGGTTCGCCGTACCATCGAAAAAATCGGCTACACCAAGGCTGAATATCGTTTCGACAACAACTCATGCGGTGTGATCTCCACCATACATGAACAAAGTGATGATATTTTTCAGGGCGTTGAACAAGGTAAACCCGAAGAACAGGGTGCCGGCGACCAGGGAATGATGTTTGGCTATGCCAACCGTGAAACTGACAGCCTGATGCCACTACCCGTGGAACTGGCTCACATACTGCTGCAGGAGCTTGCTGCCATTCGTCGTGAAGGTAAAAAGATGAAATACCTTCGCCCGGACGCCAAAAGCCAGGTAACCGTTGAATATAACGACCGAAATAAACCTGTTCGCATTGATACACTTGTGATTTCGACCCAGCATGATGAATTTGTGCTTCCGGAAGATGACACCAGGAAAGCACATGAAAAAGCTGAAAAAGCCATGCAGGAAGCAATAAAAGCTGATGTCGAGAAAATACTCATACCACGTGTTAAACGCCTGCTGCCGGCGCATGTACGTAAGCTTTTCACCGGAAATACAACACTTCATGTAAATCCGACAGGAAAATTCGTGATAGGCGGGCCTCATGGTGACACCGGGCTCACCGGTCGCAAAATTATTGTCGACACATACGGAGGCAAGGGTGCTCATGGCGGTGGTGCTTTTTCAGGAAAAGATTCTTCAAAAGTTGACCGTTCGGCGGCTTATGCAGCCCGACATATCGCTAAAAACCTTGTTGCAGCAGGCGTTGCCGACGAAGTGCTTGTTCAGGTTGCATATGCCATTGGTGTTGCACAGCCGGTAGGCTTCTATGTAAACACGTATAACACCGCCAAGGTAAAAGATGCTGCAGGGCGTAAACTTACTGACGGTGAAATTGCCGAAAAAGTGAAGAGTTTATTCGACCTTCGTCCTTATGCCATCGTGAAACGATTTGGGCTCAAGAACCCTGTTTTTGAAGCAACTGCATCGTACGGGCATTTTGGCCGCGATCATTTTGAAAAGGAAGTGGAAGTGTATTACACCAACGGTATTACCCGCACCGAAAAAGTTGACGGCGTAGATCATTATTATAAAAAGGTGGAATTTTTCGCCTGGGAAAAAACCGATTATGTTGAAAAAATCAGGAAGGAATTCGGGTTATAAAACCCTGAATACCTGTAACAAAAAAGCCTTCGGATTGAGAACCGAAGGCTTTTTTATTATTTGGTTTAACCTTGCCGGCAAATCAATGCTGAACAATAAGTTTACGCGTGGCAATAATCCTGCCTGAATCAATAAGCGAATAAGCATACATTCCATTCGGTAAGCCCGATACATCAATTATTGCTTTACCTGAAAAACTGTCCAGTGACGCCTGTGTCACAGTTTGGCCTGCCATATTCCTGATCACAATAGCCGCGGTGTTACTAACTGCCTGCTTATCGAACCCGATGAGTACAAATGAAGAAGCCGGATTTGGATATGCTGCGTTTAAAAGCGCGGTCGGTTCGTTAATACCTACGCCACTCAGATTAAAAATTACAGTAACCGATTCGCGAATTTCGGCACGGCCGTCGGCCATATTAAAAAATTCATATGTGATGGAGGTTTTGCCGGCGTTGCCATTGGGTGAATAATCGGCCTTGAAGGAACTATCGATAGTACCCGGGTAAATTTCAAAGCTATTCAGCGAAGTATCAGCCGAAGGGGGATAACAGTTTGTACCAAAGCAAAACAGGTTTTCAGAACCCTGAACTTCCTGATTAATGATTCGGCGCACATAAATTTCCTCGGTTTGATCAGTATTGTTCACTACCCTAAGCTGCTGCTCAAGTTGAACAACCTGTATATCGGAGGTAAACTGAACCAATGTTGAATTATTGATAACCGTGGTATCACCCATCAGGATTGAAAAATCGCCCGAGGTATGATAATTCACTGTGACTTCTGCTGCAACGCGATGGTCGAGGGTAACATCATCAAAAAACTCATATGTGACTGTGGTAACACCGCGGGTACCTGCCGGGGAATAGTCGCCCAGGAATGATTCGTTGACTGCTCCTGCTTCCAATGTTGCCGGAAACCTGGTTGTATCGGTTTGCGGGGGATAACAATAATCACCAAAGCACATCAGGCAACTTGATCCGGGAACTTCCCGGATAATTACCCTTCGTACAAAAACATTCAGTGTAGATGCTGTGTTGTTACCAACTGCCATTGCGCAAACAACCACATCATCAAATATGTTTCCATAAACAGTTATGGTGGAGTTGTTTACAACCCTACCCTGGTAAAATATATCCAGTTCATTTTGACCTGATACAAGCATGTACCCGACAATAAAGGCAAATGAGAGTAAGAGTTTCTTCATAGGGCTATGTTTAGTGAAAGTTATTGTATTACAGTGCTTTAGTTTTAAAGACAACTTCAAAAATCCTCACTTACGACATCAAAAGTAAGCATTTTTAAATTGCGGCCCGGTTGCTTCTGTAAATATTTTAAAAAGTTGGCCGGCTTTAATACCATTCGTAAGGCTGAATAATAATATTTCCGACCTTTGTAGCGTAATAGAAATGTAAATAAATGACAATCAATATGATAAAGAAGCTTACCCTCTCAGCCTTAATGGTTTTAAGTTGTGCATATATGTTTGGCCAATCGCAGCGCCTTGTCCTTTTTGAGGAATTTACAAGCGCCTCGTGTTATTGGTGCGGTGTTTACAACCCTGCTTTTCAGGCGCTGTTAAATGCCAATACCAGTAAGTGTACATCCATTAAATACCAGAGTAGTTACGGGTACGACCCAATGTACCTGCACAACCCTTCCGAGTCAAGCGCAAGGGGTTCATACTATGATGTACCCGGTTATCCCGATTGTGTGATGGACGGAAATGCATTTCACGGATCACCGGCCAGCGTCACTCAAACCATGATCAACAACCGGTATGCGGTTACTTCGCCTTTTGAACTGAAAATCAACCAGCAGTTGTCGCCGGGCAATGATTCGATTTATGTAACCATGCTTGGCAAAGCTACCGGCGACGCTTCTGGCTCATTGGCTGCGCATTGTGTTGTGATTGAAAAGCACATTCACTTTAATACTGCACCCGGCACCAACGGGGAGAAAGATTTTTACAACGTGATGAAAAAAATGCTGCCCGATGAAGATGGAACGACACTTGCTTCAAATTTCACCAACGGGGATTACTTCATTATTGAACAAAGCTGGAAACTTGCCAATGTTTATAACAACGATGAACTTAGCGTTGTAGGCTTTATCCAGAATAACCAGAATGCGGCTATCCTGCAGTCAGCCAATACATCGGCCACTCCTATTCAGGGTATTTATGCCAACGATGTTGAGCTGATGAAGCTGACAAATGTGACGCCAACATACTGTAATAACAGCATTTCGCCGGTTGTGACAATCCGCAACAATGGTTCATCACCGCTCACCAGCCTGGTGCTGCAATACGGCGCTAACGGTACTCTTGTGGACTACGTTTGGAACGGTAATCTCGGCTTTCTCGGCAAAACCACCTTTCAATTGCCGCCTGCCGCGTTCACACTTAAAAACAACAACGACTTTGTGCTTTATGCCAGCAGCACCAACGCTGTAAACGATGAATATCCGAAAAACGATACCCTCCACTACACATTTACATCTGCAATTCAAGCCGGTACTACTGCTACGGTAAAAATTAAAACCGACAACAACCCTGAAGAAACAACCTGGTCAATTGCCGAAGCTGACGGTAATGTTATTGCATCGGGCGGCCCGTATTCCGGTTCGGCCACTATTTACACCCAAGAAGTTCCTCTTGATTTTGGCACCTGCTATGTGTTTACTATCTATGATGCAGGCGGCAACGGACTTTGCTGTTCAAATGGAGCCGGTTATTATCGTATAAGCAGCGGAACCACACTCATTGAATTTAACAACCAGTTTGGAGCATCAGAAAGCACACAGTTTTATTCTCAATCGGGAGTAGGAGTTCCAGCTTTGAAAAGCATAGGCAAGGCAAGCATTTATCCTAATCCGGTGAGCGGTATCACCACACTGTCATATACTTGTGATAAACCCGAAATTATCAGCATTGAGGTATTTGACCTACTGGGGAACAAGGTAATCAACCTGCCTCTGAAACAATACGGCTCCGGACAACACGATATCGCACTCGATTTCAGCAAGTTGCCTTCGGGGCTATATAATGTCAGGATTCTGAACGGTGAAAAGAGCCAAAATCTGAAAGTCACCGTGGCCCGTTAATTTATTTCGGGTTATTGCGGAAACTTTATAAGCTGAATCAGATCTCAGAACAGATTTTCCAACAGGCTGTCGTCAGCAAGGTTGGGGAGTGTGACCTTTAATCCGGGTTCATGTTGCATGGCACGTTCAATGGCAAACCTGGCGCCGGAATTCCTGGCCCAGCTCCTGCGCGAAATGCCGTTGTTAACATCCCAGAACAACATTGATTTCAGCCGTCTGTCAGCATCGGCGCTGCCATCGAGCAGCATACCGAAACCGCCGTTGATAACTTCACCCCAGCCGACACCACCGCCATTGTGAATTGAAACCCAGGTAGCTCCCCTGAAACTATCGCCTATCACATTCTGAATGGCCATATCAGCGGTAAAAGATGAACCGTCGTAGATGTTCGAAGTTTCGCGGTATGGCGAATCGGTTCCAGAAACGTCGTGATGGTCGCGCCCCAACACAACAGGACCTTTTAACTGACCATTTCGGATAGCCTCGTTGAAAGCAGAGGCTATCCTGATACGCCCTGTTGCATCAGCATAGAGAATGCGTGCCTGCGATCCGACAACCAGCTTGTTTTGTTTCGCTTCGCTTATCCAGCGGATGTTATCGTGCATTTGCTGCATAATTTCAACCGGTGATTCGGCAGCCAGTTTTTCAAGTACGTTCATTGCTAGGCTGTCAGTAAGATCGAGGTCAGCAGGATTGCCCGAAGCACATACCCAGCGGAATGGGCCAAATCCGTAATCGAAACACATGGGTCCCATGATGTCCTGAACGTACGATGGATATCGGAAAGTTCCGTCGTGATTCAAAATATCGGCACCAGCGCGCGACGATTCGAGTAAAAATGCATTTCCGTAATCAAAAAAATACATGCCGCGCACAGTGAGTTTATTGATGGCTGCAACCTGCCTCCTGAGTGATTCCTGCACTTTTTCCCTAAACTTGTCAGGATCTTTGGCCATCAATTCCTGTGATTTTTCAAGGTTCATCCCGGCAGGATAATACCCGCCTGCCCAGGGATTGTGCAGCGATGTTTGATCGGAGCCCAATTCAACGCTGATATCCTCGATGGCCAGCCGTTCCCACAAATCCACAATATTGCCCTGGTAGGCTAATGATACAATTTCTTTGCCGGCTTTGGCACCCCGAATCCTTGCAATCAATTGATCAAGATTATCATACACTTCATCAACCCAGCCTTGCGAATGACGTGTCTGCACAGCTTTTGGATTAATTTCGGCTATTACTCCTACTGCGCCGGCAATAACCGCTGCTTTGGGCTGGGCACCCGACATACCGCCAAGTCCCGATGAAACAAACAACTTACCGGCAAGCGAATCGCCCTTTTTCAGAATCTTGCGCCCGGCATTCATCACCGTAATGGTTGTGCCATGTACTATTCCCTGCGGACCGATGTACATGTAAGAACCGGCCGTCATTTGCCCGTACTGCGAAACTCCGAGGGCATTGAAACGCTCCCAGTCGTCAGGTTTTGAATAATTGGGGATGACCATTCCATTAGTAACCACAACGCGTGGAGCTTCTTTGTGCGAGGGAAACAGTCCCAGGGGATGGCCGGAATACATCACAAGTGTTTGTTCATCCGTCATTTCGGCCAGGTACTGCATGGTAAGCAGGTATTGTGCCCAGTTTTGAAAAACAGCACCGTTGCCACCGTATGTAATAAGCTCGTGCGGATGCTGGGCCACGGCAGGATCAAGGTTATTCTGGATCATAAGCATGATAGCAGCAGCCTGCCTGCATTTAGCAGGGTATTGATCCACGGGCCTTGCAAACATTGGATATTGCGGCCGGAAACGATACATGTATATGCGGCCGTATTTTTTCAATTCTTCAGCAAATTCAGCTGCCAGAATTGGGTGGTGCTTTTTATTGAAATATCTCAGCGCATTCCTTATTGCCAGCTTTTTCTCGGCAGTTGTAAGTATATCTTTACGCACCGGAGCGTGGTTCACGTCAGGTTCGTAAGGCTGCACTTCGGGAAGCTGGTCGGGAATTCCCTGAAGTATGGCTTTCTGAAATTCATTTGTATTCATAATCAACTATTTATGAATCATTATTAATCTTCAATTCTGTTCACAAAGCTAAGGAATCCTTACGGGTCGATAACAGTCGGATTGGAAGGAATTTCTTTCTGTTGCGGCTAAAATACGAACGAAATAGCGATTTTCAGGGCCAGGTTTTCCCTGAACGAGTTAAAGGAATAGGGCCCGTAGCGATAAAATGCGCCAATACCGAGGCCTGTTACTCCAAGGTTTATAAGTTTGTCGATAACAAGTCCTGACTCGAAATACCCTCTTCGGAAGTCGCTGACATTCATTTTATTATGTTCTGATGAATTTCCCAGGCTTCCAAATCCGATGTTTGTGACAAGAATTGGAACCGGATTAAAATGCTTCGATCTGAACAGTAGCTTACCGAAATCATGTGTAAGAAAAACGGCGGTAAACCTGTCGGCTGAGAATTCATTTATACGCATGGTGGCGAAACTGTTAGGCGACCATAAACCGAAGGGCCGGTAGCTACCCAGCGAATTGTAAAGGTTAACATAGGGTTGAGAGCGGTCGAGCAATCCACCGGCAAGTGCAACAGATGCTTTTCCTATATATTTGATTGTAAATGTCTTAGATATTTTAGCATCAAATCGGTTATAGGCATATTCTCCACCCGCAATGGTAAGGCCGCGGCTGTAATTGAACCAGATTTCGGGATAGGAAGTTCCTAACGAGATGAGTGATCTTGCATTTTTTATAAACTTCTCGCCGTAAGCATAACGGAGAGTAAGCGAGGCTTCGGCAAAAGTGAACTCATCGCGGTAAACGGCAATATTTTCGCCCGATGCCACCTGATAACCATAATCATATAGAGGTTTACGGAATGAGCGCGAAAACGCGGCGGTATATTTCAGGTAATTGAATAAGCGTCCGGTAAAAGCAGCCTCTTGTTCAATCAGGTGGTCCATATTTATTACATATATAGCCCGGTAAGTTTCAGGCTTTAGCACACCCTGCTCCAAGGCGAAAATGTTCTGAATGCCGGGCTCGGCAACATCATCTTTTAGCGAAAACTTAAGTGACATTTCGCGAAACCTGTTGATATTGAACGAAATATTACCTCCATATTTAAACTTGCGGTCATTGAATCCATAAGCACCATATCCGCCGATACTTACAAATTTTGAGAACAGGTCGTTGGTATGCAAGCCGGTTCCAATTCTGATCCCTTCGTGGCTGTTGCCTTTAAGAAATCGGTTGAGCTCAAAATCAAGCGGGCCGGCTGACAACACACCTTTTGCCAGCGCATCAAACTTTTTTCCGATATCATCAAAACCCTCTTTTCGCCCAAGGCTGTCAATAACATGATACGTCATGGTATCGCGGGGAGTGAGCGGATCAATGCGGTACCTGTTCCAGGTTTCATCTTTCTGGCGGTAAGCATCGGGTTGCACATCCACTTCAATAAAGCCGAAACGGTTTGGTTTAAGCTGCGGGTTCAGCACGATATTCGAGATGTAACTTTTACCCCTGCCCACAAGATCGGTGCGGGTTGAATCGGGATTGCCCTGACCAACACCAAATTCAATACTTCTTGGTCCAATAGCCGCTTTAAAGATGAGATCAGTGTTTAGCTGCAGAGGAAACCAGTGTTCATCCTGCACGTAATCATAGAGTTGCTGAATTTTGATTGTAAAAGTGGTCTGGTTTCGTGCGGGTTCGGCAATAATATTGCGGATTGCATAATTGTTGGTAGAGATGGAAACTACACCTTTCAGCCCATCGAAATTCGTATTCAGCAGCGGCCTGAACGAAATAATGAATGTTGAATCGTAAGGGTGCGGTTCAATGAGCGTATCCTGGATTTCGAAATAATATTTTGAGAAAGTACCGTTACTGATCGGGTTAATATATTCTTTATCAGCGATTTTGATGATTTCCTTATAGAACGAGGTTGACTGCAGCTGCGACATCAGGAACACGAAAAGCGGGTCGCCCATGCCCGATACACGCGAAGCAATCACATTGTTATAATTTTTATCAGGGTACATAAACCTGCGCTCCACAACGCTTTCCATCATAAACAAATGCTGCCTTTCGAAAAATGCCCTCATTTTTGCATAAGTCGTGTCGGCAGCAAGGCTGTCAATCAAGGGCAGGCTGTCGTTTTCGGGGCCGAAAGTGGTTTTTTCATAGGAAGTGTATGAAAACGACTCCATCTTCTCGTGGTCGTTGATATTCCTGTTTTCGAGCACCTGCCTGATGATGCGGTGTGCCGGGTTGATGCCCGGCCTGATAACAACTTCCTGCAGTTCGACTTCGGTTTTCTTAAGCCTGATGAGTTTGTCAGATGTCAATGAATCCAACTGCACTTGTTTTGATTGATAACCAACGTAGGTAAGTTTCAGTACCCTTACCGGTTGTGTGGAATGCAATACGAACTTGCCGTCAATATCAGTGCAGGCGCCATTCGGACCATCGTTGGCAATAATATTTACAAAAGCCAGAGGAGCAGTAGTTTCGGAGTCGAGAACTTTTCCTTTAATCGTAAACACTTGTGCCAATGAGCTTTGCGACACAAAGAGTACACAACTGAATAAGAGAACAGAACCGGCAGATGATGAAAAACGAAATCGCATAAGTATAAAAATCATCCTGATTTTAAACGGCTAAGTTAAACAATAGGATTCTATAATAGCTTTGCAGAATTACAGCGGTAAAAGTTGATGAATCTGAATAAAATCTGAACACGACTCTTAATCGTAATGGAAAAACTGCTCCTCGATTACTGCCTTCTGCAACACAGGAATATCGGGCATTACCTTAGCCTCTGCGTTGAACGTGCCGAGGCCGAATCGGTGCATCAATTGCGGGTAAGCATTAAGAAATTCAGGGCTATAAGTAAACTTCTCGAGTACTTTTTACCCGAAGGCAGCTACGAAAACCGGGAACAATTAGCAAAACTGCGGGCCCTTTTTAAACTTGCCGGTCAGCTTCGTGATGCACAAGTACAGGTAATCCTTTTTAATTATTACCAGTCGGAACTTAATTTTGAAGCAACTGATTTTCAGTACTTTTTGCGAAAAGCCGAGCAGTCAGCTTTTAAGAAGTTTCATTCAGGATTTGCTTCGTATGGCCGTTATATAGCTGAAAAACCTTTCAAAAAACTGAATCACAACCTGCTGAAACAATCGCCTGATGAAGCCTTTCGCCTCCAGGCAACAAAACTGCTCGAAAAAAGGCTGATGAAATTAAAAAAGATTATCCAAACGGTTGACAGCGACAGCGATATGCACAAGATCAGGATACAATTGAAGCAACTCCGGTATATGGTTTCGGCATTGAGTGAAAACGATGTCTGTTTCGAACCATTTAGTTTAGCTATTGCTGAACTCCGGTTAACCGAAATCCAGCTTGGGCGGTGGCATGACTTAACGGTTTTCAGGGAAACCATTGGCAGGTATATTGGCCGGAAGCAGAAAAAGAGCAATTCTGCGGTTAGTGACATACTTACGCTCAATGGCGCTGTAACCATTGATATTGAGATGTTCAGAAGACAGATACTGGAATTGTTCAGGCAGTTTAACGCTGCACAGGCTACCTGAGTTTGGAGTTATTAAGATGCCGCGCTGAATCGCGCAACGTTTTCTTTTCCAGATTCTTAATCAAGGCTTCGGTGAGGTCAACACCAGTTTGGTTGGCCAGGCAGATGAGTACAAAGAGCACATCGGCCATTTCGTCGGCAAGGTTGGCTGACTTATCCGATTCCTTTTCCGATTGTTCACCATAGCGCCTTGCCATGATTCGTGCAACTTCCCCGACCTCTTCCATTAAGATGGCGGTATTGGTCAACTCGTTGAAATACCTTACGCCTGTTGTCTTAATCCATTGATCTACTGTTTCCTGCGCTTGCTGTATGGTCATGGTTTACTATATTTCCTGGTGGTTTTCATTTATAAAATAAAGGAAAGAAGCAACAACTATAGATTTGTGCTAAAACTGCTGACCATCTATAACTGACAGTTTCCTGAAAGATAGCACCGCGCAGTTATTCTTTCACTTCGAGCCTGAATCCTGTACCGTGAACATTTACAATAGCGACCTCAGGTTCGTTTTTGAGGTATTTGCGCAATTTGGTAATAAAAACATCCATGCTGCGGCCGATAAAATAATCGTCATCGCCCCAAACTTCTTTCAAGGCTTTTTCGCGGGTGAGCAGGCTGTTTTTATTCTCACACAGAACCAGCAGCAGCGCAGCTTCTTTTGGGGTAAGATTAATGCGTTCGCTACCTTTTCGTAGTTCAAAGTTTGCCGGATCAAATGTAAGTGAACCAAGTTTATACACTTCAAGAGCAGTTTGGTTCTTAAGGCGGCAGCGCCGCAGGATCGCTTCGATTCGCAGACTGAGTTCTTCGCTGCTGAAGGGTTTGGCGATGTAGTCGTCGCATCCGGCTTTAAAACCAGTAATACGGTCTTCCATCTGGCCTCGTGCCGTGAGGAAAATGATAGGAACCGCCACATTGCTCTTCCTTATTTCGCTGGCAAGCGAAAAACCATCCATCACAGGGAGCATAACATCGAGTATAAGCAAGTCGAAATTTGATTTACCAAATGCTTCAAGTCCCTTGTTCCCATCGGGAGCCAGTACAACCGAGTAACCCAGCATTTCGAGAAAATCGGTTAGTACGTCACTCAGGTTCGGGTCATCCTCAACCAGCAGAATATTAGCTTTTTGCTGCATACTTTCAATGATTTTTGATTGGGGCTTCAATGGGCAGGAATACATCAAAACGGCTGCCTTTGCCTGGTTCACTCTTTACTTTTACATGTCCGCCATGGGCTTCAGCCATGATTTTCACGTAATAAAGACCAAGGCCAAATCCCTTCACATCGTGAACATCGCCGGTGTGTATGCGGTATAATTTCCTGAAGATGTGTTTCTGGTTTTCGTGACTTATACCAATTCCCTGATCTTCGACTGATAGCATAATACCGCCCGTTACATTCCTGGTTACAACCGTAATGAGCGGAGACTGTGGTGAGTATTTGTTAGCATTGTCGAGCAGGTTGAGCAGAATATTCCTGATGTGCATCTTATCAGCCGTGATTACCGGATTAATGGCATCAGTCAAAATATCAAGTTTGCCTTTACGGTCTTTGATGATAATGGTAAAATTATCGGCTACCTGGTGTATCATCTCGTGCAGATCAAAGTCTTCTTTTTTAAGACTATATTCCTGCTTGTCGAGAACTGCTATTTGCAACACATGATCCACCTGGTTTTTAAGCCGCTGGTTCTCATCGTAAATAATTGAAGCATACTTAGTTGCCTTTGGTTGTGAAGCCAAAACGGCAGGTTTCTTTAACATCTCGCTGGCTAATGAGATGGTAGCGATCGGAGTTTTAAATTCGTGGGTCATGTTGTTCACAAAGTCGCTTTTCATTTCTGAAAGGCGTTTCTGTTTCAGGAACGAATGAATAGTAAAGCTGAAACCGAAAACAAGCATCCCGATAAGGAGAAAACACAGGATAAGCCACCAAAGTATATTTCGCAGTGCGATGGTATGCTCCATCGGAAATATGGCTCCCAGGAAATAATCGTTACAGCTGTATATGCACGAAAGTGATGAACGGTGCTGGCTATCAACCAGTTGCCGGGAGTATAATGTATCGCTGATGATAATAACCTCACGGCTTTTATGGTGAAAGATTCCATAAATATAGGGCTGGGCGAGATTCATGCTGCTGAATTCGGTCGTTACAAGCGAGTCGAGTAACCTACGGCTTATATTTTCAGGTTCAAAACCATGGATATTGGCGCACTCGCCCATGCACAAGCGCCTGAAAGTGCAGGTGTCGTTTTTGCATTCGTACAAATCGTTAACCACCCCTTTGAGTGCCAGTTTTACTTTGTTGTCGAACTGATCTTCCTGTAATTGCAATGCATTCCTGATCCAGAAAAACTGGATAAAAACCACCCCGGCAAGCGCAATGGCCGATAATATAACGATGATCAGGAAAGTGTTGCGTTTCATGCTTCAAAGATAGTCACTTCGTGAGAATTCGACAGCTTGATTAACAAGTTGTTAACAAACGCCGGGAAATGACAAATATTAAATTTCTATAAACAAATGATAAAGTGAGGTTAGAACTCAGAATTAATAATCCATCAATGCCTTTCAGTCTGAATGCGCGTTCCGGACTTCATAATTCAGTACCTTTGCAGGCTGAAATTCATTGTTATGCCTACATCGACCATCCTTTACACCGGCGACTTGCGAACCCGCGCCAAACATGTACGTTCCGGTTCGGAGATCATTACCGATGCGCCTGTTGATAACCAGGGAAAGGGCGAAGCGTTTTCACCTACCGATTTGCTTGCAACATCGCTTGGAGCCTGTGCAATGACCGTGATTGGTATTTCAGCAAAAACACACGGTTTTAATGTTGACGGCACCGAAATCTCGGTAACAAAAATAATGGCCGAAAACCCTCGTCGTGTTGCTGAAGTGATCATTGAAATGAATTTCCCTCCGATTGAATATACCGAAAAACAGAAACAAATAATTCGCCGCACGGCCGACACCTGTCCCGTAAGGCTGAGCCTCCACCCTGACCTGAAACAAACGCTCATTCTCAATTTTCCGGGTTCCCATGAATGATTTTGTTCCCGGCATTGAAGGCTTCCATAAGATTACGGTTACTGAAGCGATGCTTGCAACTGCTTATGGATCAGGTGCAATAGGTGTATTCGCTACACCGGCGATGATTGCTTTGATGGAGAAAACCGCAATGGATAGTGTGGCATCTTTTCTGCCTGATGGCCATACCACCGTTGGCACTGAAGTTCATGTGAGTCACATAAAAGCAACAAAACCCGGAAAACCGGTCAGTTTTAAGTCTGTTCTAACCCATATTGAAGGCAGGCAACTGCTTTTTAGCGTGGAAGCATATGAAAATGACACTCTTATCGGTTCAGGCACTCACACCAGGTTTATTGTTGACATTGAACGATTCCTGGCGAAAATATAGGCTTTGCCAAATAAATAACGACTACAAATCCTCGTCCTTTGAATAATTTCAGCGAAAACGAAAATCCTTCGCCACAAACCTTTGTTGCGAAAACCATTGCCGGCCTCGAATATGTGCTTGCCGGCGAACTCATTGCCCTTGGGGCTCAAAATGTTCAGAAACTCCACAGGGCAGTAAGCTTTGAAGGCGACAAAAAACTGTTGTACCGTGCCAATTACAGCCTGCGTACCGCCTTGCGCATCCTCGTTCCGCTGTACTCTTTCCAGCTTACCGATGAGGACGATCTTTACCGCAATATTTACGATTTCGTCTGGGAAAACCATCTGAAGGTAACAAGCACCTTAGCAGTTGACGCAGTTGTTACTGATTCGGAACTCACACATTCTCATTTTGTTGCATTAAGAACAAAGGATGCTGTTTGTGATCGTTTCCGTGCGCAGAACAACGGCCGCCGGCCTTCGGTTGATACTGATAATCCTGATTTCCGCATCAGTATCCATATCAACGGTAACCAGTGTGATGTGCTTGCCGACAGTTCCGGCGCATCGCTGCATAAACGCGGGTACCGAGTTTCGAATGCCGAAGCCCCAATGAGTGAAGTGCTGGCAGCCGGACTGGTTTTACTGACAGGCTGGGACAAAAAATCTAACTTTATCGATCCCATGTGCGGTTCAGGAACTTTGCTCATCGAAGCAGCACTTATTGCCAACAATTTCCCGCCGGGGATGTACCGCAAGGAATTCGGATTTGAACGATGGAACGACTTTGATGCGGAACTATGGGAAACCGTGAAAGAAGAAGCCCTTGATGAACAAACAGAATTCGAGTTTAAGATCATCGGGAGCGATATATCGTCGAAAAACCTGTCAGCAGCGCATGCCAACGTGAAATCGGCACGGCTTCATAAGGACATTCAACTCAGCGTGTCAGCGTTTGCCGATGTACAACCGCCTGAAAATGAGCCGGGCATCATTGTGATGAACCCGCCTTACGGAGAGCGAATCCGTACCAACGACATCATCGGCCTTTACAGGAGTATCGGTGATGCCCTGAAACAGTCGTTTACCGGCTATACCGCCTGGATCATAAGTTCCGACCAGACGGCCATTAAATTTATCGGGCTCAAACCAACAAACAAATTTGAAGTTTGGAATGGCCCGCTGGAATGCAAGTTCGAGAAGTTTGAATTGTATCGGGGCTCGAAAAAATTTGCCAACGAAGCAGGTGAGGATCATGTCTCAAGGCCTCCACGCCGGAAAGATTTCACATATGATTCGGAACCTGGTGAAAGAAAAGAGCGGGAAAGTTTTGATAAGAGACCTGGCCGACGCGAAGATCGTAAGCCAAAGCCGGGTTATGGCAACGACCGTCCTGAAACTGGCAAACCATATGAAAGAAGGCGATATACCGACAGAAACCAGGACGATAAACCCTGGAAACGTGATGAAAAACCTTCGGAACGAAAACCTTATGGTGACCGAAACCGCGAGGATAAACCCTGGAAGCGCGAAGAAAAAGCTTCGGAACGAAAACCTTATGGTGACCGAAACCGCGAGGACAAACCCTGGAAGCGCGAAGAAAAACGCGACGGGAAGCCTGCTCACAGAAGCCGCGATGACGAACGGCCAAATGATAATAAACGTTCATGGAACGACCGGGAAAAGCCGGGAAAGCCACGTTTTGACAAGCCCAGGCGCGACAATCGTACCGATGATGAAAAATCGCGCGACACGCGATCGTCGGACAAACTCCCTTACCAAACCGATGAAACCGGACGCAGGATTTATACCAATAAAAAGGACGAACGGAAAAAGCTCTATTCCGACCGATCGACAGATCGCCCTGCCGACCAACCGGAACGGACAGGAAAACCCCGTTTCAAAGATAATGACGACCGTCCGCGCCGACATTATGAAACCAAAGAGCATCGCGAGATAGAGCAATGGACACCGCGCGAAAGGCCTGAACCGAAGAAAAGGGTTGAAAGAAGCGACCGGCCAAAGAAAGAAGAGAAATTCGAACCATCGCAAAAGCAGAAACGGCCGCGTTCAACAAGACTGGTAAAACCGCCCAAACCTCAGGAAAAACCCGATACCAAGGACAAAGGTGCAGCCGACAAGTGGGAGGAGATGGGAGATTAAATTTTGTTTTAGGCTTTCAGCGGTTGAAATAAAGTGAATTTGACCCAACTGTGACCAAAGTTTAATCCTGACAGGGTTTTTACAGAAGAAAATCCTGATATTGTGATACTAGCAATACAGCATCTGTTGCTCAAAACCTTGTGCTTATTAGTTTTTGGAATACCCAACCCTGTCAGGGTTTGAAACCCTGACAGGGTTTTTGATTTCATCATATTTTCATATCATTTTCGATTGTAAAGCCATTTTCCAGTTTTTGAGGATTACTTACAACTACATCAACTCTTCTGGCCATTAACTATTTCCCTTTTAACCTTATTCCATCATGAAAATGCTCAAAATCCTTACCTTCGTCGTGCGCTGCTAAAACCCACTTTTCATGCGTACCACCCTGTTTGTTAATGTTTTGCTGCCATTGCCTGTGGCCGGGTACTTTACCTACCGCGTGCCCTATGAGCTGAACGAATCGGTAGCCGTGGGCAAAAGAGTGGTGGTACAGTTCGGGCAGAAAAGGATATACACAGCGCTTATCCGCGAAATAACTGAAACGCCTCCACCGGTACAGCCTAAGTATGTACTCTCGGTGCTGGATGTGCAGCCGTTGGTGAACGAAACACAATTCCGATTTTGGGAATGGATGGCCGCTTATTACTGCTGCACTCCCGGCGAAGTGATGAATGCGGCGCTGCCATCGGCACTCAAACTTGCCAGCGAGTCGAAGATTATGCTCAACCGCGATGCTGTGATTGACCCTGACACCCTTCGTGAAAAAGAGTACATGCTCATCACCGCCCTGCAGGAATGCGGCTCCATGACGCTGAGCGAAGCCTCCCGCACCATCGAACAGGCACGCATCATCCCGGTTATCAATACCATGATTGAAAAAGGGCTGATTGTAACCGAGGAACAACTACAGGAGCGCTATAAACCAAAAACCGAGTGTTATGTAAGCCTGGGTGAGGATTTTACCGCGGAAGAGCAGCTAAAGAAAGTTTACGAGGATCTGCAGAAACGGGCTGAAAAACAACTGCAAGTACTTATCGAATACATTCACCTTTCGCAGTGTCTTACCGCCGAAAAACGCCCCGTTACAAAAACGGAACTTCTGAAAAGATTCCCCCAGGGAGCCGCTCAACTTAAAGCACTTGAGAAAAAAGGCATTCTGAAGGTTGAAGAAAAGCAGGTAAGCCGGCTCTGGGACCCGCAGGTGAGAGCCGGAAATGAAACCATTACCCTGAACAACCAGCAGACTGATGCACTTTCGCAAATCCGGAAAGAGTTTAACGATAAAAATGTTGTTCTGCTCCACGGTGTAACATCGAGCGGTAAAACCGAATTGTACATTAATCTGATCCGTGAGACGATCGAACAGGGCAAACAGGTGCTTTACCTGCTTCCTGAAATCGCTCTCACAGCACAGATTATTAACCGCTTACGCAAATATTTCGGGCCAAGGGTTGGCGTCTATCATTCGCGTTACGACGAAAACGAACGGGTTGAAATCTGGAAAAATGTTGCGCAGCATCAGGCAATCGGCACCGAATTATTCATTGAACATGATAAACAGGTTGTGAAGTTTGATGTGATTCTCGGTGCGCGATCGGCCTTGTTTTTGCCGTACAGTAACCTGGGCCTGGTAATTGTGGACGAAGAGCATGACCCATCGTACAAGCAATACGACCCCGCACCCCGTTATAACGCCCGCGACTCGGCCATTTTCCTTGCTTCGCTTCACAATGCCAGTGTGCTGCTGGGCTCAGCCACACCCTCCGTCGAGAGTTATTACAACGCTACTGCCGGTAAATACGGGCTTGCAGAACTACCGGAACGTTTCGGCAATTTGCTGATGCCTGAAATCCAGCTTGTTGACTTGAAGGAAGAGCACCGGAACAAGCGGATGAAGTCAATATTTTCAGAAACGCTGCTTGAAGCTGTTCAAAAAGCCCTGGATAATTCAGAACAGGTGATTCTTTTTCAAAACCGGCGCGGATTTTCACTCTACCTTGATTGCAGCAGTTGCCACTGGACACCACATTGCGTTAATTGCGACGTTTCGTTGGTTTATCACAAGAAACAGAACATGCTGCGCTGCCATTACTGCGGATTTTCAACGCAGGTGCCGGGGCAGTGTCCTGAATGCGGCCACACAGGTATGATGATGAAAGGTTTCGGAACCGAAAAAATCGAAGAAGAACTTGCTGTTTTCTTTCCGCAGGCGCACATTGTGCGGATGGACCTCGACAGCACCCGCTCGAAATATTCATATCAAAAGATAATCTCCGATTTTGAAGAACGCCGCATCGATATACTTGTTGGCACTCAAATGGTTACCAAAGGCCTCGACTTCGATAATGTGAGTCTGGTTGGCATTCTCAACGCTGATAACCTCCTCTCCTATCCTGATTTTCGATCGGCTGAACGAGGTTTCCAGCTTATGGCACAAGTAAGCGGCCGGTCGGGCAGAAAGAACAAGCAGGGTAAAGTGCTGATACAGGCATATAATGTTGCAAATGATGTATTACGCTTCGTCCTGAAGCATGATTACCAGGCTATGTTTACAGCTCAACTTACTGAACGGAAACGATTTATCTATCCACCATATTGTCGGCTGATTACAATAACTGTAAAACATTCTAATGCTGACCGCACAAATAAAGCAGCTGCCGAATTGGCTAGATTGCTTCGCCAGGTTTTCGGCAAACGCATCCTCGGTCCTGAATACCCATTGGTTTCAAGGATTCGTAATTTCTACCTTAAAAATATTTTGCTCAAACTCGAAAAAGGAATTCCACTGCCCAAAGCCAAGGAAGAACTCTTGAAAGCAGTAAAGGTGCTGGCTGCAAATCCTGAATATAGCGGAGTGAGGGTGGTACTTGATATAGACCCTGCATAGTGAGGGGCTATCAGGAATTAAAAATAGTTTGTAATGAACAGTCTATCTGTCTATTAGAATTCTCCGATAATCATTTTCAATTAACTACTCACCAGGCAACCATTAACCTTAAAACAGCCCGTGCAGTTCGGCCTGTATTTTCTCGATGATTTGACCGAGGTCTTCGCGGTTGTTGATAAAATCAATATTGTCAACGTCAAAAATCAGCAGCTTGCCGAAATTGTAACCGTCAATCCAGTTCTCATAGCGCTCATTCAGGTTGTTCAGGTAATCGAGACGTATGGAAGCTTCATATTCGCGACCGCGTTTCTGGATATTCCGCACCAGCGATGAAACATCGGCCCTCAGGTAAATAAGCAGGTCGGGGGGCTGAATGAGCGATGTCATCAGTTCGAACAAAGAGCGATAATTATCGAAATCGCGGGTAGTCATGAGGTTCATGGCATGCAGGTTAGCCGCGAAAATGTGTGCATCTTCATAAACTGTGCGGTCCTGTACCACGTTTTTGCCACTTTTTCTGATCTCAACAATTTGCCGTATGCGGCTGTTGAGAAAATAGATCTGCAGGTTAAACGACCACCGCTGCATATCTTCATAAAAGCTGCTGAGGTAAGGATTTGTATCAACATCTTCGTAATTGGGCAACCACCCGAAATGCTTTGACAAAAGTCCTGTAAGGGTTGTTTTCCCCGATCCAATATTACCGGCTATCGCTATGTGCATAATGTATCTATCTGTATTTTAATTACTTAAATCTGGAATCCGCAACTATTTTAATTAGTTGAAAGTTAATGTTTATACCGGATTTGCTAAGCAAATTTATCGTAATTATTTGTTTTTCGAAATCCTTTCGAGCAGTTCGTCAATATATTTCCTTTCGTTCGAAAGGCGTGGCACTTTATTCTGGCCTCCGAGCCTGCCCCTGTCGCGCATCCACTGGTAAAATGTGCCTTTCGGAACCGAATGCACCTGCGGCATTTGCAGGATCATGTTGTGATAACGCTTGGCTTCATAGTCTGAATTAAGAGATTTCAGCGCATTATCGAACAACTCAGCGAAGTACTCAAGGTTTTCGGGTGGGGTTTCAAATTCAATGAGCCACTCATGAGCACCTTGCTGGTTTTCACCAAAATACACCGGGGCAGCTGTATATTCACTTACAATGGATGACGACTTTTCGCAGGCTATGGCCAGCGCTTTTTCGGCATTGTCAATGATCAGCTCTTCACCAAAAGCATTGATAAAATTTTTAGTCCGGCCTGTTATTCTGAAACGATAAGGACTGGTTGATGTAAACATGATGGTGTCGCCAATAGCATATCGCCAAAGGCCTGCATTTGTGCTGATTACGAGTGCATAATTCACACCGGCTTCCACCTGGCTGAGCGTGATAGTGGAGGGGTTGCTTTTACCGATTTCGGTCGCCGGAATAAATTCGTAGAAAATGCCATAATCGAGCATCAGCAACATTTCGTCGGAACCGAGAGTGTCCTGTATGCCGAAAAAACCTTCACTGGCATTGTATGTTTCTATGTAATGCATGCCTGGCGGACACAGCCTTCGGTACTGTTCACGATAGGGAGCAAAACTCACCCCGCCATGCACAAAAAGTTCAAGATTAGGCCATACATCAGCAATTGATGATTTTCCGGTCAATTCGAGTACTCTTCGTAATAATACCAGTAACCACGAAGGTACGCCGGTAATATTCACCACATCCTCGTCACGGGTAACCATAGCGATACGCTCAATTTTTGATTCCCATTCGCTCATCAACGCAATGTTAAGATCGGGAGTGCGGATAAGCTGAACCCATGAAGGAAGATTTTCCATGATGATGGCTGAAACATCGCCGTGATAGGTCTCAGCTTCGATATTATCGGTTGTGAGATTGCCGCCCAAAGCCAGCCATTTACCGTTGAAAATGCGTGTATTGGGATTGTTGTTGCAGTAAATCGAGAGCAGGTCCTTTCCTCCTTTGAAATGACAGGTATCAAGCGCTTCTTCGGTTACGGGAATGAATTTGCTTTTATCGCTGGTTGTGCCCGAGCTCTTGGCGAACCATTTTACTTCGGAAGGCCACAGCAGGTTTTGTTCTCCCTGTCGCAGCCTGTCAATATAAGGTTTGAGGCTGTTATAATCATTCACCGGAACGCGGTTCCTGAACTGCTCAACGGTTTCGATACCGCGGTAATCGAATTTCTTCCCCCATTCAGTATCGCGGGCTTCATACACGAGCCGTTCGAACCACTCACTCTGTACTTCCTGCGGATACTTCATAAAAAGCTCAATCTGGTGAATACGCTTTCGTATAAACCATGAAATCACTGAGTTGATAATTGGCATCTGGCAATTTGCTTAAATATCAAAGGTAACAATTTTATTACTTCCCGAAATGAATGGTGAACTCGGTCCCAACCAATTTGTATGTTACTGTTTAACTGATTTTTACGAAATCCGATCAAATCAAATATAATACCGCTCAATATTTTATTGGAGGAATATTTAAAAACAGGGCTATATTTGCCTTAGCCAACATAATCATTTACATTCATAAATGGATAAGCGTACCGCCATTGTTGCCGGGGCCAGCGGCCTTGTTGGGCAAAAACTACTGAATCAACTTTTAGCTGACGACCTGTATGAGCGGGTGATCCTTTTCGGCAGAAAAGCCATCGACATAAATCATCCCGCCCTGGAACAATGCATTGTTGATTTCGGGCAACTTGATACTGTTACAGTGCCATTCAAAATTGATGATGTTTACTGTACCTTAGGAACGACCATAAAAAAAGCCGGCTCACAGCAGGCATTTCGACTTGTTGACCACGATTATGTCGTAAATCTTGCAAAGTATGCCATAAAATCAGGTGCACGCAGATTCCTGGTTGTCAGCGCAATGGGAGCTGATGCCCGATCGCGTATTTTTTACAACCGTGTGAAAGGTGAAATGGAAAATACGGTTTCGGATTTACCCATGAGCGAAAAGCATATTTTCAGGCCTTCGCTTATCCTGGGGAAGCGTAGCGAGTTCCGTTTAGGGGAGCTGTTTGCCCAAAAAGCAGCAGGTGCCATCGCATTCATGTTTTCAGGGCCCTTGAAAAAATACCGTCCCATAAAAGCTGAAGCCATAGCCAGGGCGATGATCAAAACGGCAAAATCCGACAAAGCAGGCACAACCATCTATCCATCCGATCAGATGCTGGAAATGTAGCTACTTGCTGCTATAAGACTACAAAACTGAACAATTCAAAAACAATAAACCATGAGCCAAACCATTCCTCAGTTTTTCGAAGAAAGTGTAAATAAATATCCTGATAATGCTTATCTCAGGGAAAAATCGGACGGACAGTATGGATCAATGACTTATACTGAAGTACGCAGGGAGGTTCACCGTTTTGCTGCCGGGCTCATGGCCCTGGGCATAAAAAGAGGCGACAGGATTACGCTTATTGCCGAAGGACGGAATGACTGGGTAATTGCCGAACTGGGAGTATTGTTCACGGGGGCCATCAATGTACCGATTTCGATCAAACTCACCGAAACATCAGAAATCCGCTACCGGGTGGGACATTCAGGTTCCCGGTTGGTCATAGCTTCAGCCAGGCAGGCTGATAAAATCAGGAAGGCATGGCCCGAGTTGCCTGACGTTGAAAAACTGATCCTGCTCGACGGCGGTGCTGTTGATCCAGCAAAAGAAATTGATTTCGGGGCAGTAAAACAAATGGGCGATAAGTTCCTTGAGACGTCGGCCGGTGTATTCCACACTATCAGGAATGCTATAAAGCCCGATGATCCGGCGAATATTTGTTACACCTCGGGTACCACAGCCGATCCGAAAGGAATAGTGCTTTCTCATAACAATTATATTTCCAATGTAAAGCAGTCGTACACCCTGATGGACATTCCTCCTGACTATGTCACACTGCTTATTCTGCCCTGGGATCATGCGTTTGCACACACCTGCGGCATTTATTGCTTTATGGGAATGGGTGCTTCACTTGCTTCGGTTTACGGGGGTAAATCAGGACTTGACACCATTAAAAATATACCTGTCAATATCAAGGAGGTAAGGCCCCATCTGCTGATGAGTGTGCCCTCGCTGGCCGGGAATTTCAGAAAAAACATCGAGAAGAGCATCCGCGAAAAAGGAAAACTTATTGCTTCGCTTTTCAAACATGCGTTAAAAATCTCTTACAAATACAACGGCGACGGGTTTACAAAAGGTAAAGGATTAACTTTCCTCTATAAGCCGCTGATCTGGCTATACGACAAAATTCTCTTCAAAAAAGTGCGCGAAGCTTTTGGCGGCCGCCTTGAGTTTTTTGTCGGCGGAGGAGCTTTGCTCGACATTGAATTGCAGCGGTTTTTCTATGCCATTGGCATTCCCATGTTCCAGGGTTACGGACTTACCGAAGCTTCACCTACCATATCGTCGAATTCAAAAACCAGGCACAAACTCGGTTCGTCGGGCTACCTGGTTAAGTATATGGACCTGAAAATCTGCGATGACAAGGGCAATGCGCTCCCCGTTGGTGAAAAAGGTGAAATCGTTATTAAAGGGGATAATGTGATGCTCGGTTACTGGAAAAATCCCGAAGCTACTGCCGAAGCCATTCGCAACGGCTGGCTGCATACCGGCGACCTCGGATATATGGATAAGGATGGCTTCCTTTATGTGCTCGGTAGGTTTAAGAGCCTCCTAATTGCCGACGACGGTGAAAAATACAGTCCCGAAGGTATGGAGGAAGCCTTTATTGCACAATCAAAATTCATTGATCAGTGCATGTTGCACAACAACCAGAATCCATACACCATTTGCCTGGTGGTGCCAAATCGTGAGACACTCCTGCGATACCTCAAACATAAAAACCTGGAAGCAACCTCCGATGAAGGCATCAAGCTGGCATTGAACAAATTAGATCGTGAACTTCAGATGTATCGCACCAAAGGCCATTACGAAAGTATGTTCCCGCAGCGCTGGTTACCATCTGCCATTGGCATCCTGAATGAGCCTTTTACTGAAAATAACCACATGATGAACTCCACTCTGAAAATGGTTCGCGGCAAAATTACAGCCTTTTACAGTCAGCGTATTGCATTTATGTACACCCCCGACGGGAAAGACATCTACAACCAGCACAACATGGAATCAATGCGTAAGCTTTTGAACCAATGATTTTTATATAGGATTAAAACGATTCATTCTTCTGAAATGACCAGGATACTTTTACTTATCGGGACGGGAAGTTTCATTGGCGGTATATCGCGTTTCCTGGTTTCGCGTTTTGTGCAAAGTGCTGTGCTCTCGGCGTTTCCTTACGGAACTTTCATTGTAAACATCTTGGGTTGCTTTCTCATTGGCATCATCTACGGCCTGACCGAACGCGGCAATCTGGCTGACGCAGGTCTCAGAATGTTTCTCACCGTTGGGTTTTGCGGCGGTTTTACCACCTTTTCAACTTTTACCAACGAAAACCTGGCCTTGTTGCGCGACGGTAATATTCTCCAGTTTGCATTGTACTCATCGCTGAGCGTTTTTATAGGCATACTGGCAACTTATTTCGGCAACATGATCACAAAAATGTTCTAATCATGGAAATAAAAGGCGAAGCTAAACTCTTACGGATTTTTATCAGCAATACCGATAAGTTCAGGCATACTTCATTATCTGAGACCATTGTTTTTACCGCAAAGCGTTACGGCCTAGCCGGTGCTACAGTACTTAAAGGGGTGATGGGCTATGGTTCGAGCAGTAAAATACATTCGGCCAGATTTTGGGAAATTACCGAAAAACTGCCACTTGTTATTGAAATTGTGGATGAAGCAGAAAAAATTGAAAAATTCACTGAAAAGATTCTTCCATGGTTCGAAAAACTACCTTACGGCTGTATGATTACCGTAGAAAAAGCCAATATTGTTCTTCAGAAACAAGGCAGTAAAAAGAAGCTATTCGGTTGACAAAACTTCAAAGCATACAATTTACAGGATATCCAAGGAATTACACAAAAAAAAGCAGCTTTTCAAGGCTGCTTTTCAATATCAGGAGTTCGAAACTTTATGGCAATGGCTGATAAACTGTACCCGACTGCCCGTTTTTAACCCAGTCAGTCCGAAAGCGGGTAGGACAGTCATCGCCTGTAACAGGCTGATTATTATCATCATAACCGAAAGTTACAGTGGTCGAAACGGATGCGGCCGGAACAACATGTACTTTCACACCTGAGCATGGATCCCAGTCGCACAGTTCTTTATGAACGACAGGTGTTGTTATGCTGGTAAAAAATTCATTTGATTCGCGGTTGGTTCCCCACATAACCAGGTTACTGTAGGTACCGCTGGCACCAAATCCCGTGATGCTCAATTGCAGGGTGTCCTGGTTTCCTGTGAATGTGGTGCAGCGGGCCACATTCCAGTTTCGGGTACTGCCGTTGTCAAATACGGCCTGCAAGGTAGCGGTAGTCTCAAACGTGACGGAATCCTGTAGTGTTCCAACCAGGAATACAAACCCTCCGGTAACATTCCTGAACAGCTTATTTCCGTTTAAGGTCAACGATTTGCCGTTCGAAACGCGGGTTACAGTATAATCAATAAATCTGGCAGACAGTGAGCTGTTGGGGATGCCCCAGCGCTGACCAATTTTACGCTTTAGTTCGATTTTACCTGTTCGGTTAAGGTTGCCTTTGCAGTTTAATCCATTATAAACCAGCAATACTGTTATGGTATCGTTGTTAACTGAAACTGAGTCAATAGTGACATTGCAGGGCATTTTATGATCGAAAGCTGTGCTCTTGAGCTCTGATGCAAACACTCCGTCAATGTCGCGGGTGGCTTCATCAATGCTCATTTCCATGTTGTTCTGGTCAACAGCAAGTTGCTGCATTGGAGTCGTATCAACGGTTTCGTCCTGATTGTTGTCCTTTTTACAACCGGTAATTGAAATTGCTGCCAGGGCAAGCAGCATCGCAGAAGTTTTGATTAAATGAGTGGTTTTCATGATGTTATTGTTGTTTTATGATTTCGTGAAATATATTGATGACGTCGTGCCGATAACCTTGTGAAAATAAGACGCACTAAGAAGCCATAAGTTTAATCTCTGTTTAAACGATTGGTCATACTTTTTATTTTCCAGCTCTTTATATGATCAGATTTATTCTCTCTTCACCTGTTGTTAAAAACAGTTTAAATTCGTGCACCGATATTTGCAAAATGATAAGCTTCCCCAACTGCAAAATAAACCTGGGATTATCGATAACCGGCAAATTGCCAAGTGGTTACCATACCCTTGAAACTGTGATGTACCCGGTTCCGCTTTGTGATGTTCTTGAGGTATTGCCATCCGCATCAGGGTACAATGAATTTACCTTCAGCGGGATACAGCTTCCAGGAGCAGAAGAAGAAAACCTCTGCTTTAAAGCCTGGAAACTGCTGGCTGAGGCATATAACATCGGACCGGTGAGACTTCACCTCCATAAAATAATACCTGCCGGTGCCGGTTTGGGAGGTGGTTCGGCCGATGCCGCCTTCACGCTAAAAGCCCTGAACCAATTGTTTCGTCTCAGGCTCAGTGACATTGAACTTGAAGCTTTAGCCGTCAAATTAGGCATGGATTGCCCTTTTTTTATCACTAACCGACCTTCGTTGGCTACCGGGCGGGGAGAGATTACCGAACCCATTAACCTTAACCTTTCTGGGCTTTATCTTGTCATTGTGAAACCCGAAGTGCATATCTCCACGGCAGAAGCCTACTCGGGTGTGACGCCAAAGGTAAAAGATTTGCACCCCGGCGATATCATACACAAACCAATTGCCGGGTGGCTGAAAGTGTTGATGAACGATTTTGAGGAATCGGTTTTTACCAGGCACCCTGAAATTGACCTGATCAAGCAACAACTGCTCGATGCAGGCGCCCTTTATGCTGCCATGAGCGGAAGCGGATCAGCGGTATATGGAATATTTCGGCAACAGGCTGAAATAAAGGACTTGTTTAGTGCATGCTTTGTGTGGCAGGGACAGTTATAACATACTGCCAGCCTATTTTGGCGCTTTCAAGAGAAGTACCAGAGCAACAACTCCGTATATGAGGTTCGGTATCCATAAAGCAAGCGCCGGTCGCAGGTTGCCAAAAATGGCAAACGTTGATGTAACCTGTAGAAGCAGGATATAAGTAAAGCTTATTGCTATTCCCAGGCCAAGATTCAAGCCAATACCGCCCCTTACTTTTCGGCTTGATAGTGCAACTCCAATGAAAGTGAGAATGATATTTGCAAACGGGAATGCAATACGTTTGAACTTCTCCACCTCAAATTTTGCTACTATTGGATTTCCCCGTTGCTTTTCACGTTTTATATAGTCACTCAACTGCCTGTAAGTCATAATCTTGGCATCTTCAATATCAATTACAAAATCCGAAGGACTGAACAGCGCAGCATTGCCCTTTGCACTGAAGTTTGTATCAATAGAGCGCCCCCTGATGAGTTTCTCCTGCAATCCGCCCAGAAACCTCATTGTATAATTGCTGCATTTCCATTTGTCGCCAATACTATCCCAGGAAATCATATCCGATGTAAACCGAAATTGCAAACCAATACTGTCAATTTTCTCCATCGTGAACCTGTACCCCACATTTGCCACATTGTTATAGCTTTCAACATATATAAATGTTTCATTGTCCATTTGCATATGTATATTGTTGTCTTTCACCCTGAAAGGGTTCTTTATATACCGTTTTTCAAATTCGCGCATCGAACGGTTGGTATGCGGAATAATATAATTCATCAAAACAAACGACAACATGGTAAGTATTACAGCCGAAATGAGATAAGGCCTGAGCATCCGCCAAAAGCTCACACCACTGTTGAGTATTGCAATGATTTCGGTGTTTGCAGCCATGCGTGAGGTAAAAAACACCACCGCAATGAAGGTGAACAAAGCGCTGAACATGTTCACGAAATAGGGTAAAAAGTTCAGGTAATAGTCGAATATGATAGCTTTTAACGGCGCATCTTTTTCGAGGAAATCGTCAATACGTTCCGAAATATCGAAGATGATGATAATTACTGCCAGCAAAAGAATGGAGTAAAAAAAAGTCCCGAGGAACTTTTTTATGATGTATATGTCAATCTTCTTGAGCAGCAAACTGTTGTGGTTGAATAATGGATTAGGAAATGGATTTAGGTTAATATGGCCTTTATGAATTCTCCTTAAATTCTTCTTGTCACTTTTTTCACCATCATGTCCTTCCAGGTGCTGTAATCACCGGTTTCGATGTGATGACGAGCTTCGCGGACGAGCCACTGGTAGAATGCCAGGTTGTGAATACTGGCAATCATTGGGCCAAGCATTTCGCCTGCCGTAAATAAATGCCTTAGGTAGGCTTTTGAGTATTCACTATCAACATATGTGGTTCCTGCTTCATCAATGGGTGAAAAATCAGCTTTCCATTTTTCGTTTTTAATATTGATAATGCCTTCACCGGTAAAAAGCATTCCGTTTCGCCCGTTCCGCGTAGGCATTACACAGTCGAACATATCAATGCCGAGAGCGATGCTTTCCAGTATATTGGCCGGCGTACCAACTCCCATGAGATAGCGCGGACGATCGGCTGGTAATATGCCGCATACTAGTTCCGTCATCTCATACAACTGTTCAACAGGTTCGCCAACCGAAAGTCCGCCGATTGCATTGCCATCGGCATTATAACCGGCAATTTCTTCGGCCGATTGTATGCGCAGGTCACGGTAAACACTGCCCTGAACGATCGGAAAAAGCGATTGCTGGTAGCCATAACGAAGTTCGGTGGTGCGAAATTGTATCATGCACCTGTCAAGCCATTGGTGGGTTAGGGCCATTGATCGTTTTGCATAATTGTAATCGCACGGATATGGCGTGCATTCATCAAAAGCCATGATGATATCGGCGCCAATACTGCGCTGGATATCAACCACTATTTCGGGAGTAAAGGTGTGCCGGCTTCCGTCAATGTGCGAATGAAAAATCACACCGTCGTTTTGCAGTTTGCGGCGCTCGGCAAGCGAATACACCTGGTAGCCTCCGCTGTCGGTCAACATGGGTCCGTTCCAGCCATTGAATTTATGAATGCCGCCGGCTTGTTCAATGGTGTTGAGCCCCGGACGCAGGAAAAGGTGATAAGTATTGCCGAGAATTATCTGAGCTTTGATGTCGTCGCGAAGTTCACGAAAATGCACGGCTTTTACTGTACCGGCTGTGCCAACAGGCATAAATGCCGGTGTATCAATAATGCCGTGACCGGTGGTAATTTGTCCGCGGCGGGCAGATGAACCAGTATCGCGGGCCTTTATTTCAAAATGCATGAAACAGCATAGTATTTATTCCTGACAAGATTAACAGCAGAATTCAGGCTTGGAAATAAAGCATTGTACATCAAATACTTAGAAAACCTAAAACCTGTTATAAACTTTTTCCAAAGATAGCGCTTAATTCATATCAGAATAAATACTTTTGTTATCCAATCACGCTTCTATGCTTATCGAGTACTATTCGCAGCAACCGTTAATGTTTCTTTTGTTGAGTTTGCTGGCGATCACTGTTGTTATTCAACTTATCTTTTACTGGGGCTTTTTTGCCCGCGTTGCCTTCTTCAAACAGAAAAACGATTTCATCCGCAAGGACGAGCCTGTTTCGGTAATCATTTGTGCCCGCGACGAGTATTACAACCTCAGGGATAATCTGCCTCTTTTTCTTCAGCAGGATTATGCAAACTATGAAGTGGTGGTTGTGAATCATGCATCGGAAGACGATTCGCACTACCTGCTCGAAGATTTGTCGAAAGAGTATCCGCATCTAAAAATTGTAAACCTGCCGGCTGACCTGAATTTTTTCACAGGTAAAAAATTTCCACTTTCGATCGGGATTAAGTCGGCACAGCATGATATCTGCCTCTTCACCGATGCCGATTGTAAACCTCGCAGCAATGACTGGTTGAGAAAAATGGCTTCCAACTTTACTTTCGGAACCGAAATAGTGCTGGGCTACGGTGCTTACGAACGCAAGAACAACCTGCTCAACAGGTTCATCAGGTTCGACACTTTACGTATAGCCATGCAGTATATGGGTTTTGCTTTAGCCGGAGTACCCTATATGGGCGTTGGAAGGAATCTTGCCTATCGCAAATCGTTGTTTTACAGGAATAACGGTTTCATTTCGCATTACCGCATACGCACCGGCGACGACGATTTATTTATAAATAAGGCAGCAACGGCAAAGAATACGCGCGTGGAATTGCGTAAGGACAGCCACACATTGTCGGTACCCAAGACAAGTTTCAGGTTGTGGGTGCGACAGAAAAGGCGCCATCTCACTTCAGGTGTTCATTACAAAATGGGACATCGGTTCCTGCTGGCGCTAAACGGAATCACGCAATTTCTTTTTTATGCTATTACCATTTTTCTGCTGGTTATGTGGTATATGCCTTACATTGTGATTGGATTGGCAGCATTCAGAATACTTTCGCAACTATTTATCGTTCAAAAGATTATGCGACGTTTAGCTGAAAAAGAATTCCTATTCATGGTTCCGTTTTTCGAGATTTTCATGCTACTGCTCACACCTGTGCTGGTGCTGACCAACTCGTTTTATAAGCCGCCGAAATGGAGATAACACCAACTCCTACCGATAAAGCCCTGCGCGACCAGAAATTAGTGAAACGGGCACTTGAGACCGGCGACCGTAAGGCATATGCCGAGTTGCTGGCCAACAATTATGAATCTTTATACGCCACGCTGCTCAACATGACCGGCGATGCCAGTGATGCCGACGACCTTACCATGGAGGCTTTCAGCAGGGCATTCAACAAGCTTGATCAATATACGCCTCAGTTTGCATTTAGCACCTGGCTCTTCAGGATAGGCATGAACAACTGCATTGATCACCTCCGGCGCCTCCACAAGGATAATGGAAAAGAAACTGAGGACAACGCTGAAGCCATTGATGAACCACTCATGCATCCCTCCGAAATCCCAAGCCCGGGTCCCGGGCCCGAAGAGGTGCTGATATCAAAACAACAGGCGCGGCAACTGCGGAAAATTGTGGAAACGCTTAAACCTCACTATCGAGAGTTGATTCAACAGTTTTACTTTGAGGAAAAATCAATCGAAGAAATTGCCTCGCAACTCGGTATGCCCGAAAGTACAGTAAAAGTGAGACTTTTCAGGGCCCGGGAACTACTCTACAACATATTGCTGAGGCGGAAATAACCGATACAACCACTTGCTGTTCTGTTTGACGGACGGATGAGATTCGAATCCAATCATCTGATTTAGATTTTCTACAGCTTTACTTGCATTATGCAAAAAGCTGGCCATATTTCAATTTCAGAACCCGGATAGAGCCTTTGCTGCGGCTTTTCTCCCTTCTTCTATGATCATTTCGGCTTTGTAGAAGTCGAATATGGTTGACATATGGTTCGAAACCTCGATAAGAATTTCGGGTTTATGTTCCAGGATGGCATCGCGCATCAGCCGGTCCTGCATCAGGTTTATACTCTCGGCTATCACATCGAACAATCCAGCAGCTTTTTCATTTTTTAAATCCTTCTTCCTGCCCGAATGTATCATTTCCGACCACCGGGAGTTCAATATTTCCAGTACCTTGTGATATCCTTTTTCGAATTCGGTATGTTCGGGATTTGGAGGCTGAAGTTCGAAAGGAATATTTGCATTTACATTCACAGCCACAAGTATATCACCTTTTATGCGTTGTACCCTGTTTATTGGCAAAGGGTTCAGCACACCACCGTCAACCAGCAGCGAATCGCCTTTGCGCACCGGCAGAAAGACTGTCGGGATTGATATTGATGCCCTGATGGCCTCCATAAGGTTGCCCCGAGTATAGATGATCTCCTCGTGTCTTTTGAGATCAACGGCAACAGCGGCATACGGAATACTAAGATCCTCGATGCGCATATCGCCCACAAAATGACTGATGGCCTGTACTATCTTCTCCCCTTTCACCATTCCCCCTTTGGCGGTGGTAAGGTCGAGGAACCTGATAATCTCCATGCGGGTAATGGATAGAAGCCACTCCTTAAATTCGGCCAAATTGCCTTTGGCATAAATACCACCAATGAGCGCCCCCATCGAAGTTCCTGCTATTGAAGTAATATTGAAACCGCGCTGCTGCAGTTCTTCAATAACGCCAATGTGGGCAATTCCTCGTGCACCTCCTCCTGATAATGCCAGTGCAACATTTCTCGTCATGACATTCAGATGGTTTAATTTTACAATAACCAGGACTTCAAATTCCGGCGGATAAATGTTCCGAAATTTCGGACAAGGTAATACTATTTACCAATACTTCTGCTGAAAATCCTTTAATGCAGACTGCAAGGTAATAACCACCGGGGAGTACCAGACTTTTGACAGAATAATTTAAGGTTTCAGAATTTTCACTGATATAGTACCCGTCGCCATTGCCTGCAACAGTAAAAGAACTAAGGCTTTTGGTGAGGCCTCGCCCCAGCGCTTTCAGATAGCTTTCCTTAATTGTCCATAAAACGAAGAAGTAGTTCAGCCGGTTTTCACCTTCGAGTGCCTCCAGGTCGGCGAGTTCGGCTTTTGAGAAGAACCTTTCGGCTACCCTATGGTTATAGGCTCTTACACGCTCAACATCAATTCCAACTTCATGGTCAGCAACAGCGCATACAACATATTCGCCCGAATGCGAAATATTGAAATGGATATCGGGGTGGCTTTCGAGAAAAGGTTTACCGTTTTTTCCGTACGAGATTACAGCTTCACCGGGTTTAATTCCTTTAAACCTGGAGAGTGCCCAGCTCGAAAGCAATTCACCTATTGCTGACCGGGTTCTGTTTACCGGGTTCGAGATCTTACCTAGTTTACTTTGAACAGGCAGCGGCAGAGTGCTTGTGAGACTATGAACCGTTTGTGCTTCGGTACTGTAATCAGCAATTCTAACAATAACTACCTGAATCATAGCGAATAATTCATCATGAGAAAAGTCAGATTGCAGCTTTTTGAGCAACAGTTTTCATCACCCGCATAAGATTCCCTCCCCATATTTTTCTGATTTCTCGGCCAGTGTATCCGCGTTTTACCAGTTCCAGAGTGATGTTGCCCATTTCTGACACATCCTGGCAACCACTTACCCCGCCACCACCGTCAAAATCGGTGCCGATACCAACGTGATTAATTCCGGCAACCTGCACCATGTGGTCAATATGATCGCAAACATCCTGAACAGTGGCTAATTGCTGCGGGTAAAGTTCATCCATCAGGTCCCAGTCCCTGCGTGCCTGTTCCCATTCGGTTTCGGTCAGATCGTCGAAATTCCGGTATTTCACCCGGAGGGCATTGCGAGCCGAATCGCGCTCGGGATTTGGAGGCGGAGTTTTTACATAGGCGCTCAAAATGCACATCTGAACTACTCCCCCGTTACGGGCAAGTGCGCGCAGCATATCGTCGGTGAGGTTGCGCGGATTATCGCAAAGTGTGCGCGAACAACTGTGAGAGGCTATAACCGGCGCCGTGGTATAGCTCAGTACATCATAAAACGATTTATCAGAGATATGTGAAACATCCACCATCATCCCCAGCCGGTTCATCTCAGCCACCACCTGTCGGCCAAAATCGGTGAGACCTTTCTCCAGATTGTTGGTATCGTTGGCGCTTGTGCAAATATCGTTGTTTCGTGTATGACACAGGGTAATATACCGGGCACCGAGGTCATAAAAACGCTGAATATTACTGATGCTTCTTCCAACAGGATAACCATTTTCGACACCTAAAAAAACTGCCCTCTTGCCCTGCTTTTCGAGGCGGCGGCAGTCGGCAGGAGTAAGCGCCAGGCCTGCTATAGCCGGATGCCGGTTGAGAACTGAATGAATTGAATCGAATATTTGAACGGCATGCTTTTCAGCCTTGAGGTTTCCTTCGGCCGTACGAGGCCCCTGGCTGATGAAAACTGCGAAGAAAGCTGCATCCAAACCTCCCTGCTGCATTCGAATAAAATCGAGTTTGGTTTTTCCGAGATCCGAATTATCAACCGTAAGGTCAAACCCTTTATCCATGAGATTGAGAGGCGTATCAACATGCGAATCAATGGTTATAGCTGACCGATGAATTCGTGCGGCCTTTTTCTTCAGGTGCACATCGGGATTTCCGGCTATAGTATTCAATGCCAGAACAATGAGTATAAATGCTGAGAGATGTTTCATCCTATGAAAAGAGAAAAACAAAATTAATGATTTGAAACGGTTAAAAACTATATTTGCTATAAAGGTTGTGTTTGCAGATATAACCTGTGAATTAGAGGATATTGCTGATTCCAAAATAAATATTATGCCCTATGCAAAGAGTAAAATCACGGGTAAACCCTGAAATAATTTTCTATCTGCTCGTTTCCCTGTTTGTTTGTATTTTATTGATTGCCAGAGCCGTAAAAGTACAAATGGCCCATGATGAACTGGCAACTTTTTTCTATTACGTGCAAAGCGGGAAGTTCAACCCGTTTTTTACCTCAGCCGATACCAATAATCATTTTCTCAATTCATTTCTAACCTGGATTTCCTTCAGTGTTTTTGGTGCTCAACCCTGGGCGCTGAGGCTGCCAAACCTTTTGTTTATACCGGTATTTCTTTTTTCACTTTATAAGATTTGTTCATTGCTTGAATCGCGACTGCTGCGGATTATCACCTTTCTTGCTGTTTCCTGTTGTTTGCATCTTGTTGAATTCCTTGCTCTTTCGCGTGGCTATGGTATGTCGCTGAGTTTGCTTCTGCTAAGTATATATTTTCTTATCAGATGGTTTAAGGAGCCGCATTACAAATATCTGGTGTTTTCGTTGCTCACGATATTTGGCGGATGCCTTGCCAATCTCGCATTAATCAATGTTTTTGCGCTCATGATTCTGCTTGTGGTTTTAAAAATCCTGGCTGACAAGCCCTTGAATGGGAAGTCAATCATTGCAATCATTGTGGCGGGAGTGTTGCCGTTGCTTTTCATTCTGGCACAGGTTTTATACATCAAGCAACACCAGGGGCTGGTAGCAGGCAGCAGTGCCGGTATGTGGAAAGTGACCATCCGAACGTTGTTCGGATACCTTTTTGAGACCTCTGGGCCATACCCCGATATTATCCCGGCTGTTCTTTTCATTGCTACCGCGCTGGCTTTCGGAGCCGTTTTGCTGGTTAGCAGAAAATTGAGGATTTTCATATACCGACCAGCCCCGGTTTTCGTGTGTTTACTTTTTGGCAGCCTACTGACAATTATCGTTCTCGGACGGATTTTTCATATCAATTATCCTGATGACCGGATCGGGAGTTATTTGTATTTGCTGGCTATCCCGGCACTGACCTTCTCGCTTGACGAACTCGCTTCTATCAGGCGGAAAAAGAGCTATGCGTTGTTTGCTTTGCCTTTGTTGCTGGTTCCTTTGCACCTTGTAATATTCTTAAATACCTCGTATTCTGTCTGGTATAAAAATGATGTAATTCCAGAAAGGTTCTATGACCTGATCATGCATGATTCAAAGCCTGGCAGCCCGCCACCGACTGTTGCTGCACATGGTTTAAGGATACTTGTCTGGAATTTTATGGGTTATGAACGCAACACTCATGTTAATCCTGTTTACTTCACAACATATCCTAGCTACCTGGCTGATTACCAGATAGTAAAAATAAGCGAGGTTCCCGGTTGGCAGAAGCTTTATGATACCATTGCATTTGATGCCAACTCGGGCAGGCATCTGCTCAGGCTTAAAAAAGCACCTGAAATACAAGAAATTGCTGCTTTTAATCCGCCTGAATCTCGAAATTGTGACCGTGAATTCTATATGCTTGCCGAAGGCGATGCCCGCGATTGGGCAGGAAAAATCCTGCAGGTTGACCTTGATGTGCTGGTAAAATCGGCCGAAGAACCATTCACATCACGTATTGTCGCCGACATCAACGATATTTCACACCAATCGCTTATTTACGAATACATTCAGCTCGACTGGCTGTGTTTTGATTTTTCGGGGAATGGCCAAAGGTTCTGTAACACACTGCTGTTAGGCAAACTGCCTGAGAATGCCCGTTCATTCAAAATTTATCTCTGGAGCATTGACAAGAAACCTTACGATATTAAAGGCAAAGTATCAGTAAAAGAGCGGATTATGAACTGATACCAGCCGTGTCATCTATTTCCAAAATTATTGTTTCATGGCTATTAACCTCACAACATCAGCCAATCCCCGGTGTAGTAACCCTTCGTTGAGTTCGACCTGTGTTTCAGCAAAATCGATACACTTTAATGCTGCGAAATCATTCTTTATTACACCGGCATCGAACAGCAGATCAAGGTTTTTCGGGCCACCGCTTGTCCGGGGGAACTGGTTTTTCGTAAACGCTTCCACTATAATAAAACCGCCAGATTTTAATGCTTTAATAGCTTTCCGATGTACTTCGACCCGAAAAGCCGGTTCAAGGTGGACGAAAACGAGGGCAACAGCATCATATATATTGCTGTCGGGTTGCCAGTCTTCAAGTGAAATGAGCCCGTAATTAATGCTAACTCCTTTCATAGCTGCCAGTTTCAACGCTTTTTGCCTGCCGGCTTCGCTTTGGTCAAATGCATCAACCTGCCATCCCAGCGAAGCAGCATATACGGCATTGCGTCCTTCGCCTTCCGCCGGAAACAAAATACGACCGGGTTTCCGTGAATCAAGAAAGTACCTCAGATACTCATTCGGCTCAATACCATAAATGTATTCCTCTGCCGAATAGCGTGAATCCCATTGTTGCTGCGACATAATCAACTGTTTAAGGGTAAAGGTTGTTTGGGGTCAGACAAGTTATTGATTATCTGAAAGAATCAGACATTTCATGATTCTATCCATTCCTACATTCCAATATACTGTTTTTCAATCATTTAAACACACTCCTAAATAAATAAAACCCTGTCAGAGTTCAAAACTCTGACAGGGTTGAAGGTTGAACCATTATGAACTAAAATTTGTTCATTGCCGGTGTTTCGCCTTCCGGTTTGCTCTTTATCGGCAGTATGCCACCCATCTCTCCTAAAACATTTACCAGGTCGGAACCTGTTGGTACCACGATTTTAGCGTTATTCATCAACGATGTTTCGAGAGCCTGTATCCTCCTGAGTAACTGTGCGTTACCAACGAAATACTTTTCAGCGGCTTCGTTAACCAGGGCAATGGCCTGGGCTTCGCCTTCGGCACGCAGGATGGCAGCCTGTTTTATACCTTCAGCTTTACGGATTTCAGCACGCTTTTCACCATCAGCCTTGGTTTCGGTAGCTGTTGCAAAGTCAATGGCTGCAATTTTCTCATTTTCAGCTTTCACGATCTTGTTCATGGTTTCCTGCACATCCTTGGGAGGATCAATTTCCTTCAGCTCTGTACGGACAATTTCGATACCCCAGCTTTTGGTTTCTTCGAAAAGTGTGGTGTGCAGTTCTTTATTAATTTTGCCACGCTCGCTGTTGGCTGATTTCAAGGTAAGCGTGCCGATAATGTTACGCAACGTAGTACGTGCAAGGTTAACAATCTGGTATTCAATGCTGTTAACGTTGTACTGCGAATTTTTAACGCTATCCTCGTCGGGCTTGATCTTGAAATAAACCTGCGCATCAACCCGTGCATTCAGGTTGTCGTTGGTAATGATTTCCTGCGGATCGGCATTAATCATTTTTTCAGTAATGTTGATTTTGTACATTTTATCGATACCCAGAGGAATGATCCAGTTGAAACCGGGCATTGCAAAATGGTGGTATTTACCGAAACGTTCAACAAGTGCCCTGTGCGTAGGCCTGACGATACGTATTCCCGAAAAGAAAATCAGGATTACGAGAATAATAAGGATTGTCCAGATGTTTTGCATGGTTTAAATTTATTTTGTTTTACAAAAGGTTGAAATCGGTATTCTGTTTTGACAAATATAGCAAAATAAACCGTTAGTTGGCTACCTGCGTTAATAATATATTTCTGTGATCCGATTGTATGGTAGCATTCCGGAATGCTCAATCATCAAAACCCGGGCGATGATAAGCCGGCGCATCCGGAAAACGGGCCAAAACCATCTCTTTGAGTCTGGATAAAGTAACCAGAAACCTCAGTATATCATCCTCATATTCTGATAGATGTTCGTAGAGAACTGTATAAGCCGCAATTGACCGGTCAATTCCTGATAAAGCCACCTTGGCTGAACCATCAGCATCCTGTTTTTCAACAACTTCGCCGGTAAGCGGCTTGATCAGAGCCCGTGAAATCTTAGCAGGAATGAGCGTACTATACCAGGTGACAACACTAAAAGCGTCTTCGATAGCATGGTTTATAGTCAGTTCTGCCAGTTTACGGGATTTCAGAATTTTCTCCTGCTCGTCGAAATGTACTTCACACCAGTCGTGACAGGCTTTCATATATTCATGGGCCTCTATTGAAAGGGGGTCGTTTTCGGTTTCTGCATCGTCCTTATCCATCTGTTCCCTTTCTTCGACAGTTGGAAGCGTCATGATGTCAAAACCCGATTCAGCCATCTTATCACGGATAAATTCGAAGGTTGCTGCGAGCAAATTGGCATAATTGATCCAGAACTCCTTGTTTTTCAAGTCCTTTGAAGCCTGGTGCTCATCCAGCATTTCACCTACCTGGAAATTCGAGCACCGCGATGTGAATGGACATCGCTCACACCAGTAATCGCAATAGTTGAAAATACCAGGAATATTATTGCCGCTGGTTTTGAAATCAGCCAACAGCTTCTTTATATCAGCTTTTTTCACCGTTATGCAGTTTAGGATTAAGGTTCGCAGCAATTGTCCTGATTGATTCCCACGCCGCTTCCACATGATGTTGCCTTGTCTCTGTCTGCGCGATCGACATTCGGAGGACAAAATTTCCGTTGAGCTTGGTATGCGAGAGATAAAGTTTGCCGGTTTTATTAATTACCTGTAACAACTGCTGGTTGAAATGATTCACTTCTACCGCTGACAAGCCAAGTGGATGATAACGAAAGCATACGACTGAGAATATCCTGGGAGCCAATAATTCAAATCCATCGGATGCAATTACTTGTCTTTCAAACCATTTCGCCATTTCGATATGTTCTGATATTCTGCTTTTCAAGCCATCGACACCAAATGAGCGAATGACGAACCACAGTTTCAGTGCCCTGAAACGCCTGCCAAGCGGAACGCCCCAGTCGCGGTAATCGTTCACCTGTCCCCGCGTGGCGGTTTTCAGGTATTCGGGCAGTATCTCGAATGTCCGGATAAGGCTTTCCTTATCTTTAACAAAATAGGCAGAACAGTCGAAATTGGTGAACATCCATTTGTGCGGGTTAAACACAATGCTGTCGGCACGCTCAATTCCCTCTGTCATCCAGCGGTATTCAGGCAGCAGCAGCGCGGTACCGCCATAAGCAGCATCTACATGCAGCCAAAGGTTAAATTCGCGGCATATACCGGCAATCTCGCTCAACGGATCAACCGAGGTGCTGCCTGTAGTTCCCAGCGTGGCAACCACGCAACATGGTTTAAGCCCTGCTTCGAGGTCGCCGGTGATGGCTTTGCGTAAAGCCTTTACATCCATCCTGAACTGATCATCCACCTGCACTTTTACCAGATTTTGCCTGCCGATTCCGGCAATTTTTACCGCTTTTTCGATGGAAGAGTGCGTTTCGGTGCTGCAGTAAACACGCAATCCCTCGTAGCCTGCAAAACCGGCATTGTTTACACCGAAACCGGAGTACTTTTCGCGGGCGCTGAGAATCGCTGCAAGGGTTGATGTGCTTGCCGTGTCCTGTATTACGCCGCTCCACGACTGCGGTAAGCCGGTCATCAGCTTTAGCCAGTCCATTACCCTTTCCTCGAGTTCGGCAGCGGCGGGCGAAGTTTCCCAAATCATGCACTGCGCACCAAGCGCGGCGGTGAGCATTTCGCCAAGAATGGACGGGAAACTGCCGTTGGCCGGGAAATAGGCAAAAAAATCGGGGCTTTGCCAATGGGTGATACCCGGCAGGATGATTTCGCGAAAGTCGATGAATATGTTTTCCATATCCTCGCTTTCGGCGGGGGGAAAAAGCGGAAGTTTTGCGCCAATTTCGCCAGGCAGCACCTGCGATTTCACGGGAAACTTCTCAATATCTTCATAGTAATCGGCCATCCAGTCGGCAAAGTGGTGCGCCCATTGCCTGAATTCTTTGGTATCCATATCAAAATGCTTTTCTCCTGTAAAAGTAAGAAACTCCCGAGACCTATTCCTGCGGGCTATCTTAAGTTTTGCCCTGTGAAAGTTAGCGCCTGTGCATCAATTTCAGTATTTTTGTTTACAAATGCTTCATTCAGATCATGTTGCCATGAAAGAGAATAATGATTCAACTGCTGCCATCACGCGGCGTATCGTACAGATAATCATAGGTTTATTGATCATTGCCGGGTTGTTTTACCTGCTCTGGCGATTTTCTTTTCTTCTTGTTTATATTCTCATCGCCGCAGCTATCTCGTTCATCGGGCAGCCTATTGTTCGCTTTCTTGACAAGTTCCATATCCGCAAATTCAGAATACCGCATAGCATAAACACAGTCATAGCACTGGTATTGCTGCTGGCATGCTTTTCCTCCCTTTTCATAGTGTTTGTGCCGCTTATACTGCAGCAGGCCGAAACTATTTCGCGTATCGACATCAACCAACTGAGGAGCCAGCTCGAAGGGCCGCTTGCCAACCTGCAAACGCAGCTTACCTCACTGGGCATTATACCCGAAGGCGATACCATTGCCGGTTTCGTTACCGAAAAAGCCAAATCGCTGGTGAACATAACCAGCCTGGGCAACCTGCTCAACGGAGTGCTGGGAGTAGCCGGTTCGCTGTTTGTGGATATTTTCTCCATCCTCTTCATCGCGTTCTTTTTCATCAAGGACGAAAAACTCTTCGGCAACATGGTGATGGCTGTTCCGCCTGAAAAACACCTGAAAGCAACCGAAAAAGTGCTGAAAGACTCCAAGATGCTGCTGCACAGGTATTTTATCGGAGTGACGATTGAAATCTTCGGCGGTATGGCGCTTATAACTATAGGTTTGCTGATCCTTGGCGTGCCCAACGCCCTGCTGCTGGGCTTTTTTGGCGGGCTGATGAACATAATTCCCTATGTGGGACCGATACTTGGCACAGCGTTTGGCCTCATTCTCGGTTTAACAGCCGCCATGGCCAGCGGCGATTTCACTACGCTGCTGCCGCTTTTGCTGAAAATTGCAGGCGTTTTCATTGTAGTGCATGAACTCGATACCTCGCTGTTCCAACCCTGGGTGTATTCGAGCAGCGTAAAAGCGCACCCGCTGGAAATATTTTTTGCTATTATCATTGGTGGAACATTGGGTGGCATCATCGGGATGCTGATTGCTGTGCCCACTTACACGGTGCTGCGCGTAATCGCCCGCGAATTCTTCAACAATTTCAGGGTGGTGAAAAAGCTGACGGAAAAGCTGGATACAGAGAAGAAAGGGTGATGGGAGTAACTTTTGTAAAAAGTACGTTTATCTTCCTAAAATGGGCAGTAATCATAATAGAAGTGAACATATGAATAAGTTGCCACCAATATTAAATCAGAAAAATTCGAAAAGAATAACCGTTCATAGAATAAATCAAAACAACCAGAAAATTAAAATTAAAAATGAGGCGACTTTTGACATTACTCATAATTTTAATTGGTTTCAACACTACACAGGCGGACTGCCTAGCTTGTTGGGAGCTTAGAAAAGTAGAAATAACGTTGACTAACGGAGAAATCATTAGTGGCTATATTGAATGGAATGAATCCTGGCTTGGCGAGGTTTCATTATATACGCAATGGCAAAACAAATTCCCGGAAAGTTTAATTCCATACTATAAAAGCCTTAAATATGAACGCAAAATCATACTTTATAAAGAAATATTTATAATCAAGAATGACTCTATTGATGAATTTGCTGCAACAAAGGAAGAATGCAAGTTAAACCTGGATTATCGAAAAGTGAAATCTGTGCGAGAACTTGATAAAAAAGCTAAAAGGTATCATGGAGCTGACGATTTGCCGGTATTCACACAAGAACAAATTGACAAGCTGAAAACAAATCCATTTGCAATGGTTGAAATAGATGAGTCAGTTTTTTCCGTCTTTTTCCTGAGCTATAATCCAGAAATCACAAGGAAACAATTAAATAAAATAACAGAGAATGACCGTGAGCAGAGAGCTATTGAATTTAAGAATAAAGGAGTTATCGTATATATTATTGGTTATGACTAAGCTCTTTTACTTATTAAATGCACTAGAAAAACATTAAAGGTTTTCACTCTGACGACACAGTTTGAAAATTAATTCAAAGAAACACTGTTGGTAATAAAGGCTAAAACGCTATCGGGCCCATGGTTGTATGGAGAAAGATTGTACGTTTATTGAAAAATGTGCTGGCCGGAAAGACAAATTTCCAAAAGAGCCCGCCAGCGCTTAGCCTCGATCGTTAACCTTAATCTCACTTTCACCCTTTGCCTTCCTTTTCTACCATATCCTCCCTCTCCCATTCCCTTCTCCACCGCGGCAGGTGGTTTAACCTGCTTCTAAACGAAGGCAGCTACCTGCTGAGCATTGTGCTGAAACGCCCGGTAATGGCCGGGCTGCCGTGGTCGGCATCTATCGAACCTACCACCTCCTGCAACCTACGCTGCCCGGAGTGCCCATCAGGGCTGCGGAACTTTACCCGCCCCACCGGGAACCTGTCGGTGGAGAACTTCAGCAAAATGATCAACGAATTGAGTCCTCACCTGGTTTACCTCACGCTTTATTTCCAGGGAGAGCCCTTATTGAACAAGCAGTTTGCCGAAATGGTGAAGCTTGCAAAAAAACACAACATGTATGTGGCCACTTCAACCAACGGTCATTTCCTGGATGAAGAAACAGCAAAATCACTCGTTGCATCAGGGCTCGACAAACTTATCATTTCCATCGACGGCACCGACCAGCAGACATATGAGCAGTACCGGAAGGGCGGCAACTTAGATACGGTAAAACAGGGAATCAGGAATATCATCGCCGCCAGAAAAAATGCGGCCAAAAAGAACCCGCTGGTTGAACTTCAGTTCCTGGTTACCGGCTACAACGAACACCAGATGCCTGGTATTAGAGCTTTCGCCCGCGAAGAGAAAGCCGATAAACTCACTTTGAAGAGTGCCCAGGTTTACTCCTTTGCTGAAGGCAATCCTTTGATTCCGTCGGC
>JAKLFM010000119.1 GCA_022711175.1 Bacteroidota bacterium | reverse complement strand
GATGAGCCTCACGGCAACGCTTTGCACACGTCCTGCCGACAACGCCGGTTTAACTTTTTTCCACAAAATGGGCGAAATCTCAAACCCGACGATCCTGTCGAGCACGCGACGCGCCTGCTGTGCGTTGACAAGGTTATAATCAATCTTCCGGGGCTTTTTGATGGCTTCGGTGATAGCGCTTTTAGTGATCTCGTGAAAAACAATGCGCTTCGTATTCGTGTCTTTCAATCCTAACACCTCGGCAAGGTGCCACGAAATGGCTTCTCCCTCGCGGTCCTCGTCAGTCGCAAGCCAAACCATCTCGGCACTGTCGGCAAGCGATTTCAACTCCTTGATTACCTTTCGCTTATCGGGCATTACTTCGTAAACAGGAATGAAATCATGGGCCACATCAATGCTAAGGTCTTTTTTAACAAGGTCGCGGACATGCCCGAAACTCGATTTTACAAGATAATCCTTGCCAAGGTAACCTTCAATGGTCTTAGCCTTAGCGGGTGATTCCACAATAACCAAATTTTTACTCATACACGAATTTTTGATTGCCGAAAGAGGGTGCAAAGTAAAGCATTAAAATCACACTAAGCCCTGTTTATCCGCATTTTGAATCCTTCATCCTGAAGACAATTAAGCATCCAAATTGTTTAGAATCATTCATGATAAAAACGTATAGCATTGTTATATAGTGATTTAAGAAAGCGAGTATCATTGATTTTAATCGTAATTTTGCAGGCAAAGATTTCTGTTGATGCAAACCGATCAAAATATAGTGCTGCCAGAAAAGAAGAAAGTTTACATTGAAACCTACGGCTGCCAGATGAATTTCTCTGACAGTGAGATAGTTGGCTCCATCCTGAAGGAAAACGAATATGAGCAAACCTCCGATATAAAAGCCGCTGACCTTATCCTGGTGAACACATGCAGCATCCGCGACAATGCCGAGCAGCGTGTGCGCAACCGCCTCAGCGAAATGCATGCGCTCAAAAAGAGGAACCCGGAACTTATGATCGGAATATTGGGTTGCATGGCCGAAAGGCTCAAGGACAAACTGCTGGAAGAAGAGCGCCATATCGACCTGATCGTCGGCCCTGACGGTTACCGTTCGCTGCCGCAACTCATTGAACAGGTTGGCAACGGGCAGAAAGCGGTGAATGTGCTGCTTTCGGCTGAAGAAACGTATGCCGACATCAATCCTGTGCGGCTGAGCGGCGACGGGGTGACTGCTTTCATCAGCATTATGCGCGGGTGCGAAAATTTCTGCGCATACTGTGTGGTTCCTTACACCCGCGGCAAAGAGCGCAGCCGCAATCCCGAAACCATCGTTTCCGAAGCCCGCGACCTGTTTGAAAAAGGTTACCGGGAAGTTACCCTGCTGGGACAGAATGTAAACTCTTACCGCTGGGAAGATGAGAATGGCAAACTTGAATTCCCGGGCCTGCTCGAAGAGGTTGCCAGGATAAATCCCCTGCTGAGAGTGCGGTTTGCCACTTCGCATCCCAAGGACCTGTCGGACGACCTGCTCGAAGTAATAGCAGATTACACCAACATCTGCAAAGCCATTCACCTGCCGGTGCAAAGCGGCAGTTCGCGCATTCTCAAGCTCATGAACCGCAGTTATACCCGCGAATGGTACCTTGACCGCATCAAAGCCATAAAAAATTATTTGCCTGAGGCCTCTATCAGTACCGATATTATTGCCGGTTTCTGCACCGAAACAGAGGAAGACCATGCCGAAACGCTTTCGGTGATGCGCGAAGCGGGCTACTCAGCAGCTTTCATGTTCAAATATTCGGAAAGGCCCAACACCATTGCCGCAAAAAAGTATGGCGACGATGTGGACGAAGCCGTCAAAAGCCGGAGACTGGAAGAAATCATCGCCCTGCAGCAACAGTTGTCGCTCGAAAGCAACCGGAAAGATGTGGGCCAAACCTTTGAAGTGCTGGTCGAAGGTGTTTCGAAACGCTCAACGGAGCAACTTTTTGGCCGCAGCAGCCAGAACAAGGTAGTTGTTTTTAACCGTGGCATTCATAAGCCTGGCGATTATGTGAAGGTAAAAATCACCTCCTGCTCGGCGGCAACACTGAAAGGGGAATTGGTGGATGAGGAGTCAGACACAACCCTGAAACAGCCCGGATCATCGGAATGAAAATCCATTGACAACTCCTGAATTCGGACCATTGAACTTTCCGTATTGATATACAAGCAGAAATGTATATTTTTGTGCCCTTATGTAATAATTTTTGTAGTTTTCGGGGCTAATATCCTTTTCATGAAGATTCCTTTCCGATTTCTGAAACCTGTTCTGGCTTTAACGGTTTTATCGCTGGCGTTGTTTTCGTGCGTGCCGCTTAAAAAGATCAAATATCTGCAGACGGCGGAAGGCGCCGACTCGGTGCAGGCATTCCGCAATGTGGCTCCCGATTATGTGCTTCAGCCGGGCGATTACCTTTATATCCGTATCATTACGCTGGACGAGAAAAGCAACAGCCTTTTCAACAGTGTTTCTGGTTCGGCAGCCATGGGTGGCTCCTACACCGACCAGTACACCTATCTTACCAGTTATATGGTAAACGATACAGGTTACATCAATTTCCCGGTCGCAGGCCAAATAAAGGCAGCAGGGCTTACCACTGCCGGCATGGAACACGCCATCCACGAAAAGTTAGGCGAATTCATTAAGGAATCGACAGTGATCGTGAAACTTGTGAGTTTTAAAATTTCGGTCCTCGGCGAAGTGGCCAATCCCGGGCAGCTAAATGTAAACCGCGACCGTATCAACATCTTCGAAGCCATAGCCATGGCCGGCGACCTGAATACTTTTGCCAACAGGCAGAAAGTACAGGTCATCCGCCAGGAATTGCAAGGCCCCAGGGTTGTTACCTTCGACCTCACCCGTAAATCATTACTCAACTCTGAATACTATTACCTGCGTCCCAACGATATCATATATGTTGAACCGCTGAAAGGAAAACAGTTTGCCTTCGAAACTTTCCCATACAGCCTGATCTATTCCACCATTTCAATGGCTATTCTTATAGTTACTCTCTTCAAATAACACTTATGAGCAACCAGATACAGAACTTTGCCGAACCTGATTTTCAGGAACAATCCATCGATTACAAAGCGATATTTTTCCGTTTTTACAGCTACTGGTACCTTTTCCTGATAACGATTTTCGTTGCCCTGCTTATCGCCTTTCTTTTCAATAAGTACACAAAACCCGTTTACAAGGTCAAATCTACGGTACTTATTAAGGATGAGGGCAACAGTATGAGCGATGCGCAGGCCATGCTGGGACTGGGATCGATTACCAACACCCAGAAACTGCAGAACCAGATCGGGATTCTTACCTCGCGTTCGCTCAAAACCAGGACACTGCAAAATCTCCATTTCGAAGTTTCGTACAACAAGGAAGATAATTTCATTACCACCGAAGTTTATTCCGAATCGCCATTTCTTGTTGAGTTCGACAGCGCCCATGTACAGCCCGTGAGCAACATGAAATTTTATGTTACCATCCTTTCAAAAGACGAGTACGAATTGCTGGGTGAAGGCCAGGATGCCACACTTTACAATTACAGTGAATACAAGGATGCTGGGAAAAAAGAGGGGCCGATAAAGTTTGCCAAAAAAGCGAAGTTCGGTGAAGTGGTCACCACACCAGAATTCAGTTTCTTTATTCGCCTGAGCGATAAATTCAAAGAAGCAGAACATATAGGCCAGAAATATTTTTTCACATTCAACTCGCTTAACTCGCTGATTTCTACCTTCTCGGGATATGAGGTGGAACCTATCAACAAGGATGCTTCTATCGTTGAAATCTCCCTCAAGGGAAATACCTCCAAAAAATCGGTTGACTTTCTCAACCAGCTCACAAGGGAGTATATACAACAGGGCCTGGATAAGAAAAACCAGATCGCCATCAATACAATCAACTTTATTGACGGCCAATTGCTGGAGATCGGCGATTCGCTCAGCCATAACGAAACGAGGCTTGAGAATTTCAAGAAGGTCAACGAAATCATGGATTTCGATGCTCAAACGCAGCAGGCATTCACCTATGTAAAAGATCTTGATACCAAGAAAGCACAGTTGCTCGTTGAAGCCAAATACTACAAGTACCTCCAGGACTACCTTACCGCAAAACAGGCAAATATTGACAACATGGTTGTTCCGTCATCGATGGGCATCAATGACCCGGGACTGGCAAAACTTATCGGAGAACTTACCGCCTTATATGCCGAACGTTCCGAAAGGCTCATCAATTCAAAGGAAGGCAACCCGCTGATTATGGCGCTGGACCAGAAGATTGACAACACCAAGAAATCGCTGATCGAGAACATTAAAAATATTGTCAATACCTCCAATATTGCCATCAGCGACATCAACGACCGCATCAGCAAGTACTCGGGACAGTTCAGGCAACTGCCTGCCACCCAGCGCGAACTCATCGGCATTAACCGTAAGTACAAACTGAACGACGCTATATATACCTTCCTTTTGCAGAAACGCCAGGAATCGGCCATAACCCGCGCCAGCAACACTCCCGATAACGAATCGGTTGACCTGGCCAGCGATGATGTGAAGGAAAAAGTATTCCCGAAAACCTCGCTCAATTATACCATCGCCCTGGTGCTTGGCCTCATCCTGCCTATTCTTTACGTTCTTGGTAAAGACTTCCTTAACGACAAGATCGTTGATAAACGCGACATTGAGAATGCCACCAAGCTTCCGCTCATCGGCCATGTGTTGCACAACCGCCGCGACAGTGCCATCGTTGCCGCCACTTCGCCCAAATCATCCATCGCTGAATCGTTCAGGGCATTGCGCACCAATATGCAGTACATAACCCACGGCAAAGACAAAATAACCATCCTGGTTTCCTCAACTTCAGTGAGCGAAGGGAAAACATTCACTTCGATGAACCTGGCCGCTGTTTACGCCCAGTATGAGCGCAAAACCCTGCTCATGGGGTTCGACCTTCGCAAACCGAAGATTTACCAGGACTTTGGGCTCACCAATACCGCCGGTATTACTTCATACCTCGTCGGCAAAGCTACTATTGATGAGATTATTCAGAAGTCACCGTTCGAAAACCTTGACGTGATCATGTCGGGGCCGGTGCCTCCAAACCCTGCCGAACTCATCGCTTCGCCCAAGACGGCAGAGATGATGGAGAAACTGAAAGAACGTTATGACTTTATCATTCTCGACACGCCACCTTTCGGACTTGTAACCGATGCTTTCCTGCTGATGCAGTTTGTGGATGCCAAAATACTCGTGGTGCGCCAGAATCTTACTCATAAGAAAGTTTTTGCCTCCATTGCTTCAGACATAGAAGCCAGAAACATCCCCAATATGGTCGTCCTGATGAACGATGTAAAACCTGAAAAATCAGGGTATTACGGTTATGGATACGGGTACGGATATGGGTATGGTTACGGATATGGATACGGGTACGGATATGGGTATGGATATGGATATGGATATTACTCCGACGATGCCGACAC
>JAKLFM010000118.1 GCA_022711175.1 Bacteroidota bacterium | reverse complement strand
TGCAACTTTCGCGTGATTTGCAAAAGCTACCGATAATGAAACTAAATCCTGATATTAAAGACATCTTCGGATTCAGATATCAGGATTTCGAACTCACGGGCTACGATCCGCATCCTCATATCAAAGCGCCTGTTGCTGTTTAATGTAAGTGAATCAACCATCAACGACCCAAAATGAAGCCAATAATTTCGATCATTGTTGCCATTGCCCAAAATAATGCCATCGGGAAAAACAACCAGTTGCTCTGGCATCTCTCCGACGACCTAAAACGGTTTAAACGTCTTACCGAGAACCATACTATAGTTATGGGTAAGCGCACCTATTATTCCCTTCCAAAGCGTCCGCTGGCAAACAGGCGTAACCTGGTGATTACCGATGTTCCCGGCGAAATCATAGAAGGGTGCGTTATGGCCTATTCTATTGAGGATGCCATTAATAAAATGGAAGCGGGGAGCGAGAACTTCATCATTGGCGGCGGCATGGTTTACAGCCAGTTTTTACCCTTTGCCGACAGGCTTTATTTAACGGTTGTCCATAAGAACTTTGATGCGGATACTTATTTTGATCCGATTAACTATGGTGAATGGAAAGAAACCTTTCGCGAAGACCATCAGCATGAAGCGTTTGCTTACTCTTTTATCAACCTCAAACGGATAAAGGGCAAGAAAAGGAAATAAGGCTAATACTTCATAAGCTATTGAAAGTCAATACTAAGCTATGAAAAATACTTTCGACGGAAAAACGATCTGGATTACCGGTGCATCTTCGGGAATAGGAGAAGCGCTGGCGCTCGAACTGGCAAATAACAAAACTCATCTTATTCTCTCGGCCAGGCGCCTCAATGAACTGGAAAGAGTTGCTGCATCCTGCCGTAAATCGGAGTGCAAATGCAGCATTTACCCGATCGACCTTTCCGATCCGCAAAATGTGGAAGCAGTTGCCGACAGGGTTATATCTGAAGTCGGGCGAATTGATATGCTTTTTAACAATGGCGGTATAAGTCAGCGATCGTATGTTATTGATACACCCGTTGAAGTTGACCGCAAAATCATGGAAATCGATTATTTCAGCGGAGTGATCCTCACAAAAAAGGTACTGCCGGGTATGCTAAAAAGCGGTTTCGGGCACATTATTGCTATCAGCAGCATTACAGGCTTATTTGGCTTTCCTCTTCGTTCAGGTTATGCAGCTGCTAAACATGCATTGCACGGATTTTACGAAACGTTATGGGCTGAACTTCATGAAAAGGGCATCAACGTAACAGTTGTAAGTCCGGGCAGGGTGCGTACCAATGTGAGCCTCGAAGCCATCACCGCATCCGGCAAGCCTCATGGTATTATGGATCATGGGCAGGATAGCGGTTTGAGTGCCGAAGCCTGTGCACATAAAATCCTGATAGCGGTTCATCGCCGCAAGGTTATGGCAAATATTGTTGGCCGCGAATGGCTGATGATCTTTTTCAAGAAATTTATGCCATTCATATTCTACAGGCTGGTGTCGAAAGTACAACCAACATGAAACCGGGATCAGGAATCGTTCAAAATTCAATAGAACAAGGCCCATTGTTCTAATACTTATAAAAATACCGGATCGGTAAATAATAGTAAAATCAAGGATGGATAACCAGAAAGAATACAATATCAGCGGCATACAGCAAATAGGTATCGGCGTTGCCGACGTGCGTGAAGCATGGAAATGGTACATCAGCCAGTTTGGCACCGACATAAGGATATTTGAGGACGAAGCTGTTGCCGGATTAATGCTCCCATACACCGACGGCAAGCCACGTAAGCGACTGGCAGCCCTGGCAATCAACATGCAGGGCGGCGGCGGTTTTGAAATATGGCAATATAAGGACCGTGTTCCACAGCCGCCTGCCCAACCAATAAAATTGGGTGATCTTGGGATTTTTACTGTCAAAATCAAAAGTCATGATGTCAGGAAGACCTATGAAGCGTATCTTTCGAAAGGCCTGAAGGCTTCGCAGCCAGGCATCAGTCCCGACGGGCTCGAGAATTTCTTTATCACCGATCCATACAATAACCTTTTCCAGGTGGTGGCCGGGAATTCGTGGTTTATGAATGAGAACAAACATACAGGTGCAGCCTATGGCGCCATAATAGGTGTTTCTGATATGGAAAAATCGATTTCGTTTTACCGTGGTATTCTGGGCTACAATGAAATAATTTATGACAACACCGGCAAATTCAGCGACTTCGAAGCTTTGCCGGGCGGGACTGAAACTTTCAGGCGCGTTCTATTAAAACATACTGAAAAACGGCAAGGAGCCTTCAGCCCGGTTTTTGGCGACAGCCAGATAGAGTTGGTGCAATTGATTGGCCGAAAATCGAATAGAATCTACGAAGGACGATTATGGGGCGATCTTGGATTTATTCATATGTGTTTCGATATAAACGGTATGGAGGCCTTGCGCGAAAAGTGCAGGTTGGCCGGGCATCCGTTTACTGTTGACAGTTCCACAAGTTTTGATATGGGCGAAGCGGCCGGCCATTTTTCCTATATCGAAGACCCTGACCGCACATTAATTGAGTTTGTAGAAACCCATCGGGTGCCAATACTCAAGAAGCTGGGATGGTACCTGAATCTCACAAACCGCAATCCACGTAAGTCGCTTCCCCGCTGGATACTTAAGGCACTGGCATTTAACAGGGTGAAGGAACTGTAGTTTCTGGTTTGAAGTTTAAAGTTTCAAGTTCCAGGTTCAGGTTTTTTGCTTCTTCTTTTTTGCCGCGGGAAACAGCACATTATTCAGGATTAGCCTGTAGCCGGGTGAATTTGGATGCAGGTTCAGGTCAGTGGGCGGGTCACCAATGCGATGCTCATAATCCTCCGGATCATGGCCTCCGTAAAAAGTCCAGGTGCCTTTACCAAAATCGCCATGAATATAACGCGCTTCACCCAGCGATTTGGTTTCGCCCATGATTACAACTTCCGGCTTAATGTATTCGCTCCGGAAAGCAGTTGTCTGTCCGCGAAAACCATGAATAATCTGTTCGTGATCCTGACAAAGCATGGTGGGTACCGGGTCCCATTTTGCCGAAAAATCAAAAAGCGTAAAATAATCGTTCATCGGGCTCACTTTCCGCGACTCCGAAACGTCAATCGACGATACTTCGTACTCGTAAGGATTGGTAACAAGCTTGAAGTTCCTGAATGCAAAGCAGTTATCATATGCCAGTTTCGACTGAGCATCGCGATCAGCAGGATCATGATCAAACATCACGTCGCAGATATCAACGCCGTCAGCAGCAAGAGCAATATCGTACGAATCAGGAGCCGAACACATCGAGAACAGGTACCCTCCGCCTGCAACAAACTCACGAATTTTCTTCACCACAGCCAGCTTCATTTGCGAAACCTTCTGGAAACCAAGTTTGGCGGCCATTTCTTCATTCAACCTGACATCTTCCTTGTACCAGGCAACATTATGGTAGGCTGCCCAAAATTTTCCGTACTGCCCGGTAAAATCCTCATGATGCATGTGTAACCAGTCATACATCGGTAAAATCCCGTTAATCACTTCTTCGTCGTAAATAACATCATACGGTATTTCGGCGTACTGGAGCGCCAGTGTGACTGCATCGTCCCAGGGCAACTTATTCTTAGGTGAATAGACAGCGATGCGCGGTGCCTTGAAAAGCTTCACTTCATCCATATTCACCTCGGGATCAGCAATTTGGGTGAGGATGGCTGTTGATTGTGCATCAGCAATTACCTGATAACTTACCCCTCTGATAACGCATTCATTTTCAATCAGTTTATCGTATTTACACATAAAGCTGCCCCCTTGATAGTTGAGCAGCCAGCTTACTTCAACATCGTGTTTCAAAACCCAGTAAGCAATTCCGTATGCTTTCAGGTGATTTTTCTGTGACTGGTCCATCGGTATGAGCAGGTAGGCGGCATTTGCTGAAAGCCCCAACAATAAGCTCATAATGAGTACACTGATTTTCTTCATATTACAGAAACAGATTCAGGTTATGCAATACCATAATGTACCGTAAACGCAAACAGCCTGTTTTTATTGAGAAGCCAAGGATCAGAAATTCGGTTCGCCATCAGCCGAAAGGTCGGCATCGTCTTGCATATCGTTGAGTTTTGAAGGAACTGTCCTGAAATTCCCTTGGTTCTCAAAGATGGTATTGGGCGTCATCCCGAATGATTGAGGCTGACCGATCATTGTGGATTCAAGGTCTTCGAAACGTGCAAAATTCCTGATGAAACGCAACCAAATATCACCTGTAGCGCCGTTACGGTGTTTAGCCACAATGATCATGGCCTTGCCTTCAGTTGAATTGCCTTCCTCATCTTCAGTAATATGGTAATACTCCGGACGATAGATAAAATTCACAAGATCGGCATCCTGCTCAATGGCGCCGGACTCGCGAAGGTCAGACAACTGTGGCTTTTTGTTGTTTCCGGGCCTGAGTTCAACCGAACGGTTCAATTGCGAAAGCGCTATAACAGGAACATTCAGCTCCTTGGCAAGACTTTTCAACGACCTGGAAATGGTTGAGATTTCCTGCTCTCGGTTTCCACCACGCTGGTCGCCGCCGGCAGTCATAAGCTGGATATAGTCAATAATGATAACCTGAATATCGTATTGCGCTTTTAAACGGCGGCATTTGGCACGTAGTTCAAAAATTGACAGTGCAGGAGTATCGTCAATAAATATAGGTGCATCTATGAGCGGCCTTATGCGCGAATTAAGTTGTTCCCACTGGTAGCTTTCGAGATCGCCTTTGCGGAGTTTCTCCGACGATAACTCAGCTTCGGCTGAAATGAGCCTGGTTACTAGCTGCAGGCTGGTCATTTCGAGTGAGAAAATGGCCACCGCCTTTTTACTGTCAACAGCCATGTTTCGTGCCATTGAAAGCACAAAAGCCGTTTTCCCCATACCTGGACGCGCGGCTGTGATGATGAGGTCAGAATTTTGCCAGCCGCCTGTAATGCGGTCAAGGTCGGTAAACCCTGACGGTACGCCGGTAAAACTGCCGTCGTGTTTCATGGCGACATTAATCTGCACCAATGCATCCCTGATGAGGTCGGGCATGAGTTGTGTACGCCGCCTGAGGTTGTTTTCGCTTATGCCGAAAAGGTTGCGCTCGGCATTGTCGAGCAGTGAAAATACATCCGTGGTATCTTCGAAGGCATCGCGGATGGTTTCAGTCGAAGTTCTGATCAATTCCCGCTGTAAGTGCTTCTGCATGAGAATGCCGGCGTGGAACTCGATATTGGCTGCCGACGCAATTCGGCTTGTGAGCTGGGTTATATAAAACGGTCCGCCAACGAGGTCAAGGGTTCCGTCGCTTTTAAGCTGGTTCGTAACTGTTAGAATATCAACCGGTTGATTGTCTTTAAAGAGTGTTAGTATTGCACTGAAGATAACCTGGTGTGCTTCTTTATAAAAGGCTTCGGGGTTCAGAGTATCTATTACTGCTGCAAGCGCGTCCTTTTCAAGCATCATGGCGCCAAGTACAGCTTCTTCCACATCAATTGCCTGTGGAGGTAACTTGCCATGTTCCATAAAGGCCTGCTGCGAGGTCATTGGCCGCTTAACCCGCTTACGGCCTGCTATTTCGGTCAATCCGTTGGTCTTTTCTTCCATAGGCCAAAAGTATGAATTTTGAAGCGGGTATCAGCCCTGTTGCCTGACATTAAGTTATGAACAAACGGCACGAAAATTGA
>JAKLFM010000117.1 GCA_022711175.1 Bacteroidota bacterium | reverse complement strand
GTTGCCCATGTTGCTTTTCCGCCTTCGGCAAACGACCCGTTCTCAATCGAAACCAGCATGCTGAGATAAGCAGAATTATCAGCTCCCAGATCAATTTGAACAGGAGCGGGCACACTACCGGGGAGGCTATCGCGATACAAATGATTGGGTATCAAGATCTCAGGCAACTGTCCAATTTTGCTTTCGTAAGTATAACCCAATTGAATGAGTCCACCATAATCGCCAAGGTACATATCTTTACATTTCACATACACTAACTGGCCAAGTTTGTATTCATTGCAAAGACTGGTCTTATTGAGCAGTATCTCAATACCGCCAGTTTCATCCTGGATAACAATTTTCTTGTACAGGTTGCCCGATTCATCATTGGCAACAACTTTTCCTTTGATGATAACATCTTTGGTAATTGCCGACAAAGAGCCTGAATACATGGCCTTTAAAGAAGCAATGGAAGTGTTGGATGAAAAATCAACAGTAGGGATATTAATGGGTGGTTCATCAAAATCGCCTTTTACACAGGCACTTATCGTAAATACTACAGCAAGTAAGCTGAACAGTGTTGCACGGATAACGGATTTATTCATGATTATAGTTGTGTTATTGTGTCGTTATTCTTTTGATTATCTGTATTTTAGTTATTGTTTATCAGAACCGGAAACCAACGTTGAAAAAGTATGTGCGGCCATAGGAATAGTAATACTTGGCCGGAAACTTATCAATGCCATTTTGCAGGTATTCGTGGGTGTAATCGAAACGGTTCTGTTCGTAACCGCCTGATATAAGGCTGGTATTGTTGAGAATGTTGTTGACCGAGAAGTTGATGTTGATGAAATACTTGTACTTGATGCGTATTGATTTGCCAATAGATGCATCGAAGGTAAATCCGCCATCAAGCTGTTGCTGCTTGGTAATGAGTTCAATAAGCTGATCGCCGGGGCCAAGGTTGGCGATAGCGGCCTGTGTGCGTCGCATTGGATTGAAATCGAGCCACATCTTATCATAATAATTGGCATTGACATCAACAAACCAGTAGTTTTTGTTAAACCTGAGCCCAAGGCTTCCGGCAAACTGGGGAGTACCGCCGAAATAGAAATTCTTCGCATAAATCGTTTGGGTGGTATCGGGCATCGAACCATTGTCATAGTTGATTGTCCCTGTTGGACGGTTGGTATAGCGGTAATTGCCGTACGAAGCCACAGTAACGAGTTTAAGGCTGCTGAGGAGCCTGGTTTCAGCGCCGAACTCTATGCCTTGGTGAACCCGGTTTATGCCGGTCATGGCCATATTCACGAAAGTTTCAAGGTCATCGGCATAAAAACGAAGTATTTCGGTGTGGTCTTTGAATGAGGTTTCGTAAGCAGTAATCCTTGCATTGAAACCGGGATAGCGGACAACATATGAGATGTCGCCCGACAGGATATTTTCGTCGGTCATACCCGGAACCAGGTCTGCTCCGGTACGCGGCGAAATGTAGGCATCGCGCAAAAGTGGCGGGCGCTTCAGGAAGGCGCCATTAACCGTTACGAAGTGCCTGCCGGTAATCTTATATGTTGCTCCAGCTTTAAAGTTGTAAAGGATAGACGATTGTTTTTCGGAAACACCAAACGAGTTGTCGGGGTTGCGGCCATTAAGCATATAGCCTTCGCGCCAGTATTGTGTTCCGCCAAAAGTAGCCGCTGCATAGTAATCAAAATGCGGATAGGTGAGTTCAATCAATCCCCAGATGTTTCCGGTGTTGCTAAGCAGATCGTAATCATATCCGAAACGATCACCTTTTTTTATCACCTTATTGGGATTGTTGAGGTCGTTTTGCAATTTGGCGGTATCGGCTTTGAAATCGCGCTCGGAGTATTGATCAATATCAACCCAATAATTACCGCCGAGCAAATCCACCAGCGTTTTATAATGTGAACCTTTGTAATGAGTTAACTCAATACCGCCGCTAAAATTGCTGTGTTCGCCGGTTACCTTGTTGATGCGTGAAGTAAGGTTCCACTGGTTCTGGCCGGTGATGTTGTTTTCGAGAATATAGCGCGCCTGTTTGCCTTCATTGTTGGCTAAGTAGTTGATCTGGTATAATTTATCCCAGTTTATCTGGCTCACCGAAGGGTCGTTTTTCCAGGCTTCAATGGTGGCTGCCTGTACAACAGGATCTACGGCTACCGTGGGATCCTGCTGGTAGTTGGGCAGATAACGGTAATAATCAGGACGCGGATCACTCGAATTGTACCAGTTGAGGCTGGTAGTCCCGGTTTTACCGAAACTGTAGGCCAGGGCCGTGGTTACCGTGGTTTTTTCGTCAATTGTCCAGTAATGGTTCAATATAAGCTTTGGCTCGTTGATATTCCTGATGCGGGCATTGCGCTTTTCGCCGTTCTGGTATCCCCAGTTAGCATTGTAATAATTTGAACCTACAAGGTCATAAACTTCCTGCACCGAAGCGGAGTTCATACCGCGGCGTGTTGGAGATGCAAATCCGGTAAACGAAAGGCTGTGTTTCGCGTTGATTTTCTTCTCCACACCGAGGAAATAGGCATAGGCATCGTAAAAAGTACCTTCAACATAGCCTTCCTGGCTCCAGCGGCGCGATGCACTTGCCGTAACAGCCCAGTTATTCTTCATCATGCCGGTTGAATAGGTGAACATGGCACGGTTTGAGTACGAGCGGTTCGAAAGCGAATAAGAGAACTTAACCTGTTTACGTTGCTTTGAAGTACGGGTGGTGATGTAAGAAGAGCCGGCAAGGCTGCCGAACGAAAATTTACCCGGCTGCAGGCCATTGATAAACTCACGGTTGCGCATCACATCGTTCAGCCCGCCCCATTCGCCCCACACGGCACGGCCGGTTTCGGCATCATTAAAAGGCACTCCGTCGATCAGCACAGTTTCATATTCCGAATCGTAGCCACGCGACCTGAAAAACATGGAGCTGAAAGTATAGGATGCTGTGTTAACAAATACATCGCCTGATGAGTGCAGCAGGCTCGATACAGCCTGATCCTTGTCATCGCTTTCGCTACCCAGGGTTATCTCGGAAATTCCCGATTCAGCCTGTGTCTGAGAAGGCTGTACCTGCAATTTTCCCAGGCTTACAGGCCCGTTGCTGATTGAAACCGGAACCGATAATGGTTCGTAACCAATCATGGTGATCGTCACCGTGTAAGCGCCTTTATTTAATCCTTCGAGTGTGAAAGAGCCGTCGTTGGCGGTATAGCCGCTAACTGTTCCTGCTTCAACCGTGGCATGGATAACAGGCTTTCCGGTAAGGCCTTCATTCACAACACCCGAAATGCTGTAGGTTTGAGCGAATGCCGTCGCAGCTGATAATAGTAAGGCGGCAAAAGCGTAAAAAATCTTCATACGTTGATTTTAGCGGTATAAACTTATGTGATTTGTATTTAATGAATTATCGGATATAAGGGGGTGCAAAAGAACAAAAAATTCCGTTAAGTGAGGCTGTTAAATCATAAAATTGTGAAGGTCACGTCATAAATGCCGGATTGATATTAGTAGAGATACTGATCGTTGGATAATCCTATTCATGGAGACATGCTCCATCACATTTACCCGACGAAATTTCTTTGTAGGAAAGCATTTTCAGACAAATATTCGTAATTAAAAAAGAATATTTGTGCATTCAATAATATAAAACGCTAATAATCTTAGATTTAACTTTCCGGCATTTTTGACAAAAACTATTTTATCGCGGACAGTAACTGTTGCACCCGTTACAAAGTCTCTGTCAATGATGACAAAGCCGTTGGCTATTGAAACAAAGCGGCTGGCCACGCTGACAAAGCGACTTGTTTCTAAAACTAAGCCTTGTGCTTCAGAATCAAAACTGCTGGTTTCGTTGACAAAGCTGTTGGTATTTCCAACAAAGCTACTGGTTCTATAAACTGAGGCTCTGGCTTCAGGAACAAAGCTGTTGGTTTCGTTGACAAAGCTGTTGGCATTACCAACAAGACTAACGGTTTTAAAAACAGAGCCACCTACTTCAGGAACAAAGCTGTTGGTCACGTTGACAAAGCTGTTGGCCTTACCAACAAGACGATCTGCATTAAATATAGAGCCTCCTGCTTCAGGAACAAATCTGTTGGCCTCGTTGTCAAAGCTGCTTGAATTACCAATAATACTATCTGCACTAAATATGGGATCTCCTGCTTCAGGAACCAAGCTGTTAATTTCGTTGGCGAAGCCGATAGCCTTGCTGCCAAGGGTGTTGTCACCGAAGACAATGGCTGTTAAAATGCAGTCGATAGCACAAAAGCTACAATCAAACCTGTCAGTTGCCGTGATGGAAGAGCAGGAACTGTGTTGTGCGAAAGTGTTTGACCGTAAAATCATATCGGTTGCCGTTTTGCTCTTGTATTAAGACGTAATTTCATGACAGGATTCCGGTGCAAGCAGGTCGGTCACTATTTCATTGTTGTATAAGTGTGAAAAGAGGAAGCTTAGCTTAGTTACAGGGTGACTATGTAGCCATCGCCCGGCATTTACCTCCTGACTTGCAATGTTGGCCGAATGAAAAGTGATGTATACATACTTTTGCATAAACATCAATTCGGAACAAATACGTATGTTCCTTTAACTCTGGTTAGCGTCTTTCCTTCAGACGCGTGCCTTTAATTTTCTCTTTAATAGCTGATTAATTGCTGACTCTCATAAAGTATTTCAAGCGAAGCATCTCTGATGGTGCGTGTTTTGCTTTTTGTCATAGAATGCACGAATGAAGTTAATTGTTAATGTAGATTTTCGAAAAAAGTAATGTAAATTAGATGTGTTTTTAAGAATTGATTAACGTGTTCTGCAGTTCTCTTAAAACCAGTACAAAAAAATGAATTTTTAGAACTCCCCCTTAATTTATCGCACACGTCTGAGGAAAAATGCGCATGAACGAAGTGGGACAAAATAAGAGAATTAACACAAAAGGTTATGGTAATTATAAGTTTAGAGAATAAATGTAAGGAGGCGCAGCAGGGGAAGTTTTAATCCTACCTTAGATGGAAGATGAAAATGTACTCTTTTAACTTCTTAAAAATGATTGATTGTTAAATGCTTACAAAATTATTATACAGATGAAATCACTCAAAACTTTATTCAAAACGATATTGTTTCTATGTGTTATTTTAGCAACAATAGTTAAGCCAGAAATCATCAGAGCTCAGTTTCCAAATAGCAGTCTGACAAATTATTATGAAATCGTGGGTATGAATCATCGCTATTATGATTCATTAATACAAATTTATGGAACAAATCTGAAAGGAACTGGTTATACACAGTTCCTTAGATATAAAAATGCATGGCAGGGGATGGTGCCTCCTAATGGTGATATGTTGGAATTATATACAAGAATGCAAAGCACCAGAGATAAACTCAATTCATTAATAACAGTTACAAATAATGTGGCTTATTCATCAGATTGGTACCAAATAGGGCCAAATTACGGCAATGGTTCAGATAAAGGGAGGTTGATGACATTGGCTATTGATCCCGATAATGAGAATATAATTCTTACAGCTGCTGCAAATGGAGGTTTGTTCTATTCTGCAGATGGTGGTAACTTATTCCAAAATGCAGGAACGGATCAATTTGTTTCTCCTTCTGGACAAGCTCATGAATCTTCAATTGGTGTTTCATCAATATTAATTAACCCGTTGTGCGATTATGAAGCGAGGGCATATTTTAGTTTGTTCAACGGTTTTTGACTGGTGTGGTTCAGATAT
>JAKLFM010000116.1 GCA_022711175.1 Bacteroidota bacterium | reverse complement strand
AAACGTTGGCACCTGGTTGGTATTCTCGGCATGATAATTCTTGTAATCATACGAAGCATCGCCGAAAAGAAGCAGGTAAGGAAGTGGTTGTCCCGTCTTATTCCGGTCGTAAAACATTTTCATGAAATTACGAATGGCGCTCACATCGGCTGAGCCTGATGAAAATTCATTGTAAACAGCTTCGGGAGTAATAACAAAAACGGAGAGATCGTCCTGCGAGCCGTGAAGCGAGGCCAGCCTTACTGCTTGCTGTGTAAACAACGGCGGTGCAATAATGATAAGTCCGGGGTCCTGAATGGCATGCAGGTCCTGGTTTACAACTGTTTTAACTTTCACCGGGCTGATGAATGTACTGCCGTCGAAGGCAATAAATTGTCTCACACTATCAGCTGCCAGCTTGAAGGTGAGCGTTGTACCCGAGAGTTGGGCATTGATTCGACTCACGTTTACCGGGTTGGTAATCTCCCATATTTCGACATTGGCTGATGCATTACCAAGCTGATATTCAGCTATATTCCCCATTCCGGCAATCCTGGCCTTGCGAAATTTAAACTGGCCCGGAGTGAAACTGAGTTTCCTCAGGGCATTCACTTCAACATAATCGAGCCATCCTTTGGATGAAACCAAGGGCTTATTGTAGGTTACAGTGAGTGCGAGATTATCGCTGCCGGCAGGCACTCTCTGAAAACTATTCATGCCGGAGGCAAACGAGCTGTTATAATACGTGGAAATTGGCGAAGCTGTGGCCTGCCACGACTGTCCGCTGCATGACACTGAAAACGAACTTGAAACCGTGCTTCGTGCTGCAGCAACAACCCTTACGGCAACATCGGAACCGGCCACCAGTCCCGGGAAACTGAAGTTGAATGCATACTGTGTTGTGAGGTCGAATATCTCGCCAAACCATCGCCTCCCCGAGCCAATAAGGTTTACCTGCTCTGTTTCGTGAAGGCTGTAATCTTCGAAATCATTTACAATGACAGTGACATCGGCAGTTGAATTGTTTATGGTTTGTATTCGCCTGCCTGGACTGGTTCCCGGTGTTATAAAAACGAAAGTAGTATCGGAATATATGTTGGTAATATGCTCCCAGGTTTGGTTTGAAGAGTTGAGTTTCCATTTAGTCTGCGGACTTACATAGAACAGGATGTAATCGTTATCATCGAATTTGCCGTCGTCTTCGCCATGCACAAATATTGCGTTTTCGGTAAGGTCATCATACCTGAAAGCCTTGTTGCTTTCGGGGAGCATACCTCCGCCATTCGCATAAATCCTGAGATTACGGGGGTCAAGGCCTGAAGGATTTATGCCAATCGTTACCAAATCATTATAGGTGAGCTTGCAAATGCCGGATTCAATAAAGGATAGTTTAAACCATGAGCCTTCGGCAAGTACCGAATGCCCGGTATATTGATGCGAAGCCGCTCGATCGTCGTTAGCCATTGATTTTGTGTATTTTAGCTCAAACTCCGACACTTTCTCAAGGATACCTGAAGATGGATTTTTGCGAAAAGACAGGAAACTCAAAACAGCATATTGCTCAAGCGACGAGCCACTTATTTGTCGCCTTAAAATAATTGTGTCTTCAATCGAAATACCTGATCCGCTTATGATTTCAACATCGCCGGGCGTGCATGGTGTAAATCTAAAATTTTGTATATCTGGTATTTGCGAGGCGCCGACATTATCAATCCGATATGTTTCAACATACACCGGCAGGTTATACCCGTTTTCCACACCCATATTTGCGAAGCTGAAACACCTTTTAACCGAGCCATCGGGATTTTTAAGAGTAATATTCTCGTGCCAGTCTATTTTGTGAAAAGATGGAACCTGAGAATGGACAATAAAGGGCACAAGCATAAAAACAACCAATCCTGCCACAGCAAATTTGATGTTATGCCAGTAACTTTTCATGTAAAGGTCGATAAAGTAATAAACAGAGATCACTTGCGTTCTTTGAACATGTGTAAAACAAATACCGGGCGTGTATGTTTGGCGTTCGGAGTCTATCAGGAAAAACGTAGAAAGGACATTTTTATTACCGGTGATAACCTTTTCGCAAATCGCAATGCCTTTTCCGGTTTTTTTTCGTAATATTGACCCCTTGAACATGCGATCAAAATTAGCATTTCTGTTTGTATTAATGATTTTTGCCTCAGTGATAACACAGGGGCAGGATGCTGTTTACTCGCAGTTTTATGCTAATCCGCTGTATCTGAACCCTGCGCTGGCAGGTTCGAAAATTTGTCCCAGGCTTACGTTGAACTACCGTAACCAATGGCCTGGCCTCGGCAAGGGCTATGTAACTTACAGTGCTGCCTGGGACCAGCAATTCGATAAAATTTCGGGAGGTGTGGGCGTTATTGCCAATGCCGATGTTGCCGGAGGAGGCACACTGAATACATACAGTGGCAGTGCTATATACTCCTATCGCCTGCAAGCCACTCGAAAAATCGTACTAAACCTGGCGCTTCAGGCCGGATACCTGCAATACAGCCTCAATTGGGACAAGCTTGTTTTTGAAGATCAGATAGTTCCCGGTACGGGCGAAATCATCCCTACATCGGAACAGATGCCATCGAACCTGAATATTGGAACCATTGATTTTTCAACAGGTTTCCTTGCCGGATATAACCAGCGGATTTACATTGGTGCTGCCATGCATCATATCACCATGCCCGATATGGCTTTTTACACTGATAATCTCAACAGGCTCGATATGCGCATTACGCTTCATGCCGGTGCACTTATTGACCTGAAACAGGGAATGAACAGCGACGATATCGAAAATCTTTCGGTATCGCCAAACATAGTTTACATACAACAAGGCCATTTCAGGCAAATTAATGGAGGAATGTATGTAAATTTGTACCCGTTTGTTGCCGGTGCCTGGTACCGGCACACAATTGACAATCCTGATGCCGCCATCGTACTGATTGGTTTTCAGCAGGAAAAATTTAAGGTGGGATACAGTTTTGACTTCACTGTTTCGCGCCTGAGCATGAAAACCGGGGGTGCACATGAGGTTTCATTCGCATGGCAATTCCCCTGTCCGGTGAAACAATTCAAATACAAGGCAATAAAATGCCCCCGTTTTTAGTTATAACGAACAACAAACCACAAACTGCAATGGCAAATTTTAGAAAAGTCGCAGCAAAACTAATGTTTGTAGCAACAATAGCCCTGGCGGCTTCCTGTTCGCAACCACAATCGCATACCACCGGTTGGGATTACAACAATCCCAAAAACGGCGGTTTTGAAGTGGTGCCTTACGAGGAACCAGTTACAGGTCCCGGCCTTGTGTTTATCGAAGGCGGTACTTTTACCATGGGCCGCGTGAGCGACGACCCTATGTACGAATGGAACAACATCGCCCGCAGGGTGACCATCACCAGCTTCTACATGGATGAAACCGAAGTGTCGAACCTCGATTACCTCGAATACCTGTACTGGCTCAACCGCGTTTACAGCGCCGACTACCCCGAGGTTTACCGTAAAGCTCTGCCTGATACACTGGTATGGCGCGAAAGGCTGGCATTTAACGAACCTCTTATCGAAACATACCTCCGCCATCCCGCATACCGCGATTACCCCGTGGTTGGTGTAAGCTGGCTGCAGGCCAACGATTATTGCCTGTGGCGTACTGACAGGGTCAACGAAATGCTGCTTGTGAATGAAGGCATACTCGACTTTGACCCCGACCAGAAAAACGAAAACAACTTTAACACCGAAGCATACCTTGCCGGGCAATACGAAGGACTTGTAAACAGGCCGCTTCGCGACCTTAATCCAAATGGCACAGGCGAACGCCGTGTTCGTATGGAAGATGGCATAATGCTGCCGAAATATCGCCTCCCAACTGAAGCCGAATGGGAATTTGCCGCTTACGGACTTGTTGGCAATACACATTTCGAACGTATTGTTGAACGCCGCGTGTATCCCTGGAATGGAACCATTCTCCGCACCGACGACAAAAAATACTACGGAAGTTTTGTAACAAACTTCAAACGTGGACGCGGCGACTATATGGGCGTGGCAGGAAATCTGAACGACGGATCCGAAATCCCTTCGGAAGTTGGGTCATACTGGCCAAACGACTACGGTCTTTACAATATGGCCGGCAACGTTTCGGAATGGGTGCTCGACGTTTATCGCCCGCTTAGTTTCGAAGATGTAAACGACTACAATCCTTTCCGTGGCAACGTTTTCAAAACTAAAATTACCGATGCCGAAGGTTACCTTGTACCTAAGGACAGCCTTGGACGTGTGAAATACCGTGAGATAACCGAGGAAGAAGCCATGGGCCGTTACAATTATCGTGCTGCCAACAACATCAACTACCTCGATGGCGATTATGCATCACAGGTGGGTGTTGATTGGGCACAAAAAAGCGACGATCCCAACGTAACCAATAAAATGTATGAGTACGGTGCAACCTCGCTCATCAGCGATAGAAGCCGTGTTTATAAAGGTGGTTCGTGGCGCGACGGCGCATTCTACCAAAGTCCTTCGGCACGCCGTTTCCTCGAAGAGGACATGTCAACCAACTATATAGGCTTTCGTTGTGCCATGGGCCGCGTTGGTAGCGCATCAGTGCAATCAACCAAACGTAAATAGCAATACACCAGATATACTAAAAACCCGTTGGCGCAAGCAGCGGGTTTTTTTATGCCCGTTCGGCCGATATTTGTACCTTCGTTTCCGAATACTCTAAGATAGCCTCATGAGACTCACGGTTGAGGAACTTTATAAAATCTATTGCGATCATCCTCAAATTATTACCGATTCGAGGAAAGTTATTCCCGGCTGCCTGTTTTTTGCCCTCAAAGGAGAAAACTTTGATGGTAATTCCTTTGCTTCTCAGGCGGTTGCGCAGGGAGCCGCCTTTGCAATATCTGATAATCCCAATAATGAAAATGAAAAGATCGTTATTGTTAACGATGTACTTGAAACATTGCAGAAGCTTTCGGAGGCTCACCGCTTCCACCTCAAAATTCCCGTGATCGGAATCACAGGAACCAATGGGAAAACCACCACCAAAGAGCTAATCAATGCAGTACTGTCATCCCATTTAAAAACACATTCAACACAGGGAAATTATAACAATCATATAGGCGTTCCGCTCACACTGCTATCAGCTCCCGCTGAAACGGAGGTAATGATTGTTGAAATGGGGGCAAATCACGTGGGTGAGATTGCCTTTTTATGTTCTCTTGCCAAACCTGACATGGGACTGATCACAAACATAGGCAGGGCGCATCTCGAAGGATTTGGCGGATTTGAAGGCGTTATAAAAGCCAAAAGCGAACTATACCAATACCTGTCAGCAACCGGCGGAAAAGCATTTGTGAACGCCGACAATGCTTTACTAATGCAGCTTTCACAAAACCTGAACCGTATTATGTATGGTACTTTACCCCACTGCGATACTGTTGGCGGTATTCTTTCATCTGATCCATTTCTGGTTGTGGCCGTAAAAACTCAAAGTGGTGAAATACCCATAAGCACCAACCTTGTGGGGCGGTACAATTTTGAAAATGTTCTGGCTGCGGTATGCGTTGGAAAGGCAATGGGAGTTCCCATAGAAAAAGTTGCAAAAGCAATTACCGCATACCAACCCGGCAACAGCCGTTCGCAGGCTATTGATACCGGAAAAAATAAAGTGATTGTTGATTCGTACAACGCCAATCCGAGCAGCATGAGGGCCGCACTGGAAAATTTCAGCAACCTGCAAGCCGGGCATAAAATGGTTATCCTTGGTGATATGTTTGAGCTTGGCGATGAAAGCGGGCAGGAACACCGCACAATCATTAATATGGTGAAAGAAATGAAGTTCGATGCCGCCATACTTGCTGGCACCGAATTCATGAAGGTTGTGGGCAGCAATGAATTTACCTGTTTCAGCACATCTGGGGAAGCGCGCGATTGGTTAAAGGCCAACCCGGTAAGCGGATACACCATATTATTAAAAGGTT
>JAKLFM010000115.1 GCA_022711175.1 Bacteroidota bacterium | reverse complement strand
GCTAATGAACTAAATCTTCAAATAGTTGATATACAAGAAAATATGAACTTACGTCAATGGTAGCGCAGTCGAAATGCGCTCGTTCAACCCAATAAGGAGCTGATTGAGCAGTTTTGGTTGGTTTCGACTACGCTTAACCTGACTGAAGAATGAGAAATTGACGCATAATAATACGATGAATTAATTTTAGACAGTTTCTGTAAAATAAACTAAGAAAATATGGATACCAATTTATTGAAGCGTTCAAAGAAGCGATTGAACGGGAAGACGAAATCAACCTGGATGACGAATTCCGCAAGTATCCTGTATGGGGCTCACCGGGCAAGTTGATGTGGCAGTTGCCGGTTAAGCAAGGCTTAAAACATTAATTAAAAGAATACTGATCCAATATTATACATTTCTTGGTAAAACTCCTGCTCTATATCAAGCACAAGCTACCCTTCATTTGGGCATTCATCGAATGGCTCAACGGGCTGCTTTACAGGCTGCTGTATCATCGCAGTCAGCAAAAAGCAGTTCAGTCGGTGATGGAAGAGTTCACCTTGCCAGGATTCACTTTCAGGGTGATACAACAGAGCGATTTACCGGGGCTGGAGCAATTGATTGCCCGTCAGGCGCCTGGGCGGCTCCTTTACTTTAAACCCCACGGCTTCGACAAACCTTCATTGCTCAAAGCATACAGTAACCCCGCCTTCCTCATGATGGGCGTTTTCGAAGGCTCACACATGGTGGGCTATTTTTTTTTAAGGTTCTTCTGGAACCGCAAATGCTTCGTCGGCCGGCTTATCGATGAACCTTACGAAGGCAAAGGCATCGGCAGGATGATGAACAACATTATGTACCACATTGGCTGGCGCATGGGTTTCAGGGTGTTGTCCACCATTTCGAAAAAGAACAGCCTGGTGATGCGCTCGCACACCAACAATTCGACAATGGTAGTTTTGAAGGAATTGGAGGATGATTATTTGTTTGTAGAGTTTGTTAGAAGTAGGGAGTAGTTGAATAATGAAAAGTGAATAATGAATAGTGAATAGTGAGTAAAGAGTAAGGAGTAGGGAGTAGGGAGTGCATAGTCACATCGAGCTTTTAACCCTGAGCTGGATGCTGAGCTGGATGCTGAGCGCAGTCGAAGCAAGTCGAAGCATGTCGAAGGGCTGTCGAGATGTGGAGCGCGGGAAAGTGAGTGAGAAGTAATGAGTAGTATCAACAGTGGGCAGGTCCCCTTGAGGGATACAGGGGCGGGAAGGCGTGGGAAAACAGCGTGGGAAGATGATTAAGAAACCTGAAGTCTGGGATCTATAACCCGGCACCCGGCACCCGGCACTTGGAACTTGAAGTAAGGAGTGCGTCGTCACGGAAGCAACCTATGTGAATCCTATGTGTCTATTGTGCCTATTGTGGTTCAAAAAAATAAGCACATAGAAAACCTATCTGAATCCTATGTGCCTATTATGTCGCCGCCTGTCCCGCAAAGCGGGATGGTTCAATAAAGTTAACCTACAGCTACTACCTGCCCTGTAAAGCGGGATGGTTCAAAAAAAACGTAGAAACACCTATCCCGCAGAGCGGGACAAGTCGTGAATCCTATGTGTCTATTGTGTCGCCGCCTGTCCCGCAAAGCGGGATGGTTCAAAAGAGTTAACTCACAGCTACTGCCTGTCCCATTTCAGAATTGAGAGTAAAAAATATTTCTTACAATATTGGAATCAGATTCCATATTTGTAATTTTACAGTATGATTAAACGCAACGCTGAACTCGAATTACGTTTGCTATCCACTCAATTTAAGGCGGTAGCCGTGGTGGGTCCGCGCCAGTCGGGCAAAACCACGCTGGTTCGGATGGTGTTTACTGATAAATCCTATGTGAGCCTCGAAAACCCCGATATGCGCAAATATGCGCTTGAAGATCCCAGAGGGTTCTTATCCAATTATCCTGACGGAGCTATACTGGATGAAGTGCAGCGGGCCCCTGAGCTTTTTTCCTACCTTCAGCAGATACTTGATGATTCGGCGACAAAAGGGATGTTTATTTTAACCGGGTCAAACAATTTTACACTTCAGGAGAGCATCTCCCAGAGCCTGGCAGGCCGTGTAGGTTTTTTGTTTCTGCTTCCCCTGAGCTTATCGGAAATCAACGATAAAAATTACGATGCCAATCATTTAATGTTCAAAGGCGGGTATCCTGAACTGTACCATAGCGATACCGATCCGGTACGATACTATGCCAATTACATAAGAACATATATTGAACGGGATGTGCGCCTGCTGAAAAACATTACGGACCTGTTTGCCTTCGAACGATTCCTCCGCCTTTGTGCAGGACGTACAGGACAAATGCTGAATATGAGCAGCCTGGCAAACGAGGCTGGTGTTGACGTAAAGACTATCAGCTCATGGATCGGTGTACTGGAAGCAAGTTTTATTGTTTTCAGGTTGCAGCCTTATCATAAAAATTACAATAAACGTATCGTAAAAATGCCTAAGATCTATTTTTACGACACCGGCCTGGCGGCAGCCCTGTTAAGTATTGAAAATGCCGGACAACTCGCTTTCCATCCCTTCCGTGGCAATCTTTTTGAAAATATGATTGTGTTGGAGTTTTTGAAAAGCAGGTATAATGATGGGAAATCAAATAATTTGTTTTTCTGGCGCGATAATGTCGGTCATGAAATTGACCTGTTGCTCGAAGCTGGTATCAGCCCCTTGCCCGTTGAAATTAAATCAGGAGCGACAGTCTCGGATGAGTTTTTTAAAGGTATCCTGTTTTGGAATAAGATGACCGGAACAGACGGCGGCTTTGTGATTTATGGAGGCGATGCGAAGCAAAAAAGAAGCAATGGAATAACTGTTGTTCCATATTGCGAACTTGAACGGATAGAAAAGGTGATGTGAGTTCTGCCAAGGGTGAGAGGGTGAGTAAAAGCGGGGAGTAACCTATCCCTCAGAGCGGTACAAGCCGAGAATCCTATGTGATCCCTATGTGCCTATTGTGTCTATTGTGGTCCAATAGAGTTAACCCACAGCTACTACCTGCCCCGCAAAGCGGGATGGTTCAAAAGATTTAACACACTGCTACTGCCTGTCCCGCCACTCGATATGTTTAAAAGTGTTAACAGCCTGCAGCAGATTCGTTAAAGATAACAATTTGTATTAATAAACAAATTTGTTTACTTTTGTTCCATGCTTCAGTATTTGTCTGTCATAAAAGGTATTCACCCGGGTCTCATCCTTGACCATGAGCTAAAATTGCGTAAGATATCGAAAACGGATCTTGCGCAGAAGGTTAGTGAGCATGCACAGACAATTGGCGCCGTCACTAAAGGCAAACGGCGCATGAATACTGCATTGGCCCTCAAAATTGAACATCTGCTCGGCATTGAAGAAGGTTTCTTCATGATACTGCAAGTGTATTATGATATTCAGCAGCATAAGAAACAACAATATTCGCTGAAACCCGATCTCACGAAACTACGCCGCGCACTATTCTGGGACACCTCCGCGGAATCAATTGACTGGATGAACCAGAAAAAAGCTGTCATTATGAGGGTCTTCGAAAGAGGGAATCTTTATGAGCAGGCTGAAATAACCCGTCTTTACGGACAGGATGCTGTAAATGAAGCTATCGCCGCCTATGGCAAAAGACCTTCACTATAATACCACCACACCCTTGCTCCTGAATGTTTTGCGTAAGCTTATGCAGCGCGACGAATTCAGGCCATTCCGGCTGGTAGGCGGAACAGCACTCAGTTTATTCAGGGGTCACAGGATATCAGTTGATATTGATCTGTTTACTGATTCAACATTCGGGTCTGTTCATTTTGACAGGCTTGAAGAATGCCTGCGCAGCGATTTCAGCTATATCGATACTTCCGGAGCACTCCCGGTCGGAATAGGGAAATCATATTTCATTGGCAACAACAAAGACGAATGCATCAAACTCGACCTTTACTATACCGACGAATTTATAATGGATTATCAACTTTTCGACAATATCAGGCTGGCAAGCATTGAGGAAATACTGTCAATGAAAATGGATGTGATAAGCAGAATAGGCCGCAAAAAAGATTACTGGGATATTCATGAATTGATGGGCGATTTCTCTCTCGGCAGGATGCTGGACCTTCACCGCAAACGATACCCATACAGTCATGACGCCGCATTGATTGTTGATCATATGAACGACTTCAGCCATGCTGACCTCGATTTTGACCCGGTTTGTTTACATGGTAAGCATTGGGAGGTTATTAAGCTCGATTTGATCAGGTTTGTCGAGACGGGAATAGGTAGTAGGGAACATTGAGTGTCGAAACTGGAATCTGGCACCCGGCACCCGGTACTCGGAACTCGGAACCTTGAGCTGGGAGTGCGTCGTCACATCGGGCTTTTAACCCTGATCTGGATGCTGAGCGCAGTCGAAGCATGTCGAAGGGCTGTCAAGATGTGTAGCGTGCGAAAGTGAGTAAAATACATTGAAAAATGTTGGCAGCGGGCAGGTCCCTTCAGGGATACAGGGGCGGGAAGGAGTGTGAAAAGAGCATGGGAAGATGATTAAGAAACCTGAAGTCTGGGGTCTGGCACCCGGAACCCGGCACTCGGAACTCGGAACCTTGAGCAAGGAGTGATCTGTTTGAATCCTATGTGATCCCTATGTGCCTATTGTGTCGCCGCCTGTCCCGCAAAACGGGATGGTTCAAAAAAAGCAATAACACATAGTCACAGTAGAACACATAGTCCGATGATTTTTAATTTAAAAAATGTTTTCGTTGATAACAAAAGATAGTTATCTTTACTAACGAAAACTATACACAAAATGTTATCAAAGTTATTCATTGAGCAGGTGATCAACTCGCAAAAGGAGCGGTTAAGCCACCTGGATACAGGATTGCCCCGTGAGTTTGGTGAAATAGCCAGCCTTACTTCTCATGCATTGATCGTTTCAGGAATAAGACGTTGCGGTAAAAGTACCTTATTACAGCAAATTAACAAATCATCAGGCATTCCATCCATTTACCTCAATTTCGAAGACCCCCGTCTGGCAGGTTTTGATTTAACGGATTTTGACCGCTTACATGAAATTGCCGTTGAATCAGCGGTGACAACCTATTTTTTTGATGAAATTCAGAATATCGATAATTGGGAAAGTTTTGTAAGGTTCAGGCTCGACGAAGCTTACCGTATATTCATCACCGGTTCTAATGCATCCCTGCTAAGCAAAGAATTAGGCACCAAACTTACTGGCAGGCATATATCAAAAGAACTCTTTCCTTTTTCGTTCAGCGAATACCTAAAATTCACCTCCTGTGAGCCCGATGCTGATTCATCAGCAAGTTACCTTCGAAGTGGCGGATTCCCTGAATATCTCAAAACCGGTTTGCCCGAAGTACTGATGCAGGCTTTCAATGATATTATAATAAGGGATATAGCTGCCAGGTACAACCTGAAGAATGTACATATAATGCAACAGCTTGCGCTCTGGCTGGTTTCAAATACTGGTAAACCATTCAGCGGTAACAGCCTGCGAAAGATTTTTCAAATAAATTCTTCGTCGAGCATGATGGACTACCTCTCCTATCTTTTCGACTCATACCTGTTTTTCTTTGTGCCAAAATTTAGCTATTCACATAAAGTTCAGATTGTTAATCCCAGAAAAACTTATTGTATTGACAACGGATTTATTAATATCAATTCGGTTTCATTTAATGATGATAACGGCAGGTTGCTCGAAAATATGGTTTACTTGCAACTTCGCAGGCAAACATCTGATATATATTACTATTCTGACAAAAAGGAATGTGATTTCGTAGTCTTTCAGAAGGGTAAATTGAATGGAATTTACCAGGTATGCTGGCAGCTGGACAAGAGTAACATGGAAAGGGAACTGGCCGGCATCACAGAAACCATGGACTTCTTTGACAGAAAACAAGCTTTTATCATCACTCACAATCAGGACGATCGCTTCAATATCGGGGACAAGAAGATAGAAGTAATTCCTTATTATAAGTGGGCATTATAAGGGAGAGCTTGAAATGATGTGAAGAAGAGTAAGGAGTGCATAGTCACATCGGGCTTTTAACCCTGAGCTGGATGCTGAGCGCAGTCGAAGCA
>JAKLFM010000114.1 GCA_022711175.1 Bacteroidota bacterium | reverse complement strand
AGGGCAAGCAGGAACATCCCCACGTAGATGAGGTAAACACGCCACAAAATATCTTTCCTGTTGTCCATTGGCTTTGTTCGGTTTCCTGGTTATTACTCTCCTGTATCAATAAGCACCTTACGAGGCGGGATTGTTGATTCTTTCAGGCCGGTATTGGCGAGTGTCTTCACCAGCTGGCTTTGTCTCGACAATTGCATGAGCTTCGATTTAGTGACGATATACTCATAACGAAGCTCTTCGTTCAGCTTTTTGGTTTTACTTATGTTGATGATTGTTTTATCGGCATAATTTGAATTGAAAATCAGCAGCACTCCGAGTATGGTCACAAATCCCAGGTATGGCAAAAGCGCAATTGCCTTGCTGCGCGTTAGGAAGTTACCATCCAGCACGCTTTTCACGCTTATGGCAAATCTGCTTCTGGCCTTTTTTGAAGGCTGGGGAGCAGGTTCGTCAGGCTGTCCGGCTAACTGATTTTTAGGTTCTTCCATGTTTAATTTTTTATTGCAATCCGTAATTTGGCACTGCGCGAACGCGGGTTAATTTCGAGCTCAGCAACTGATGGTACAATGGGCTTACGTGTCAGCGGAGTGAAAGGTGCTTGTATATTCCCGAAAAAGTCCTTCTGCAAAATGCCTTCAAAGTTTCCTGATCGCATGAAGTTTTTTACCAGCCTGTCTTCAAGAGAATGGTAGGCAAGTACAACCAGCCTGCCGCCGGGTTTCAGGCTCTCGGCCGACTGCCTCAGCATTACCTGCAACACTGCGATTTCATCATTCACCTCAATGCGCATCGCCTGAAAAACCATGGCCAGGTATTTATTTTCGGTTTTTCGCGGTACACAAGGTGCTATGGCACTCCGCAATTCCATGACGGTATGTAGTGGCCTCGACTGTATTATGGCCGAAACAAGTTGCCTTGCATTGTCAATTTCACCATAACTTGTAAACACTTCACGCAATTTCTCATCAGAATATGTGTTTACCAACTGGGCTGCGGTGAAGGAGGCATTGCGGTCCATTCGCAGGTCAAGCGGGCCGTCGAAACGGGTTGCAAAACCGCGCTCAGGGGTATCGATCTGATGCGATGAAATACCCAAATCGGCCAGAATGCCATCGACAGGCAGCAACTTGTGCATACGCAAAAAGTTGCGGAAATACCTGAAGTTTTGATTGATGAGCAGAAACCTCTCATCGGGGATAGCATTTTCTAGCGCATCTTCATCCTGATCAAACGCGACAAGCCTTCCTCTATCACCGAGTTTTTCAAGTATTGCCCTTGAATGGCCACCACCCCCGAAGGTTAAATCGGCATAGATGCCTTGGGCTTCGATTGCCAGGCCTTCGATGCTTTCATTAAGCATAACGGGTTGATGGTACATGTCTTGGTCATTCAGAAGGTGAAATACTTCCCATCACCTCCTCGGCAAGGGCTGAAAAATCCTGTATTGTATTGCTGATGGCAACTTCATACAAATCTTTATCCCAGATTTCAATAATGTTTACAGCCGATGCCAGTACAATGTCCCCTTTAATCCCTGCAAAATTCACCAGGTCGCGTGGTATCTGAATCCGGCCAGTGCCATCAAGTGCAACCTCGCGCACACCCGCCATGAAAACACGGATGAAATCGTTGTTCTTTTTTACAAAACGGTTGAGTTTGTTTACATCGCGACTCACGAAGTTCCATTCGGGCTTCGGATAGAGTTCGAGGCATTGCTGAAAAATGCTCCTCTTGATCACAAATCCTTCGCTGATAACATCCAGCAACTGGTTCTTCAATGCAGCAGGAAAAAGCACCCTTCCTTTTGCATCGAGCTTGCAGTCATGAACACCAATCAGATTCAACATTTCTGTTTTACATTTTCAGGGTGGTAAATTTAGGTTAATCTTCCCACAAATCTACACTTAATTGCACAAAAAATTTATTAACAAAATAGATTTATGTTGTAAACAGTGTGATTTAGGCATTTATATTTAGCAAATACCGGAGAATACTGGGGTTATATACAAGCTTAATTACACAGAATTAATAGCAAAATGATGTCAGTTTTAAAATTTTGCCATCGATCTGTGTTGGTATTAATGTTGTAATTGGTTACTTTTGTGAAAACCTACCCGAAAAACCGGGGTAAAAAAGACACTGATTATCTGATGACAGGCAGCGACAACACAATCGAAATAACTCCTGATTTTATAGATCTCGAAAAAGTAATCAAGAGTAAAAGCGTGAGTCTCAACAACATGCTGCCACGTTTTATAAAATCATATTTAAAACGGATTATTCACCAGGACGAGATCAACAGTGTGATATACCGTAATCGCGATAAAGACGGGTTGGCATTTGTTGATGCCATTCTTGCCGAATTTGGTGCTAACCTTGTTGTTAGCGGTGATGAAAACATAAGCAGTACAGGCCGGTTCATCATCGCCTCGAATCACCCGCTTGGCGGGCTCGATGGCCTGGCTCTTATGCATCTGGCAGGCAAAAAAAGGCCCGACATCGTTTTCCCGGTTAATGACATACTGATGAATCTGCCACAACTCCGGAGCCTCTTTATCCCTATCAATAAACATGGCAGCAATGCTGAGAATGCTAAAATCATCGACGACACGTATGCATCTGATAAAGCCATTCTATATTTCCCTGCAGGTTTGTGCTCAAGAAAACAGCCCGGCGGGATCTGCGACCTCGAATGGAAAAAAAGCTTCATAACCAAAGCACGCAAACACAAACGCGATATTATTCCCTGCCATGTTGACGGCCGAAACTCCGACTGGTTTTATAGCCTTGCGCGTTTCAGAAACCGGCTCAAAATCAAAGCTAATATCGAAATGCTATACTTAGTTGATGAAATGTACCGGCAACACAATAAAACGCTTAAAATTATCTTCGGCAAACCTATACCCTGGCAAACATTCGATAAAAATCACACCGACCTGGAATGGGCGCAATTGGTTAAAGCACATGTTTACAAACTTGAAGACAATCCTTTAGAGAATTTTGACAACTAAAGAATCAGAAAAATCAATTCAATATGTTAGAAATCATACCCCCGGTTGATAAAGAACTACTGATTTCCGAACTCACACATGATAAGTTTGTTAAGTACACCAACCTGGGCAACAACGAAATTTATATTGTTACCTGGCAGAATGCTCCAAATGTTGTGAGAGAAATAGGGCGGTTAAGAGAAATCACCTTTCGTGATGCCGGTGGTGGTACCGGAAACGCTTGCGATCTCGATGAATTTGACACTGATCCGGAAGTTACATTTAAGCAATTGTTGGTTTGGGATCCGGTTGAAAAGGAAATTGTAGGCGGATACAGGTTTATCAGGGGCAGCGAACTCAAGATTAAGCCCGATGGCCAGGTTGATACTCCAACTACCGAACTTTTTATTCTTTCGGATACTTTCGTAAAAGACTACCTGCCCTGGACAATTGAACTCGGGCGTTCGTTTGTTCAACCTGCATACCAGCCTACCATTGATGTACGCAGAGGAATGTTTGCGCTCGACAATATCTGGAACGGCTTGGGTGCCATAATCATTCAAAATCCGGATATTAAATACTTTTTCGGTAAAATCACCATGTACCCTCATTACAACCCGCGTGCCCGCGATTTGATACTTCATTTTATGAATAAATATTTCAATGATCATAAAAACCTGGTTTACCCAAAAGAGGAGTTGCAACTCGAGACACCATTGGAAGAGCTTGAATCATTTTTCACGGCCGGTAATTACGATATGGACTACAAATTGCTTGTTCAGGAAGTGCGCAGATGCAACGAAAACATTCCCCCGCTTGTAAATATTTATATGAGCCTTTCCTCAACTATGTTGTGTTTTGGAACAAGCCTTAACCCGGGATTTGGCGATGTGGAAGAAACCGGAATCCTTGTTACACTCGACGATATTTACGACATTAAGAAAGAGCGGCATATAAATCCGGTAACCCGCAACTGAGCACCCGCCATTTCTCCTTACGGACTGTTTTTTCGTTTGGCAGGCAGGCACTTTGATTACAAAGACGTTAAAACTAATTCAACGAGCGATGCAATCAGCAAGTTATGTTATGAGCGCCAACGACCGCAACGGATGTCCGCGCGAAAAATATCCCGAGTACGCCTTTGTCGGGCGTTCGAACGTAGGGAAATCATCACTCATTAACATGCTTACCGGGGTGAAAGGGCTTGCCCGAACATCAGCAACTCCTGGTAAAACAAGGCTTCTGAATTATTACATGGTCGAAAACCTGTGGTATCTGGTTGATCTTCCCGGATACGGTTTTGCAAAAATTTCAAAATCAGAGCGCGAAAGGTGGGAACACCTCATTCACGACTACGTACTTCATCGAAAATCGTTGTTATATACTTTTGTTTTGATTGATTCCCGTATTGAGCCCCAGCAAAGCGACCTGGCCTTTATCAACTGGATGGGGAAGCACCAGCTTCCATTGTGCCTTGTTTTTACAAAAACCGATAAACTTTCGCGAAATAAAATTCACGCGAATGTGACCGCGTATAAAAAGGAACTTGAAAAAGAATGGGACGAATTACCGACGATATTTATTTCTTCGTCTGTTTCGGGATTAGGAAAAGCTGAACTCACTGAGTTTATTCAAAATTGTAATCACGAATTCGGATCACTTATCACAGCAACCGAACCCTGAGCCTTACCTGAACTGAATCAGTAATTGGTTTTTCGTCACCAGGTCACCTGGCTTTACAAGCACTTCTTTAAGCACTCCTTCGATGGGAGAAAACACAGTATTTACCATCTTCATGGCTTCGAGGTCCAGTAGTTTGTCACCTTCCTTTACTTTTGCCCCCTTTTTTGTGTACACCTGTACAATGGTGCCGGGTATAAACGACAGAATTTTCTTTGGATCCTGTGGGATATAATTTTTTCGCGACAGGAATTTTCGGTTAAACCGGGTTTTATAGCGAACATCCTCAATGATCAGTGTTTGCAGTTGTTCGTCAATGAGCGTCTCGTCGTTCGACTCGGTAATTTCAGGAGCTTGTTTCCCAGGTACTTTTTCTTCCATGTTCTTAATCTTCAGTTAATTTCATTACAAAAGATCAGGTATCAACAAAATATTATTCAACGTGCGGCGACACCCTGCCAATAGCAGATGCATAATAACCGGGTTGGGTTCGAAAACATCAGAATGGAGGTACTCCGTGCTTTTTCACAGGACGTTCAACAGATTTTTCCATTGAAATCTGCAATGCATGAATCACCATATTTCGCGTCTCTTCGGGTTCAACAACAGCATCAACATAACCGTAAGCAGCAGCAACATAAGGATTTGCAAATTTCTCCTTGTATTCTTTAATTTTTTGCTTGCGCATATCATCAGGATTCTCGGCATTTTTTATTTCGTTCCTGAAAATGATATTTGCGGCTCCTTCGGGACCCATCACAGCAATTTCGGCGGTAGGCCAGGCAAGAACAAAATCGGCACGCAGGTGGCTCGAGCACATGGCTATATAACCACCTCCATAGGCTTTGCGCAGGATAACCGTGATTTTTGGAACCGTTGCTTCGCTGTATGAATATAAAATTTTTGCACCATGCCTGATAACGCCTGCATGCTCCTGATCAACACCCGGCAGATAACCAGGCAGATCAACCAGCGTAACGAGCGGAATATTGAAAGCATCGCAATACCTGATGAACCTTGCAGCTTTATCGCTCGAATCAACATCAAGTACACCGGCAAGTACAAGCGGCTGATTGGCAACAAAGCCAACCGTATGGCCACTCATCCTGCCAAAACCAACAACAATATTTTCAGCCCAGCGCGAATGAACCTCAAAGAAATCGCTGTCGTCGGCTATGGCGCGGATGATTTCTTTCACATCGTAAGGCTGGCGCGGATTTGTTGGAAAAATTTTGTTGATGTTGAATTGCCTTGTCCTGGGAGGTTTAACAGGGAAAGGATCGGCTTTCTTGCTGTTATTCCATGGAATGTAGCTGCATAATTGCTTTATCTGTTCAAAGCACTCCTCCTCGCTCATTGCAAAGAAGTGAGCATTTCCGGTTACCTCACTGTGAACCCTGGCACCTCCGAGGTCTTCCATCGAGATCTCCTCACCGAGAACT
>JAKLFM010000113.1 GCA_022711175.1 Bacteroidota bacterium | reverse complement strand
TTCCCACTCATAAACCCTACGCTGCGGGCCGTCATAACGATAAAAAAACGCAAGAATGATGCCGGCAACCATTCCAAGTAGGTGCGATTGCCAGGAAATATTTTTCTCGGGCCAGAAATCGGGATATAGTCCCCATAAAAGTCCGCCGTAAAGAAAAACTACCAGGAGCGAAAAGGCCATCATGCGTGGCTCGCGGCGCAAAACACCACCTGTAAAGTGGAATGCCGCCAACGCATAAACCACACCCGATGCCCCTATGTGGCACCCCGTGTCCTTTGCAAATACCCAAACCCAAAAACCGGTTATTAACCATGACCAGACAAACACGCCCACAGCCTTGCGTCCATAATAATAAAACAAGGCAGCAGTCAGGATAAACAACGGCGCGCTGTTTGCAAAAGCATGAGAGGCGTCGGCGTGTAATAAGGGAGCGAAAATAATTCCCCGTAAACCAGTGATTGTCTGCGGGATAATACCATAATCGGAAAAATCGGCATGAAAGATGATTTCGTAGAGTTTTACTAGCCAGATGATACCCAACAGCACGGCAGGAACAATAAGGCTTCGCAATAACCGCTTCTTTTCCGAGAGTTCAGGCATATCATTAAGTTATATATCAATAGTGCATCAAATATAGCACCATTTGAAATCAATGCCAATGTGTCAGGCCGCAGTGCTTATCAGTCTTTCATTTGACCGGTTGAGAGCTAAAATCCGGTGATGCAATAACTGGGTGCCTGGAAAGAAGAATTCAGATCAAAACCATAGAGATTTCAGCTCAGAAAATAACTGATCGTGTGTACCATGCTGCTTCATGTTGTATAGAAAAGGATGCCGTTAAGCGACCAACTTACTGCATGTGCATGACGATGGTACATTAATTGTGGTAATTTTGGCACGTTAAACGCTTATTAAATCAACTCTGCCAATGAGTAAATCCATATTTTCGTTGAAAACACTCGCCGTTGCTGTTGTCCTGATGTTTCCTGGTTCGATGATGGCACAATACTCGCTGAAAAACAACGACCAAAAAGAGACCACTCAAAAATTCTCAACCCTGATGCAACTCATCAATTACTTCTATGTTGAAGACGTTGATGAAGCACACCTTACAGAACAAGCTGTCATTCAGGTTCTAAAGGATTTAGACCCTCATTCGGTTTACATTCCCAAGAAAGAAGTACAACGGACCAACGAGCCGCTACAAGGTAATTTTGACGGGATAGGCGTTCAGTTCCAGATATATCATGATACCATTGTTGTTATTTCGCCTGTAGTGGGTGGACCCTCTGAGAAGCTTGGAATTCTTGCAGGCGATAAAATCGTGAAAATAAACGGCGAGGATGCAGTAGGTAGCAAAATCGACAACCAGTATGTTCTCGATCATTTGCGCGGGCCACGAGGTACCAAGGTGGATGTGAGCATTTTTCGCAAAAACCGTAAAGGTCTTATTGATTATACCATAGTCCGGGATAAAATTCCCATCAATAGTATCGATGCTACCTACATGCTCACCAGCGACATCGGCTATGTAAAACTGTCACGTTTTGCCCGTACATCAAACGATGAGTTTGTTGAATCGGTTGCACAGCTGAAAAAACAGGGCATGAAAAACCTAATTCTCGATCTCAGGAACAATACCGGTGGCTACCTCGATATCGCGTTTGAACTTGCTGATCAGTTTCTTTCGGCCAACAAACTCATTGTTTATACCGAAGGTCTACGCAGTCCGCGTCAGGATTTCAACTCAACAGCCCAGGGCGTTTTCGAATCAGGTAAGTTAGTGGTATTGATCGACGAGGCCTCGGCTTCGGCAAGCGAAATAGTATCGGGCGCCGTGCAGGATTGGGATCGAGGGCTTATCATAGGAAGGCGCTCATTTGGCAAGGGCCTCGTTCAGCGCCCTTACATGCTGCCTGACAGTTCCATGATCAGGCTCACCACCGCAAGGTATTACACGCCTTCGGGCCGTTGCATCCAAAAGCCTTATACCCCCGGTTCCGATGAATATTTCTCTGAGGTTTATAATCGTTATAAACATGGTGAACTGGTGCATTCCGACAGTATAAAATTTCCGGATTCGCTAAAATATTACACACACAACAAAAGGCTGGTATATGGCGGCGGCGGTATCATGCCCGATATTTTTGTTCCGCTCGATACTTCATTTGTTTCTCAATATTATACGGATGCACTTCGCAAGAACCTGCTCAACGATTATGTGATGCAGAACATTGACGCAAACCGAAAAGATTTGCTAAGGCTCTACCCGGCCATTGGCGACTTTATTAAAAATTACAAAAACGATAAGCAATTGCTTGATGATTTCGTTGTTTATGCTGCAAATAATGGTCTGCCACGCAATGAGGAAGGGCTCTCTGCATCAGGCAAACAAATTACCATGGTACTCAAAGGATTACTGGCCAGGAATCTATACAACATCAATGCATACTTCGAGGTAATAGGCAGTACCGACGATGATCTTAAACAAGCAGCCGAAATTATTCAGAATGATAATCTGTTCAGGAAACTTACGATGGCTAACTGATTTGTATCAGGTGTATGAAAAACCGGTATGAAGATGCCGGTTTTTTTTGATTAAGATTCAAAGCACCGGAATCCCTGTATTTTATCATAAAAACTTAGCCGGTTGCAGAAATAATTGGTATTTTTACTTGCTGTAAAACTTGTCCATTTTACCGTATTTCAGGTAAAGGACAACATGCTGCTCACGCTTGAATAATGTCTTAATGAATCACAGCAATGGCTGATATTAGTACAAAGTACCTGGGGCTGAACTTGAAAAGCCCCATAATAGTAGGAAGTTCAGGATTAACCTCCTCGGTTGACAACATCATTGAGTACGAAAAGCAAGGTGCAGGTGCTGTTGTACTTAAGTCGCTCTTCGAAGAACAGATTATGCTGGAGGTAAGCCATGCTCTTGGCCAGGATTTGTCGGCTAACCAGTATCCCGAAGCGATGGATTATATAAGTAACTACAGTCGTTCGGGCAGCATTGATAAATATATTTCTTTGATCCGAGAAAGTAAAAAAGCAGTTGAGATGCCGGTAATTGCCAGCATTAACTGTTATTCACCAGCCGAATGGACAAACTTTGCACGTAAAATTCAGGATGCAGGAGCCGATGCGCTCGAACTTAACATATTTGTTTTGCCTGCTGATGCTCTTGCAACTGCCGACCAGCTTGAAAAGCAGTATTTCAATATTCTCGATAAGGTTTTGAGACAGGTTTCAATACCGGTAGTACTCAAAATCAGTTCATATTTCTCGGGATTAGCAAATTCTGCTCAAAAATTTGCTTGGGCAGGAGCAAAAGGACTTGTCCTTTTTAACCGCTTTTTCTCTCCTGACATTGATATTGAAGACCTTGAGGTGAAAGCAACACATGTTTTCAGTTCACCCGACGAGATTTTCATGCCTCTGCGCTGGATTGCTCTTATATCGGGGAAAGTAAATTGCGATATTGCAGGAACAACCGGCGTTCACGATGCCCAGGGTATGATAAAATTAATGCTTGCAGGTGCTAAAGCAGTTGAGGTTGTCAGCACCATTTACAAGAATGGCAGTTCGCAAATCGCTGTTATGAATGCCGATTTGGAGCATTGGATGTCAGAACACGACTATTCAAGCACCGGGGATTTCGTTGGTAAACTGAGTTATAAAAATGCCTCAAACCCTGTTGCTTACGAAAGGGTGCAATTTATGAAACACTTTGCCGGTATTGAATAGATCGAGTGTGCACCCAAAAGCCTTTTTAGCGGGCAGCATTTAAATTCCAGTTTCTTCCGTCATACACAACATTCTTATGCCCGTCCAGGTACCGGTCATTGCCAAGAAGCATCACAGCCTTCGGCCTGTTGTATTTGCTGTTCTTGCAATGTTTTTCTGGGGCATGTCTTTTGTCTGGTTTAAACAGGTTAATACAGTTTACAGGCCAATAACCATTATCTTTCTGAGGTTGTTGATGTCAGGCAGCCTCCTGGTTTTGTTCATCAAAATCACACGAAGAGAACTAAAGATCAGGCGCCATGACGTTAAATGGTTCCTGTTGCTTGCTTTTACACAGCCCTTTTGCTACTTCATGGGCGAGAGTTTCGGCTTATCAAGGGTTTCATCAACTATTTCGTCAGTTATCATAGCTACAATACCCCTGTTCACCCCGGTTGCCGCTTATCTGGCGTATAAAGAAAAGGTTGCCCGGGCAACGCTGGCTGGCATCCTGGTCTCGCTTACCGGAATCGTAATTATGCTGATCAGGCCTGATCTTTCGCTAAGTGCTTCACCCATAGGAGTTGGTTTGCTTTTTGTGGCAGTTTTGTCAGCAGTTGCCTACTCATTGGTTATTCGAAAACTTGCCGGTAACTATCAGGTATTTACCATAATAGCATACCAGAATTTAATAGGCGCAGTATATTTCCTGCCCTTTTTCCTGCTATTTGACCTGAAACACTTTTTTGCAGCACCCTATTCGCCATCAGCGCTTTTTGCCTTATTGGAACTGGCGTTTTTTGCCTCTACACTCTCATATTTGCTGTACACCGTTTCTATTCGCGATATTGGTATAATCAGGGCAAATGTATTTTCGAATTTGATACCCGTATTTACAGGAGTAGCTTCATATTTTGTACTTTCGGAACAGTTTACTTTCGGAAAAATACTTGGTATGGTGCTGGTAATGGCTGGAGTGGCGGTTTCACAAATGAAACTTTTTAGATGAAAAAATAAATTCGCAAGCACTTCTCGTTAACCCGAATTTGGGCTTATGCATGAACCAATGAAACAAAAGAAATTCATATGGAAACTAAGGAAAGCAGAATTAGCAAACTGAGGATCATCGTTTTAGGTGCGGGGCTCGTTGGTGGCCCGGTAGCCGTAAAACTGGCTGAAGATCCAAATTTTAATGTTACACTGGCCGATATTGATGCCGCTGTTCTCGATAAGATTTCTGCAAAGCATAAAATCACCGTTCTTAGGGTTGATTTGTCAGAGTTCAAGAGGGTTAAGAAACTGGTTGCCAGCTATGGCCTTGTGGTGAGCGCAGTTCCCGGTTTTCTTGGTTTTATGGTACTTAAGGCATGTATTGAAGCAGGGAAGGATATCATTGATTTTACCTTTCAGGCTGAAAACTTCCTTGAACTTGACAGTCTTGCAAAGGAACATAACGTTACGGCTATCTGCGATATGGGCCTGGCGCCAGGCATGAGCAATTTACTGGCTGCTTATGCCAGCAGCAAACTTGATAAGCCCGAAAGTGTGAAAATCCTTGTTGGCGGTTTGCCCGTTCGCCGTTCATGGCCTTTCGAGTACAAAGCGGTATTTTCTCCAATCGACCTGGTCGAAGAATATACACGACCGGCAAGGTTTGTAGTAAATGGAAACCTGGTGGTTAAACCAGCTCTTTCGGATGTGGAAAATGTTGAGATAGAAGGACTTGGAACATTGGAGGCATTTAACAGTGATGGATTGAGATCATTGATTCATACCCTGAAAGTACCCGACATGATCGAGAAAACCCTGCGATACCCCGGACACGTCCTCAGGGTGCAGGTGTTGCGCGATGCCGGTTTTTTCAGCACACAGCCTATGATGGCCGGTAATGTAAGTGTCCGCCCCATTGATGTAACTGCAAAATTGCTCTTTCCGATTTTGCGCATCGAAGATGGTGAGGAAGACCTGACTGTTATGCGAATAATTGCCGAAGGCTATAAAGATGGAAAGAAAACGCGCATATGTTATGACCTGCTTGACACATTTGATCCTGTTACGCGCGTTCATTCAATGGCCAGAACGACAGGCTATGCTGCTGTAATGGCGGTGAAGCTTGTTGCCTCACAAATGTACACGGTTAAAGGAGTGTCGGCGCCCGAGCACCTGGCTGCTGATGAGAAGTGTGTTGACTTCATCCTCAATGGGTTGAAAGAGCTTGGGATTAACTACACCCAACGTATTGAGGCAATTGAGTAAAATTCGAGGTATTCCTTTCATATTCGCGAAAAGTTTCTAATTTTGCAGCCTCTTTGGCGGGGTTGCTCATCCCGATAGCAATCGGGAGGTCAGAGCCTCGGATTCAAATCTGCCTGGTGCGGATACGAGTTCAAAAGGAAAATATTAAATGGCGGGGTAGCTCAGTTGGTTAGAGCGTCGGATTCATAACCCGGAGGTCACGAGTTCAACTCTCGTCCCCG
>JAKLFM010000112.1 GCA_022711175.1 Bacteroidota bacterium | reverse complement strand
ACCGCCAAGCCCGTCGTAACCTGAGCTCTCAACAGTGTTGGAGGTAAATGGCACACCGTCAATCACAATCAGTGGGTCGTTGCTGTTAATGGTTGTGAGACCCCTTACGCGCAGGGCAACACCACCACCGGGCTGGCCTGAGTTGTTGGTAACTGTAACACCTGCGAGTTTGCCCTGCAAAGCCTGGTCAATACCGGTAACCTGCAGGTTTTTAAGCTCTTTCTGGCTTACCGACGAAATGGCCGACGTTACCTCGTTCCTTCGCACTGCGCCGTACCCGATTACGACCACTTCGCTGAGCGCTGTAGTGCTCGACGACATATTGATCTTAAGCGGGCCGCTGCCAATCGGAACATCCTGTGTTTCCATTCCTACGAACGAAACCTCGAGGGTTTTGGCAGTTGTGGGTACCTGTAATGAAAATTTTCCGTCTAAATCGGAGATGGTGCCTATGGTTGTACCTTTAACCTTGATAGTTGCACCCGGTAGTGTTGCATTATTTTCGCCGTACACGGTTCCGGTTACAGACTTGGTCTGCTGGGCAAAAACGTGGGTCGAAAATACCAATGCAACAACGCACATTAAAGCGATTGCTTTGAGTAGTTTCTTTTGCATAACTGGTTATGTTTTTTAATACCCCAAATATACTTCTGCGATTGTCGGTTGGGTAATACTTTTTTATCTCTTTATGCCAATAAATTGATGATGAAAACCATATAAAATAACATGCATTATTATCATTGATATGTTGAAACGTAATGGTAGCAAGCCTTACAGCTATTATGCCGAACTCATTATTAATAACAAAACTTAATATTCATGGTGGTATTAATCTTATACTTTATTTTGATGATAATTGACAAAAAGCGGTTTTCGGTTGTAAAAAATACCATCACTGAGCAGGATAAAATGAACGATAAAACGAAAGCAAGTCGATAAGGCCTCATTGAAAAACTACAATATTATGGCCACCGTACTCAACCCGGATGTATTTTACGCTCATTCATAACTGATGGACAAGATCGGGAGAAAGATTTTTCTCTTTATATTAATAGGTATATAGGTATAAAAGAAAAAACCGGCTGGTAATTTGCCGGTCGTTGAACAAGTTGTGACCCCGGAAGGACTCGAACCTTCGACCCGCAGCTTAGAAGGCTGCTGCTCTATCCACTGAGCTACGAGGCCTGATCGCGCCGCAAAGTTATGAAATCAAACCGAAATCATTTCATTGCCCCTGCTATTTTGAAAGGTTATAACCTTCAAACAGTTGAGTTATTAACAACCGGATGTGCGTTAATTTTTTTTACCGATACTTATTACCTTTCCTTTCATGGTTCATTAACTAATGTTACTAAACACGCTCCTATACTCAATGTCTACTCACTCACTACTTCTTAACTCTGTCAAACAAAGGTACAGTAAGTCCATCCGCCTGGTGAAAAAGGCAGTTTTGACGTTGGTGCTTTTGTTAATTGCAACAGCAGTTGCGATACTGTCAGTAAAGTATTCCGCTTTATTTTTATCGGCTTTTGGTTGGATATCAAATAATTTCGGTGTCCATCAGCCGGGTGCAATCCTGCCCGTTTATTTCTCACTGTTGCTATTGTCGTTTATCATTTTTGTAAAACTTATGGCATTCAACAACGAGTTGTCACAGATGAGCCTGTCACCTGCAGGCGATATTGATGCCCGGATTTCGGACCATATGCGGGGCGGACGTGAATTGAGCAATGATCCGGAATTAAAAGAGCTCCTGGATGGTTATAAAATGCTGGTCAGCCGTAGCGAAGGTGTTATTCTTACTGAAAATGAGAAGATTATCTTCGTAAATAAATACTTCTGTAAAATCACCGGTTACAAACCGGCTGACATAATCGGCCATTCTCTTATCGAATTTATTGCACCTTTCGACCTTCATGCCTATTGGACAATATTCAGGCAAGGCCAGGGTTCATCCTCCGAAAATACTTTTCACATTATCTGTGAGGATAAAAGGCTTTTCAAAGCAACCTTGTCCATGGTTAAACAACCCGACCAGGTGCAGGCTACCATGCAATTCATCAAAATAAGTGATGAAGAGTGCACACTTACAGGGCATATAACCCATGACTGGTTCATTAATGCCGTTGAAAATAATGGCGTATATATCTGGATGTGGGATCATAAGGGTCTGCTTTACGCAAGCCCCGGCTGTAATCACATTGCCGGCATCCCGCTCAAAAAGCTATACAAGAATCCCGGTTTGCTGATGCGAACAGTAAACAAGGCCGACAGAGGCATGGTAAAAGAAGGCCTGAAGAGCTACGAGGAAACATTGATGTTCGATATGCAATTCCGAGTTATCCGCGCTGATAATACCCTATTGTGGCTTCACGTAAAACTGTCGCCCGAGCGCGATAACCTTGGTAATATAGTAAGGCATGTTGGCATGGCGCTCGATATCTCATACACACGCCAGCGTTTCGAAGAATTGGAAGCTGCCCGTCGCAAGGCTGAGGAAGCCAACATTCACAAAACAGCCTTCCTGGCCGATATGTCGCACGAAATTCGTTCGCCCTTGAATGGAATTATCGGTTTCTCAGAGCTACTGGGAGAACCGGGACTTACAAAAACCGAACGCGACAGGTACATTGAAATTATTGTAAATAACGGCACGGCGCTCATCGGTCTGCTTAACGATATTATTGATATCTCGAAACTGGAGTCGGGGCAGGTGAAAATGCAGCTTACCGAATTGTGTCCTGCCGATTTAGTGCTCAGTCTCGAAGATTATTATAAGGCCGAGTTGTATCATAGCAGCAACAAGGTTACACTAAAAAGTTATATTCCCCGCGGTGCTGAAAAGCTAAGAATAATGACGGATGCCAACCGGCTGAAACAGGTTTTTGTCAACCTTATCGGCAACGCCATCAAGTTCACTGGCAGCGGCTGCATCGAAACCGGCATCGAATTGTGGGGAAATACGCTGGTTTGCTATGTTAAAGATACAGGGATCGGCATTGCCGCCGACGACCAGGCTGCCATCTTCGAACGCTACAAACAATCGGGCAATCAAAAAGAATTTGCCGTTAAAGGCACCGGACTCGGGCTTGCCATTTCAAAAGCGCTTATCGAATTGATGGGCGGCAACATCTGGCTCGAATCCGAACTCGATAAAGGCTCAGTTTTCTACTTCACCATTCCTTATAAAACTCAAAACACTGCTGCAATGATGAACTTTGATGAGGCAGTTAATGCTTTCCCCTACAACTGGCAAGGCCGCACTATCCTGATTGCCGAGGATATAGATTTCAGTTTTCTCTATATTGAGACTGTGCTGAAACGCACAGGTGCCCAGATTCTCTGGGCCCAAAACGGCCGGCAGGCTGTTGAAATGGTGCGCACCACTCCCGCAATAGACCTGGTATTGATGGATATCTATCTGCCGGTAATGAACGGCTATGATGCTACCAAAGAAATAAAAGCGCTGCGCCCCGACTTGCCTGTTATCGCCCAGACAGCTTTCGTGCTGCCAAGCGATGTAAAATTATGCTATGCCGCCGGTTGCTCAGGCTACCTGGCCAAACCAATCCGTAAAGACCTTCTGCTGAGGACCGTATCGGGCTTTCTTGATGACCCGTCGCACAGTGAACTCAGCAACGATAATTTGAATGTTTACCGATCGAAAGTGATATAACCTGCAAAGTGCAGTTTTCATATTAAGTTTTCGATATTCTATATCTATCCGAGCGATTATGCAGCATACCGTAAGGCATGCTGCTTTTTTTGTCCAAAAAAAACCCAGTGTTGTGCATGAGACTTCTGCTTAGTCGGGGTGAATGGATTACTTGCAGTGATCCATAAAGAGAGGGGATTCAAAGCAAAAGCCTTCCTCCGGAAGTTTTTCTTTTTCTCACTCAGCTTGCAAATAAGTTTGCGCTTCGCTCAAAAAAAGAAAAACCCCTTGCTTTGCAAGAGGCTTTTGCTTTGTCGGGGTGAATGGATTCGAACCATCGACCCCCTGGTCCCAAACCAGGTGCGCTAACCGGACTGCGCTACACCCCGAATATTTATGCCTTTTAACCGCTATTCGCTCTTCCCTTCGTAACTCCGGTACATGCCGAGAAGCATCTTCGATATCCTTTCGTAATTATTGTATAGTTCTTCAAACTTCAAGGCATCCAGCTTTGCCGATGCCTTTAAGAGGTCGATAATCGCTGTTGATTCAAAAACACAACTTCTTGAAGCTGCCAGCAGGTTTTTCTTTTCAGCTACATTTACCCTGCCCGAAGCCTGCACCAACTGGAGGAGCATCTGTACCGTTAAATTCCTCCAATTTTCGCGCACTGCGCTGTCAATGCCTTCGATTTCTTCAATCTGCTGCAGTACCATGTTGGTCTGCTCTTTTACAAGTTGATAAACTTCCAGCTTTTCGAAATCGAACATGAAGATTGTCTTTTAACAAAACGAGCAGGAAACCTGCCCGGATTTTGTTTTCAGCGGAGAAGGGGGGATTCGAACCCCCGGTACCCTAATCGAGTACGACAGTTTAGCAAACTGTTGGTTTCAGCCACTCACCCACCTCTCCAATGGGATTTTGAACTAAAGTCGGATACGGCGTTTCAAGGTGAAACGTTGCATCAGGTTAGTATTTGAAAGAACGCGGGGATAATCAAATCGCCATCTTTGAAATGGGAGTGCAAAATTAAATAATCTGATCACAAATGCAAATATTTTGCTTGATTGAAAAATCAACGCTAAACTGAATTATAGTTTACGGCAATTCATATCCGGCACATTTGTTGATGCAAGATTGCCATGTAAGGAAATATTTCGTTCTTTGCACCGTTTAATCATCATCTGATGCAACTTTAGCGCTTAGGTTTGTCCCTTTCCTTAAATCCATTAACCAAATTAGCCAATATGAATAAAAGACTTGTTTTGTTGCCCGCCATCTTGATTATGGTGTCGATGCACACATTTTCGCAGGAAGTGAACTTTGAGAAATCAACTTCACAGTTTACCAATTTCAGGAATATCTATAAGTTCAGCCTCACTGAATTTACCCGCAACACTTTCCAGATGGGTTATGAGCGGTTTCTTTCACCGTCAACAAGCATCTATTTTATTGCCGGACTTACATCAAAGGATGATTACTACGACAACGTCTTTGGTATCAAAACCGAAGCCCAGCTTAAGATACACGCCTATACCAGTGCAAAGGGCAAAGTAATGCACCGGCTGTATTTCGCACCTTATATTATGAATCATTACCTCGATACCGAATTTATTACCTGGGAATATGACCCGAACTGGAATTCGCAGGAAGTGAAAATATCCGACAGCTTTGATGTTATTGGTACCGGTGTGATGTTTGGATGGTCGTTTTCATTCGCCAAACGCATGAACATTGATGTATTCACGGGTGGAGGTATCCGCAGGGCTATTGGTTCGGGCGATGAATCCAATGATGGTGTGTGGGATTACTCCTACAGCGGTATAACGCCACGCTTTGGAATTGATGTTGGCTTTCTCTTCTGATAAAAAACTTCACACTGCCATAATGATAGTTTCAAAGGCTGCCGAAAAAAAACGGCGGCCTTTCTAATTTATTGATAATTAAGTTATTGGATATCAGAAATTAATTTTCAATCCGTACCGCCAGTTTGAATTTTCTTTCCGAATTTTACCCGTTAAATTGTACCCTGAAACACATCTAAACATACTTTATGAACGGAAAAACATTTGCCGAAAAAATCCTTGGTGCCGAAGCAGGCGCCATCGTGTTCCGCAAGCCGGATATCATTCTTACCCACGATAACACCGCCAGTATTGCCAATACTTTTAAGAAAATGGGCGGCGAAAAAGTGAAAGACCCCGACCAGTTGCTCATTGTACTCGATCATAATGCACCTCCCACTACTGCCGAACTGGCAAACGATTACCAGAAAATACGCGATCTTGTTAAAGAACAGGGAATCAAGAAATTTCATGATGTCGGCAAAGGTATCTGTCACCAAATCATGGCCGAATATGCGCGTCCGAAAATGATCGTTGTCGGCAGCGACAGCCATACCAGTACAGCCGGAGCTTTTAACGCTTTTGCCGCCGGTATCGACCGCACCGAATCGGCTGGTTTATGGAAACAGGGTGAGACCTGGTTCCGGGTGCCCGAAACGATAAAAATCAACCTTGCAGGGAAATTACCGGAAGGCGTATATGCCAAAGACCTGGCACTCTGGATTATTGGTATGATAGGTTCGAGCGGCGCCGACTACATGAGCATCGAGTATCATGGCGAAGGCGTGAAAACACTCTCGATAGGCGACCGTATGACTATTGCCAACCTTGCTTCGGAGATGGGTGCCAAAAATGCTGTTTTCCCTGCCGATGAAGTATTGGGAAAACACTTTGATACAACAATTGAAGGAA
>JAKLFM010000111.1 GCA_022711175.1 Bacteroidota bacterium | reverse complement strand
CATTTGCTCCAAGATTTCCTTTGTTGGGGGTGCCGTCGAGTTCGATCATGCGGGCATCAATTTCGTTCTGTTCCGAAACGAAATACCCTTTCAGTTCTTCGGCTATAACCTTATTAACATTCTGAACGGCTTTAAGAACGCCTTTGCCAAGATAAATGCCTTTATCATCGTCGCGGAGTTCAACTGCCTCATGAACGCCTGTTGATGCGCCTGAGGGAACGGCTGCGCGGCCGATAACACCGTTTGAGGTAAATACATCTACTTCAACAGTTGGATTTCCCCGTGAATCGAGAATCTGACGGGCAGTAATGTTTGCTATTTGACTCATATTCTTTTTCTTTAATATTTTGTTTGCATTAAAATGAAAAAAGGATAAAGTATTGTATTTGCTTCATCCTTTTTCATGCTTGATTTTAACTTATTGATTATCAGCAGGTGTGTCCGGTTCGGTATGCTCGGCTTCTGACACCGGCTCAGCCGGCTTTTCTTTTTCAGCAACCGGAGCAGCTTTGGTTTTAGCCTTGGCTTTGGGAACTGATGCCTTTGGGGTTTCGTCGGTAGCAGTTGTTTCGGCCTTTTTCCCGGTTCCGCGGCGACGGCGGGTAGTTTTCTTAGGAGCAGCTTCTTTGGCAGCAAGCATGCTTTCGTTGAAATCAACCAGTTCCATCATACACATCTCGGCATTATCGCCAAGTCTGAATCCTGTTTTCAGAATACGGGTGTAACCACCCGGACGGCTTGCTATTTTTACAGCTACTGTGCGGAAGAGTTCCGAAACGGCTTCTTTATCCTGCAGATAGCTGAATGCAATACGACGTGAATGGGTAGAATCTTCCTTTGATTTGGTAAGTATGGGCTCAATAAATGAACGCAGGGCTTTCGCCTTGGCTAATGTTGTATGTATGCGTTTGTGCCTTATGAGCGAGCTTGCCATATTCGAAAGCATAGCTTTGCGGTGAGTGCTGGTTCGCCCAAGGTGGTTAATTGCTTTCTGATGTCTCATTTCGCTTATTCCTTATCTAGTTTGTATTTGGCAATGTTCATACCGAATTCCAGGCCTTTGGTTTTAACAAGGTCTTCGAGTTCGGTGAGGGATTTCTTTCCGAAATTCCTGAATTTGAGAAGATCATTTTTGTTGAAAGCCACAAGGTCGCCTAAAGTTTCAACATCAGCGGCTTTGAGGCAGTTGAGGGCACGCACCGAGAGGTCCATGTCAACAAGCTTGGTTTTAAGTAGCTGACGAATGTGCAAGGTGCTTTCGTCAAACTCTTCGGCAACCGCTTTTTCTTCAGTATCAATAGTGATTTTCTCGTCACTGAAGAGCATGAAGTGGTGAATCAGAATCTTGGCAGCTTCCTTCAGGGCTTCTTTGGGATGCACCGAACCATCGGTCTTGATCTCGAGAACAAGTTTTTCGTAGTCGGTTTTTTGCTCAACGCGAAAATTCTCAATCGTAAATTTTACGTTCTTTATTGGTGTATGAATTGAATCAATGAAGATGGTTCCGAGGAATGCATTAGGAACTTTATTTTCTTCGGCAGGCACATATCCACGGCCTTTGTTGATGGTGAGCTCGATGTTGAGCTTAACCGAAGGCTCCATATGGCAAATAATGACATCGGGATTAAGCACCTGGAATACTGAAAGATGCTTGGCAATTTCGCCGGCAGTAAGAACATCTTTACCGGTAAAAGTAAAATTGATCTTTTCGGTTTCTTCCGACTCGATTTGTTTACGAAAGCGTATCTTTTTCAGATTCAGAACAATATCAGTTACATCTTCAACCACACCTTTGATGGATGAAAACTCGTGGTCAACACCATCAATACGCACTGATGTAATTGCATAGCCTTCGAGCGAAGAAAGCAGGATTCTGCGCAACGCATTACCTATAGTGATGCCGAAGCCGGGTTCGAGTGGACGAAACTCAAAGGTACCGTCGAACTCGTCGGCCTGTACCATGATAACCTTGTCGGGTTTCTGGAATGCTAAAATGGCCATATATATCCTATTGTTGGTTGAATATTAATTGAAATCAGATTATTTCGAGTACAATTCGACGATGAGTTGTTCCTTGATATTTTCCGGAATCTCTTCGCGCTGCGGGTAGTTTACAAACTTGCCGGTGAGCATAGGTTCGTCCCATTCGAGCCATGAAAACCTGCTGCCGCGGCCTGACAGGTTATTCTGAATTACTTCGAGTGATTTCGAACGTTCGCGAACGGCCACTACGTCGCCCTGCAGTAGTTCATACGACGGGATATTGACAACTTTACCATTCACCGTGATATGCCTGTGGCTGACCAGCTGGCGGGCAGCATTGCGGGTTGGAGCAATCCCCAGCCTGTAAACAACATTGTCGAGCCTGGCTTCTATGAGTTGAAGCAGAATTTCACCTGTGATTCCTTTTTTGCTGGTAGCTTTGAGGAAGGTATTTTTAAACTGCTTTTCAAGTATACCGTAAGTATATTTTGCTTTTTGTTTTTCAGCAAGCTGAATGCCGTATTCCGACACTTTGCGCCTGCGTTTGTTTTGCCCGTGTTGTCCGGGAGGATAGTTTTTCTTTTCGTAAGCCTTATCAGGGCCATAGATAGGCTCCTTGAATTTGCGGGCTATTTTCGACTTTGGACCAATATAACGTGCCATGTAGCCTGTTAAGTTTGTATGTGTTTATGATACTTTTTATTCCTGAATAATTCGGCAAATTATACCCTGCGGCGTTTGGGAGGCCTGCAACCATTGTGAGGCAGAGGTGTAACGTCCTGTATTTCGGTAACTTCGATACCGGCAGTGTGAAGGGTACGGATAGCCGATTCCCTGCCTGATCCCGGACCTTTAACATATACCTTCACTTTACGCAAACCGAGGTCGTAGGCAACTTTTGCACAATCCTGAGCGGCCATCTGGGCAGCATAAGGAGTATTCTTCTTTGAACCGCGGAAGCCCATCTTCCCAGCCGAAGCCCATGAAATAACCTGGCCGGAACTGTTGGTAAGGGATATGATGATGTTGTTGAAAGATGCAAAAACATATGCTCTTCCTACCGCATCAACTTTGACGACTTTTTTCTTTGAAACTTTGGTGGTCTTTGCCATAGTTAAAATATTTCAGCTTAGAATCTTAGTTTTTACCCTTTGGTTGCTTTTTTCTTATTGGCAACAGTCTTTTTCCTTCCCTTACGTGTGCGGGCATTGTTTTTTGTGCTTTGTCCGCGCACCGGTAAGCCAAGGCGATGACGGATACCACGGTAGCAACCAATATCCATCAGTCGTTTAATGTTGAGCTGCACTTCCGAACGAAGAGCACCTTCAACTTTTATTTGATCGTTGATGATGGCGCGGATTTTATTCTGCTCATCATCGTTCCAGTCCTGAACTTTCTTGTTACGGTCAATGCCGGCTTCATCCAGGATGAACTGGGCGGTGCTCCTTCCTATTCCGAATATGTAGGTAAGCCCTATTTCGCCCCTTTTATTCTTCGGTAAATCAATACCTGCAATACGTGCCATATCTTATTATTGCTTTGGGATTACACAATGATTAGCCTTGACGCTGCTTGAATTTGGGATTCTTTTTATTGATAACATAGATTCTCCCTTTCCTGCGTACTATTTTGCAATCAGGCGTTCTTTTCTTTACGGATGCTCTGACTTTCATTGCTTGTATTATTTGTTGTTAATTTTTTTCTTATTTGTAACGGAAGATTATTCTTCCTTTGGTAAGATCGTAGGGTGACATTTCGATTTTGACCTTATCGCCGGGAAGAATCTTTATATAGTGCATTCTCATCTTCCCCGAAATATGTGCCGTTATAGTATGCCCGTTTTCGAGTTCAACCCTGAACATGGCATTACCAAGCGATTCTTTCACGACACCATCCTGTTCAATTACCAGTTGTTTAGCCATTCTTACTTTATTATCAGTATGTTATGGTTTGTTACCTGTTCAATTGCATCGAAACTTGACAGAATCTCAGCTTTGTCTTTGTGAATTGCAATAGCGTGTTCGTAGTGTGCCGAAGGTTTATGATCTGCTGTCCTGATTGTCCATCCGTCCCTGTCTTGGGTAACTCCCCGTTTACCAAGATTGATCATAGGCTCAATACAAATGACCATGTTTTCTTCGAGTTTCGGGCCTGTGCCCCTTTTTCCAAAATTCGGAACTTCAGGTTTCTCATGAAGGCTTGATCCAAGTCCATGTCCCACAAGGTCGCGCACCACAGTATATCCGAAGCTTTCGACATAGGTTTGAACCTCGTAACCGATATCTCCCACCCTTTTCCCTGTCAACGCCACTTCAATTGCCTTGTACAGCGATTCTTTCGTGCGTCGCATCAGATCGGTCACAGCCGGATCCATCATACCGATTCCAAAAGAGTAGGCTGAGTCGCCATAGTAACCATCAATAATGGTACCGCAATCAATTGAAACCAGGTCGCCGTCCTTTATTTCATATTTCCCGGGTATACCATGCACCACAACATCATTTACCGAAATACAGAGTGTCGCTGGATAACCGTGATAATTTTTAAAGGCAGGCAGGGCACCGTGATCCATGATAAAATCGTATGCAACTTTATCGAGTTCAAGGGTAGTAATTCCAGCCCTGAGGCGGGAGGCCACTTCCGCTATCGTTTCACCAACAAGCAAAGAACTTTTACGAATCTTTTCTATTTCAATATCTGTTTTTACCAGGGCCATTATGAAACCTGTTTCAACAGATTAGTATGCAGTTGCATATGCCGAACGTCCTTTGATACGGCCTGATTTGGTAAGGCCTTCGTAATGGCGCATGAGCAGATGACTTTCAATTTGCTGTAAAGTATCCAGTACAACACCCACAAGAATAAGCAGCGATGTGCCACCGTAAAACTGTGCAAACTGGCTATTCACACCCGTCATCCTGACAAGAGCAGGCATTACGGCAACAAAAGCCAGAAATATTGAACCGGGCAGTGTTATCCTCGACATCACGTTATCGATAAAGTCGGCAGTTTTTTTGCCGGGTTTAACACCGGGGATAAACCCGCCGTTCTTTTTCATATCCTCAGCCATCTGATTCGGATTAACCGTAATAGCAGTGTAGAAATACGTGAAAACGATGATTAGTAATGCATAAACAAAGTTATACCAGAAACCGTTGATGTCGGTGAAAGCAGCGGCAAATCCCCTAAGAGAATCGCTGTTGGCAAAACCGGCAATGGTGAGTGGCAGGAACATGATAGCCTGGGCAAAAATGATCGGCATAACACCGGCAGCATTCACCTTGAGCGGAATATACTGTCTTACGCCGCCATATTGTTTATTGCCGACAATACGCTTGGCGTACTGCACGGGAATTTTCCTGGTTCCCTGAACAAGCAGGATACACAAAAGGATAACAAGCACAAGCACGACAAGTTCAACAAGGAAGATGACCAAACCGCCACCTTTTTGCTCCATACGCGAAATAAATTCACCAAAGAGGGCAAAAGGCAGCCTTGCCATGATACCAATCATGATGATAAGGGATATGCCGTTTCCAATACCTTTATCGGTTATCTTTTCACCAAGCCACATCACGAACATTGTTCCTGAGATGAGGATGATGACCGATGAAATCCAGAAGAAGGTACCTGGCATGGTAATGTTAGGGTCGAAAGGTGTGATTGCCTGTGCCGGCAATTGAGAGATCAGGTTTGAGATGTATGCAGGAGCCTGAAGGGCAACAATAACTACCGTAAGATACCTGGTAATCTGGTTGATCTTTTTTCTTCCGCTTTCACCTTCTTTCTGAAGTTTCTGGAAGTATGGTATTGCCATCCCAAGCAATTGCACCACGATAGATGCCGAAATGTAAGGCATAATACCAAGAGCAAAGATTGATGCATTGCTGAATGCGCCTCCCGAAAACATGTTGAGCAGACCCAACAGACCTTCTTTCCCCTGGTTTTGGAGCGTAGCCAACTGGTTTGGATCAATACCGGGCAGAACCACGTATGAACCTAGCCTGTAGAGGACAATGATTCCAAGGGTATAAAGAATCCTTTTACGCAGTTCTTCTATTTTATATATGTTCCGAAGCGTTTGAATGAATCGTTTCATTGTCAGAGTTTTGTTGCGGTTCCACCAGCGGTTTCGATAGCCTGAATGGCTTTAGCAGAGAAAGCGTGAGCAGTAACATTGAGTTTGGCTTTGAGTTCTCCGCGTCCCAGCACTTTAAGCAGGTCACCTTTACCCAGAAGTCCATTCTGGCGCAATATTTCGGGATCAATGGTTGTGAGTCCCTTGGCTTCAGCCAGTTTCTGGAGGACATCAATATTTAATCCGCTATATTCAACGCGGTTTATGTTTTTAAAACCCGACTTGGGAACACGGCGGTATAAGGGCATCTGACCACCTTCGAAACCTACTTTTTTGCTGTAGCCCGAACGCGACTGAGCCCCTTTGTGCCCGCGTGTGGAAGTGCCACCGCGGCCGGAACCTTGGCCCCTGCCAACACGCTTCGATGTTTTCACCGATCCTTCGGCTGGTTTTAGATTGCTGATATCCATAGTT
>JAKLFM010000110.1 GCA_022711175.1 Bacteroidota bacterium | reverse complement strand
TAATGTAAACATCTTCATCCTGCCCGTAATATTCTTCCTGCAGGTATGTAAAGCTGCTGTTGTATTCGCGCACCCATACTTTGCCATAAATGGTGGAATTGCCCCCTTCGCCGGGATCTTTTTCGCAGGAAACACTCATCAGCAGCATGATAGCGGCTACCAGTATTCCTGAAAATTTCAATGACGTATTCATATTCGGTAGTTCGGGTTTAGTGTTTACAGTTGCCTGAAAAGAAGCAGCAATAGTACAAATAAAACGCCACCCTTTTCAATTTTGGTCGTATCATATTAACTGCCGTTGCAGATGAATATTTCATTCGTGTGAAGTTATTTCCCGGAGGATAAGGGTTACAAAGAATTCTTAACAGATGTAATGCCCGGCATATTTGCAACATACTATTACACCTATGAACTATTGATCCACCAAACAGATGAGTAGCCCCATTTCAGTTTTGTGAATGATGTTATACAGGATATATGGTTCTTCATTTTTAAACCGCATTAAATTTCATATCGCGATTAAAAAAATTCAAAAAATCTTTCCATTTTATATATCTGATTTATAGAGCCTTAAAAAATATTCTTCATTTTTGTTCATCTTTTTTGTCATTTAATTAAACAATATCAAAACTATGCTGTTTAATTATCGTGTTTAACAAATCAAGATAATAATTAAACAAAAACCAATAATCATGAAAACAACCTACATCAAATCAGCTATGGCAGCATTTGCAATTGTTGCCACCGTATCATTCACTTCCTGCTCAAAGGATGATGATACCGAAACTCCCATGCCTGCTGCTAAGAATATTGTACAGGTAGCACAATCCGACAACCAGTTTTCAACTCTTGTTGCCGCTATCGAAAAAGCAGGTCTTGCCTCCACACTGTCAGGCAGTGGCCCATTCACTGTTTTTGCCCCGACCAACGCAGCTTTTGATCAACTTTTCAGCCAGCTGGGCGTAAGTGGCCTTAGCGACCTGAGCGCCGAAACCTTGAAACCTATTCTCCTGAACCATGTGCTGGCCGGTTCAGTAAAATCAACCGCCATTACCACCGGATACTTTGCAACAGCAAATACTTATGGTCCCAACCAGGAATCTGTCAACGTTTATATTAATAAATCAACAGGCGTTACAGTGGACGGCAGCATTGTTACCACGGCTGACGTGATGGCCTCGAATGGTGTTATTCATGTGATTGACAAGGTAATACTTCCGTCAACCATTGTTGGCCATGCCATCAATAATGCTGATTTCAGCATCCTCGTGCAGGCTGTGGTGAAAGCCGGTTTGGCCGATGTGCTTAAAGGCAATGGTCCCTTCACTGTATTTGCTCCCACCAACGCAGCTTTCAATACACTATTCAGTCAACTGGGCGTGAGTGGCATCAGCGATTTATCAGCCGACGTTCTGAAACCCATTCTTTTGAACCATGTGTTAGCCGGAGCAGTAAAATCAACCGCCATTACAACCGGTTACTTTGCCACTGCCAATTCTAACGGACCCAATTCCTCGGCTGTTAAAGTCTATATCCAGAAAAGCTCAGGCGTTACCGTTGACGGCAGCAATGTAATAGCTGCTGATATCATTGGTTCAAACGGCATCATCCATGTAATTGACAAAGTTATACTGCCTGCCAGTGTTGTAAGCCACGCCATCAACAATCCCAACTTCAGCATCCTGGTTCAGGCTGTTGTGAAGGCAGGTTTGGTTGATGCCCTCAACGGATCAGGCCCCTTCACGGTATTTGCTCCCACCAATGATGCTTTCAATGCATTATTTGCAACCCTTGGTGTCTCGGGCATCGATGCCCTAACGGCTGAGCAGCTCACTCCAATTCTGCTATACCATGTTGTTTCAGGCAATGTGACTGCTTCGCAGGTTTCGACCGGTAATGTTCCTACACTTAACAGCGGCAGCAGCATCAGCATAGTTGCCGATGGTTCGGGTGTAAAACTCAACAATTCCTCGAATGTTATTGCTACCGATGTGCAAGGTTCCAATGGAGTGATCCACGCTATTGACGCTGTGATATTGCCGTAAGTTCCGGACTAGTATCATAATGAAAAACCCGCCTTTCGAGCGGGTTTTTTTTATTTCGGAACTGATTGAAAATACTACACGGCTTTCACCAGGAAATAGTTTTTCTTACCCTTCTGAACAAGGACATACCTGTTGTTGAGCAGTGATGAACATGAAACTATGGCTTCTTCGGCCACTTTAGCCTTATTTACCGAAACGCCGCCGTCTTTCAGCATTCGGCGGGCTTCGCCTTTGCTGGGGAATATGGTTGTTTTTTCGGCCAGGAAATCCACAATTCCAATTCCCTGTTCAAGTTCAGCTTTGCTTACCGTATATTGCGGTACTCCTTCAAACACTGTCAGCAGGGTTCTTTCATCGAGATGCTGCAAGGTTTCGGTGGTGCCTTTACCAAAGAGGATTTCTGATGCTTCAACAGCCTGGTTATACTCGCTTTCACCGTGTACCTTGATAGTCAGGTCTTTGGCAAGAGCTTTCTGTAAAATACGCAGATGCGGCGCTGCATCCTGTTCCTTTTCCATTGCTTCTATCTCGTCGCGGCTGAAAAGGGTGAATATCCTGATGTATTTTTTGGTATCGTCGTCGCTGCAGTTGAGCCAGAACTGGTAAAAAGCGTAGGGTGAAGTCTTTTCAGGATCGAGCCATACGTTCCCTTTTTCGGTTTTCCCGAATTTGCCGCCATCGGCTTTGGTAATAAGCGGACAGGTAAGTGCAAAAGCTTCGCCTCCGGTTTTGCGGCGAATAAGCTCGGTGCCTGTGGTTATGTTGCCCCACTGATCGCTGCCGCCCATTTGCAAGCGGCAATTTTTCGTTTCGTAGAGATAAAGGAAATCGTAACCCTGTACAAGCTGATAGGTGAATTCGGTGAACGAAATTCCGGTTTCGAGGCGTTTCTGTACCGAATCTTTCGCCATCATATAGTTAACAGTGAGGTGTTTACCCACTTCGCGCAGGAAGCCAAGGAATGAAAATTCCTTCATCCAGTCGTAATTGTTTACAATTTCGGCAACATTGGCAGCTTTCGATTCGAAATCGAGGAATTTAAGTAATTGGTTTTTAATGCATTCCTGGTTATGCCTGAGTACTTCTTCCGACAGCAGGTTGCGTTCTTCGCTTTTTCCCGAAGGGTCGCCGATCATGCCGGTTGCCCCGCCAACCAATGCCAGCGGACGATGCCCGGCCATCTGAAAATGCTTCAGCATCATAACACCTACCAAGTGCCCGATATGCAGCGAATCGGCTGTGGGATCAATACCAACATAAGCAGTAGCCATACCCTGTTTCAGCATTTCCTCGGTACCCGGCATAATGTCCTGTATCATCCCGCGCCAGCGGAGTTCTTCAACAAAATTCATACGCTATATTTTGCGACAAAGGTAGAAAATTATCAAAAGTTGCACGGATGTGCTCTTCCCGCAGTATTTTGGCCGGCAACGTACCGCATAATCATCGGTTTATTACGATATTTGTGTGTAAAACCACTTTCATGAAAACCTTCTTCCTGACCTTGTTTTTGTTAATGCCGGTTATTGCACTTTTTTCGCAAAAGCCTTACATGGTAAGCGATCTTACCGGCGAACATCTCTTTACCACCAACTGTGAAGGCCCTGCAGTTGACAGCCAGGGCAACCTGTACGTTGTGAACTACAAACAGGATGGTACCATTGCTATCATTCGGCCCGGCGCTGCTCCTGAGTTTTTCGTCAGGCTGCCCGAAGGTTCGGTAGGCAACGGTATAAGGTTCAACAAGGCCGGCGACATGTTTGTTGCCGATTTCAAGAAGCACAATGTGCTTAAAGTGGATATGAAAACAAAAGTGGTGAGTGCTTTCGCCCACGATGAAAAGATGAACCAGCCCAACGACCTTGCTATCAGCAACCTGGGAATCCTTTTTTGCAGCGATCCCAACTGGCAGGATGGCACCGGCCAGCTATGGAAAGTGATGCCTGATGGTTCGGCTGTGATGCTTGAATCAGGAATGGGAACCACCAACGGCATTGAAGTTTCGCCCGACGACAAACACCTTTATGTAAATGAGAGCATTCAGAGGAATCTTTGGATTTATGATCTTGATAATGAGGGAAATATATCGAATAAACGATTACTTTATCAATTCCCCGATTTTGGACTCGACGGCATGCGCTGCGATAATAAGGGAAATCTCTTTGTGACCCGTTACGATAAAGGAGTTGTGGCTATCATCAGCCCGAAAGGAAAACTGCTGCGCGAAGTGGAGATCAAAGGAAAGAAAACCTCGAACGTAACCTTTGGCGGGAAAAAGAATAAGACTGTTTTCGTAACCTTGCAGGATCGCTGTTGTGTGGAGTGGTTCAGGTCGCGGTCCGGCGGGGCGAGGTAAAGGGAATTGGTGGATTGGTTCATAGAGGATTGCTCGATTGGTTGATTGCTCGATTGGATTATAGGTAGATGTTGTAAGCGACTACCGGTCAGCATTAACCATTTTCCATTAACTATTAACCTTGAAACCGGCACTTCAAACGGCACCCGGAACCCGGCACTTCAAATGGAACCCGGAGCCAAATCTATCCACTACCTTCCAAATTGAATATAACATTACATCAACGCTATAATGGAAAAGGAAAACACAATAAACTGCCCGAATTGCGGATTTGAAATTAACGTGAACGAACTGCTCTATCATCAGGTGCAGGATGAGCTGAAAAAAGAATTTGAAGCCAAAATGGCACTTAAGGAGAAGGACCTGCAGCGAAAGACAGAGTATCTAAAGACTGAGAATGAAAAGCTTATAAAAGATAAGGCTGAGCTGCAGTTGCAGGTGGAGAAGGAAGTAAAGGCAAAGCTGGGCGCGGAGAAAACAAAACTCGAAGAAACGATAAGGCAGCAACTGAAGGATGAAACATCGGGACAGATTAATTCATTAAAGCAGGAACTCGAACTGAAGTCGAAGCAGGTAAGCGAACTCAACAAAGCGCTGGCCGAGATTGAGCGTTTGAAAAGAGAAAAAGAGGAGCTTCGCGATAAAGTTGCGCTAGAAAAAGAAATTGAATTTTCGGAAAAGCTGAAAGACGAGAAACTCAGGATCATGCGACAGGCGGATGAAGCTGCAGCCCTGAAAATCAAAGAGCTTGAAAAACAACTCGAAGACCAGAAAAACCTGGCAGAAGAAATGAAACGAAAAGCCGAGCAGGGTTCCATGCAGTTGCAGGGCGAAGTTCAGGAACTTGCCCTCGAAGAAATCTTAACCTCTCTTTTCCCGTTCGACCTTGTTATAGAAGTTGCAAAAGGTGTTAAAGGCGCTGACGTGATTCACAAAGTGAGAAACCGGCATGGCGTTGAATGCGGAGTTATTCTTTACGAAAGCAAACGCACCAAGGCTTTCAGCGCCGACTGGATTCCCAAGTTGAAAGCCGATGCATTGGATACCAAAGCCGACGTCTGCATCATCGTTACCGAAACATTGCCTGAAGGTATTGAACGCATCGGGCAGAAAGACGGAGTATGGATTTGCTCGTTCAACGACCTGAAAGGATTGGTAATGGTGCTTCGCGAAAGTCTTGTCAAAATCAACGAAGCCTTTGCCTCGCAGACCAACAAGGGCGAGAAGATGCAGATGCTGTACGATTACCTTACCAGCAACGAGTTCAAACTACAGCTCGGCGCTATTCTTGAAGGTTTCAGCGACCTGCAGAACAGTTATGTTCAGGAAAAAAGAGCCATGGAGCGCATCTGGAAACAGCGTGAAAAACAACTCGAAAAAGTACTGCTCAACACCAATCATTTTATCGGCTCCATACAGGGAATTGCCGGTAGTTCCATACCTGGGCTGAAACAAATAGGCCCCGCCGATAACCTGTTAGAACTGGAGGAATAAGGTGAAAGTCTATCTTCTTTGCTCGTCAGTTCGTGCAGCTGGACTTAACCTCATTCAATTTCTGATAATCTTTATTACTTTTGAAGTGACCTATTTTTGAAAAGTCATTGAATAATCTGGATTTTAATGTACATTTTCCTCTCAAACTAGTATGGACCTAATAGAAGACGGGGTAAGAAACAAGTTAGTTTCAATCAGCCCGGATGAAAAGCAAATTACCTATTGTAACTATCACCGTTCAAGGAATTTTACAAATCCCGAAGAAAAAGTTCAGGCTGAAACATTCATCAAGTTAGTTCTTCATTATCGTTATAAACCAGACCGTATTAAGCATTACGAATCTGTAACAATGGGCGCCGGGAAAAAGGAGGCAGATATGATCGTTTATAACGACGATGATTGCCTGCAGCCCCATATACTCATTGAGTGTAAAAAGCCTGAAGTGAGCGAACAAGAGTTCTTACAGGCAATCGAACAGGCATACAGCTACGCCTATGCCTTACCAAATGATGTTAAATATGTCTGGGTAACATCAGGGGCAAAAGATGAATATCTTGAAGTTGATAAAAAAAAGAATACCCGGGTTACTCAACCCGATATTCCCCTGTTTGGGGTTAAAAAGCTGGAGACGTACAAATTTGC
>JAKLFM010000011.1 GCA_022711175.1 Bacteroidota bacterium | reverse complement strand
CAGGCGCCAAGCAATCGCTTGCCAATGCTATCCTTTGCCTGGTAAATCCCGGCGACGAAGTCATTATTCCCGCTCCTTACTGGGTTTCGTACAAAGAGATTATAAAGCTTGCCGGGGCTAAAGGTGTTTTTATCGAAAGCAATATTTCTTCCGATTTTAAAGTAACTCCTCAACAAATTGAAGCTGCCATCACTCCTCAAAGCAAATTATTCATTTTCAGCAGCCCCTGCAATCCTTCAGGCACTGTTTACACCCTCGACGAGTTAAAAGCTTTTGCCGAAGTATTTGAACGCTATCCGCAGTTATTCATCATTTCCGACGAAATTTACGAACACATTAATTTTGCAGGAAAACACCATAGCATTGCCTCGTTCGACAGCATTCACGACAGGGTGATCATTATCAATGGCTTATCCAAAGGTTTTGCAATGACAGGCTGGCGTCTCGGCTATCTTGCCGCAGCAAAGGAAATCGCCAAAGCTTGCGATAAGCTGCAGGGACAAATTACATCGGGCACATGCTCTATTACACAACGTGCCGCCATAACAGCCATGAAGACCGACCCGGCTCAAAGTGCTGACATCAGGCTGATGCTTGATGCGTTTCAATATCGCCGTGATTTGGCAATCAGTATGTTGCAGCAAATACCGGGAATAAAGCTCAATGTCCCTGACGGAGCTTTCTACCTTTTCCCAGAAGTTTCAGCCTATTACGGTAAAACGGATGGAACATATTCCATAGCTTCAGGCTCCGACTTGTGCGATTACCTTCTCGATACGGCACATGTAGCCATTGTGCCGGGTTCGGCATTCGGAACACCGGATTGTATCAGGATTTCGTATGCCACCTCCGAAGATAACCTGCGCGAAGCTATTAACAGGATTGAAGCAGCATTAGCCAGGCTTGGCTAAACCATGCAAAAAGTAATATTATGTTTAAAAGCAGCCTGGAAATAGAACAACTTTTCAGCAAATTCAGCAGCATCAAAGTATTGATTGCAGGAGATGTAATGGTTGACGCCTATCTCTTTGGCAAAGTTGACCGCATTTCGCCCGAAGCGCCTGTGCCTGTGGTCGAACTTACCAGGCGTCAAAGCATGCTCGGAGGCGCCGCCAATGTTGCATTGAATCTTTTGTCGTTGGGTGCTGAACCTTTGTTATGTTCAATGATTGGCAATGATGCAAGGGGCAAAGAACTGATCGACCTCATGGAGGCCAGCAACCTCAGCACAAACGGCATCCTGCAAAGCTGCGATCGCATTACCACAACCAAGTTCCGCATTATTGGAAACAAATTCCAGATGCTGCGTGTGGATGAAGAAATTGATACTGATCTGAACGAACACGATACAAACCTGTTGATCAGCCGCTTTGCACAAATTCTCGAGAGCAATAAACCCGACGTAATTATATTGCAGGACTATAACAAAGGTGTGCTCACTGCCGAGGTAATTGACACCATCATGATCAAAGCCATGCAGGCAGGAGTGCCGGTAGTGGTTGACCCCAAAAAGAAAAACTTTAGGTCGTTCAGGAGCGCAACCTTGTTTAAGCCAAACTTGAAAGAAATTAAAGACGCCCTCGGCACTGAAATTGACGTGCGCGACGAAAGTAGCCTGAAACAAGCCGCAACAATGCTTCACGATATACTCGATGCCCGGCAGGTAATGATAACGCTTTCAGAATCAGGCGTTTTTATGAGCGCCCGAAACAATGGAACCTTTTCATCGGTAATTCTTCCTGCCCATGTGAGGGCAATAGCTGATGTTTCGGGAGCCGGCGACACGGTTGTCAGTGTTGCGGCCTTATGCACAGCGCTGTCGGTTGAGCCTGATACAACTGCATGGATTGCCAACCTTGCCGGCGGGCTTGTATGTGAACAAGTTGGCGTTGTGCCTGTTGATAAGCAAAAACTACTTGCTGAAGCAAAATTGCTGGTGCACTCCAGCTAATCAAATAGCTCAGGCACAATCACCCGGGTAATTTACCATTCATGACGAAACCTCCAGTAATTGCAGCAGATGGGAGAAAAGCCCGGGTTGAAGCCATGTTTAACAACATCGCCCCGAGTTATGACTTCCTTAACCATTTCCTGTCGGCAGGTATTGATCGCCGCTGGCGCCGGACCCTGATAAAAAATTTGTCGCGGCAGCCACACGACCATATTCTTGATGTTGCCACCGGAACCGGCGACCTTGCTATCGGCGCCGCCAGGCTGAAGCCAAAACATATTGCAGGAATTGACATTGCCGATGAGATGCTTGCCATCGGCCGTGAAAAAATCAAACGGAAAAGGCTGCAAACAATCATCACTCTTGAACATGGCGATGCCGAGCATATCCCTTTCGGAGATCAATCTTTCGACGCGGCCATGGTTGCCTTTGGCGTACGCAACTTCGAGAATCTCGACACAGGCCTTGCTGAAATGTACCGCGTGCTGAAACCGGGTGGCGTTGCCTACATCCTCGAATTTTCAATTCCCGAAATCTTTCCTGTAAAACAGATTTACCGTCTGTATTTCCGGCATATTCTCCCGCTTATGGGACGCCTCGTTTCAAAAAATCCTTCAGCATATACTTACTTGCCCGAAACTGTTTATCTGTTCCCGCAAGGTGATGCATTTAAAAGAATTATGCAAAATGCCGGATTCACTGGCATTTCGGCCAAAAAACTCAGCTTCGGAATTGCTACGCTGTATGAAGGTTTTCGCAAGAAAAGCGATTTTGTTTGATTTCCCTACCTTTGCCGCCGGTTTGAAACAACAATACTAAAATCATTTGCAGTTCGTTTGTTTGTTATTGAAATTATGCCTGAATTGAAAAACTTTCGACATAGCTTACTGATTATTACGATTTTGGCATTCACCGGCCTGAATACTGCTTTTGCCCAGACAAGAGTGCCCAACCTGAACAACTTTGACCAGGCTCCTTATCATTTCGGCTTTCAGCTTGGTATCAACCAGATGTTCTTCACTGTAAAAACCGCCCAAAACTTTCAGCACGCAACATATACTAATAACAACCTTCTCGACCAGGTTCCCGATCTTAACTGCGACACGGCTCACCTTTACAGTGTTTTGGCTAATCCCACATATGGCTTTGTAATTGGCATTGTGAGCAACCTGCGATTGGGTGAATATTTCGACCTGCGTTTTACACCTTCACTCACTTTTGGCGAACGAGGCCTCACCTATAATATAGTGAACTGGGAAGGAGCAGAAACTCCGCGCGTGGATGAGATCACCAAGAATATTCAGTCAACGTTTGTTGATTTTCCGTTATGGTTTCGTTTTAAAGGAAAGCGCATTCATAACGTAAGGCCTTATGTGCTGGCCGGCGGAAAATACGCGTTGGACCTCGCATCCAATGCCAAGAAAAAGGATAACAGCACTGTAGCACATATTTTTCTCGATAAGCACGACCTATATGGTGAAATTGGTGTCGGGTTTGATTTCTATACCGCCTTTTTCAAATTCGGGACGGAGTTGCGCATGTCGTATGGCCTTTTTGATATACTGAAGCGTGATAAAACCATTTACACCACAGGCATCGAACGGCTCAACTCTAAAATATTTCAACTGGCTTTTACTTTCGAATAATTTTGGGTGTGCATCTCCTGATGACGTTAGCTCATTCAATTTCAAACCTGGTAGTTTAATAATCAATGCGTAAAGAGCTCGAAATAGCCATGACTCCGCGTCAGGCCGCCGACCCTTCGGGGTGGAAAGGCGCCTTTGCTCACTTTATGCATGTGCCGGCCGGTCGGATAAAATATATCAGACCAATACAGCGCTCAATTGATGCCCGTTCACAAAAGGTGAAGGTCAGGCTTAAAGCTGAAATATTTATTGATGAACAGCCACCGGGTGATTTCAAGATCAGGAAGAAAGAATATCCCGATGTAACACGCCGTCAGCCTGTTATCATTGTCGGAGCCGGTCCGGCAGGACTTTTTGCGGCACTTACACTTATCGAAAAAGGTTTCCGGCCCGTGGTTTTTGAACGTGGAAAAGATGTAAAGTCGAGGAAATACGATATTGCTCAGCTAAACCGCGAAGGTATTGTGAATCCTGACTCAAATTACTGTTTTGGTGAAGGCGGCGCAGGCACATTTAGCGACGGCAAATTATACACCCGCTCGTCGAAGCGCGGAAACGTAACCGAAATTCTCGAAACACTTGTTGCCCATGGTGCTGAACCGGATATACTCATTGACAGCCATCCGCATATTGGTACCGATAAGCTGCCTGCTATTATCCAGGCAATCCGCAATTCGATTACCGAGGCAGGCGGCGAATTTCATTTCAACAGCAGAATCAGCGATATAATCATTGAGAAAGGCAGCGCACGAGGTGTTATCGATAAAAACGGCAACCGATTTGATGCACAGGCTGTTATCATTGCCACCGGCCATTCGGCACGTGATATCTATGATCTTTTGCATTCAAAAGGGTTGCATCTCGAATTTAAAAGTTTTGCGCTCGGTGTTCGTGTTGAGCACCCCCAGGAACTCATTGATTCAATCCAGTATCATTTGCCTTCAGGCGCTGGCCGCGATGTTTTCCTGCCTGCAGCTGCCTATAGCCTTGTGAAACAGGTTGGCGGAAAAGGAGTGTTTTCATTTTGCATGTGCCCGGGAGGCACAATTGTACCCGCAGCCACAGCCGACGGCCAGGTGGTTGTAAACGGTATGAGCAACAGCAAACGTAATTCGCCATACGCAAACTCAGGGATCGTCGTTACCATAGAAGATGATGATATACAACACCTCTCCCGGTTTGGTGCTTTTGCCGGCCTCGAACTACAAAGGCAGGTTGAGGAGCGCTGCTGGCAGGCAGCAGGCTATTCGCAGAAAGCACCGGCACAACGTCTCAGCGACTTTGTTCACGGCATGGTTTCTTCATCATTGCCGGGCTGCTCCTACTATCCGGGAATCATAGCGGCAGACTTGAACAGCATTTTACCATCAAATATTTCGGAGAGGCTCAGGGAAGGATTTCGTTTATTCGACAAACAGATGAAAGGTTTCCTCACAAACGAAGCTGTAATTCTCGGCACCGAATCGCGGACATCCTCACCGGTACGAATATCGCGCAATGAGCAAACACTTGAACATTCGCAGGTTATGAAACTTTATCCCTGCGGCGAAGGTGCCGGTTATGCCGGTGGAATTGTTTCGTCAGCGATCGATGGAGTGAGATGCGCAACTGCCTTTATACAAAAATACGTCCGGTAAATTCGCTGTCAGCCTATTTTTCTTACTTTCGATAGCGTTTTCCGTTAAGGTAAATGAACAAAAATTGAACAGTTATGATGGATATTCTTCCAAATGATGATCTTCTGCACGGATTGGCTAAGAAATACAGTTTCAAGCAATTGGTATATAAAAATACGGCTGAAACATTCAAAGGCTTTAAGGCTGTGATGAAAAAGATGTCGGATGACTTCAGGCAAAAGTATCGCGATGACAATCCAAAAGTGCCTTTCGAGTTTCAGGATATCAGCGAATTTGAAGCCGAACTCAAGTTTGGAAGCGATGTGCTTATCTTCATGATGCACAGCAATGTATTCGAGTTTTCGCGCGATCACGAAGTGATGAAAACCGCTTATGTGCGCGAGGATCCAAACCGCTCATATTGTGGAATGATCATGATTTTCAACTTCCTGGCTGATTCGTTTCGGTATAACAGGCAAAACGACCTCGGCTACCTTATAGGCCGCGTTTTTATCAACAACGAAAACCATTATTTCATCGAGGGAAAACGCGAAATCGGTCTCCTTTACAACAATTTCCAGAATGCTGTGATGACACCCGAAAGTGCCAAACAAATCATCGATTCGGCCATTCGTTATACTGTTAATTTCGACCTGCTCACACCTCCGTATGATAATGTAAAAGTTGTTACCGTCGGCGACATGATGAGCGCTATCGACAGCAGCAGGATCCGCACTGCCAAGCGACTTGGCTTCAGGTTCCAGGGCGACCACGAAGAATTCCGCTCATAACGTGTTGTGAAGCACTGATTCACAATGAGGCGACAGATAGATTTTTATTACAATCTGTTTGGATTGTATCACTACTATCTTTGGCATGGTTTTAAATTTGCATCCTGCAAAACAGTAAGCGCATTATGATTTTCCTCGGCATTGATTTAGGCAGTTCATCGGTAAAAACGTGCATTTTTAATGCTGATACAGGAGAGGTTGTTACATCAGCAACCTACCCTCCTGCCGAGATGGAAATACTTTCGCCCGTTCACGGCTTTGCAGAACAAAATCCTGATACCTGGTACCGTAATATCTGTGAGGCGCTCAAAATTATTGCAACTGCAAATCCCGCCATACTTAAGCAAATCAAAGCCATTGGCATTGCATACCAGATGCACGGGCTGGTAATTGTTGACAAAAAGGGGAAACCGCTGCGCAATGCAATTATCTGGTGCGACAGCCGTGCAGTTGAAATCGGCCAGCACGCTTTTGATGCGCTCGGACATGATTTTTGCCTCAGCCATTTGCTCAATTCACCGGGCAATTTCACAGCTTCAAAGCTCAGGTGGGTGAAAGAAAACGAGCCGGAAACATATGAACAGGTCAGTAAAGCCATGCTGCCCGGCGACTATATCGCTTACCGCCTTACCGGCGAAATTTGCACCACCGAACCAGGACTTTCCGAAGGAGTATTCTGGGATTTTAAGCGCAATCGCATTTCTCTAGAACTGCTTGAGCATTACGGAATAGATAGCTCGCTGCTGGCCGAAATAAAACCTGTTTTCGGCATACAAGGTTATGTAACTCAGCAGGCTGCAGCTGATCTGGGCATAAATGCCGGCATACCTGTAACTTACCGGGCCGGCGACCAGCCCAACAACGCCTTTTCGCTCAATGTGCTCAATCCGGGTGAAGTTGCCGCCACAGCAGGAACTTCAGGAGTGGTTTATGGCGTAACTGATCAATTGAAGTTCGATAACAGGTCAAGAATCAATACTTTTCTGCATGTTAATCACAGCAACGATTCACCCAGGCTTGGTCAGCTGTTATGTATCAACGCAACAGGCATTTTATATTCCTGGCTCAGGAGCAATATTGCATCCGGAAAAAGTTATAATGAACTTAACAAAATGGCATCTTCAGTGTCTGCCGGATGCGATGGCTTAAGCATTTTCCCTTTCGGGAATGGCGCCGAGCGTGTGCTCGACAATAGAAACCCCGGTGCTTCGTTCGAAGGCTTGAACTTTAATATACACAATATCAGCCATTTGATACGCGCCGCACAGGAAGGCATCGTGTTTTCGTTTGTGTATGGAATGGAGATCATGCAGCAATCAGGACTTAATGCATCACGCATCAGGGCCGGTAATGCCAACATGTTCCTTAGCCCGCTGTTCGGCTCCATGCTAGCAAGCCTTTCGGGAGCAGCAATCGAATTGTATAATACTGACGGAGCACAGGGTGCGGCGCGCGGAGCCGCTCTGGGTGCAGGATATTTTGCCAATGCGAACGAAGCTTTTCATTCTTTGGCAGTAGTGCAGGATATTAAGCCTATGGCTGACCCACAACTCGCTGATCATTATCTGGGTTGGAAAAACCGCCTTGAGCAAAAACTGAAAGAACAATAAAAAACACATCATATGAGCTATTACACCGGATCTACCGAATTCTTTCCCGGCATCGGGAAAATTCCTTTTGAAGGAAAAGGAAGCAGAAATCCCCTGTCGTTCAAATATTTTGAGCCTGAGCGCATTGTTGCAGGCAAGGCAATGAAAGACCAGCTGAAGTTTTCGATGGCATACTGGCATACCCTGTGCGGCGATGGCGGAGACCCGTTTGGCAAAGCAACCCACATTTTTAAATGGAACGAAGGGAACGATGTGATGCTTAAAGCACGCATGAAAATGGATGCCGCTTTCGAATTCATGACCAAAACAGGATTGAAGTATTACTGTTTCCACGATTTCGACCTGGTAGAGGAAGGGAAAACCATTGCTGAATCGGAAAAACGGTTGCATGAAATAGTCGAATATGCTGCCAGTCTGCAGAAACAAACAGGCGTAAACCTGCTTTGGGGCACTGCAAACCTTTTCTCGCATCCGCGATATATGAACGGTGCTGCAACCAATCCCGATTTCCGGGTTATTACCTGGGCTGCCACCCAGGTTAAAAATGCCATTGATGCCACAGTTGCACTGGGTGGAACAAACTATGTTTTTTGGGGCGGACGCGAAGGCTATCTCTCGCTCCTCAACACCAATATGAAACGCGAACTTGAACACATGGGGCGTTTCCTTATGCTTGCCAGGGATTATGGCCGTCAAAACGGATTCAGGGGCACTTTCCTCATTGAACCGAAACCTATGGAGCCCACCAAACACCAATACGACTTCGATGCTGGTACGGTAGTGGGATTTTTGAAAGAGTATGGGCTGGATAAAGATTTTAAACTGAACATTGAAGTAAACCATGCAACCCTCGCCGGACATACCTTTCAGCATGATTTACAGGTTGCTGCCAATGCCGGAATGCTCGGCTCAATTGATGCCAACCGTGGCGATTATCAAAACGGCTGGGACACCGACCAGTTCCCCATCAACATTTATGAACTTGTTGAAGCAATGCTCGTTATCCTCGAAAACGGGGGAATCCAGGGAGGTGGCATTAATTTCGATGCAAAGCGCCGACGCAATTCAACCGATCACGAGGATCTTTTCATTGCCCATATTGCCGGAATGGATGCTTTTGCACGAGCGCTTCTCATTGCCGACAAGGTACTAACAGATTCACCATATATTGCCATGAAAAAACAGCGGTACGAATCGTTTGATAAAGGCGAAGGCAAAGCTTTTGAAGAAGGCAGGCTCTCACTCAGCGAACTGCGGAATCTGGCTGTTAAAGATGGTGAACCGGAAGTAAGAAGCGGGAAACAGGAATTCCTTGAGTCGCTCATCAACGACTACATATAATGCTGACTGCGCGCTGTACAATCTTACATCACGATAAATTTTGAAGACTCCTTCAAAAATACTGATTGCCAGGCTAAGTTCAATCGGCGACATCATCCTTACCACCCCGGTGATCAGGTGTGTTAGGGCAATGTTTCCTGATGCTAGTATCACGTTCCTTGTTAAGGCAAAATATGCCACCTTGCTCATAAACAACCCTCACCTCAGCAAAGTAATTACTTATGATGATGCGGGCAAAGGCGAATTGAAAAGGATAACAAGGCAACTCAGGGAGGAGCATTTCGATTGGTTCATCGATCTGCATAAAAGCCTGAGAACAAGGTATATACGCTTAAATACAAGTTTTAGCGAAGTTACAGGTTACAACAAACAAATACTTGCCCGGACGCTGCTCATTTATTTTGGCATAAACAGATTCAAAACCATTAAGCCGGTTTACCTGCGGTATTTCGAAGCCGTAAGGAAGTACAGCATCCACTACGATGACAAAGGAACCGAGGTTTATGCATCGCACAGTGACAATGACATAGTAAACCGGCAACTCAAAGCTGACGGGATTACCGGAGCCAGGCAATTGGTAGTTATCTGCCCGGGAGCCTCGTATAAAAATAAACAATGGCTTCCCGAAAGGTTTGCCGAAGTCGCCATCTCATTGCACAACGATTCGTCAACCGAGGTTGTCATGCTTGGCGGCAGTGCCGACAGTCGTCTTTGCGATGGCATTATTGCTCTCACAAAGAAAGACATTGTAAGTTATGCCGGAAAGTTCAGTTTGCTGCAGTCGGCAGCATTGCTGCAAAGGAGCGCCCTGGTAATTACAAACGACAGCGGTATGATGCACCTGGCTCAATCGCAGAAAGTTCCGGTTGTGGCAATTTTTGGAGCCACCAGCCGCGAACTCGGTTTTTATCCGTTTCCTCAAAAAAGTGTGGTGGTTGAGAAAGAGGTTTCATGCCGCCCTTGCACCCACAAAGGCCTGAACCATTGTCCCAGGAAGCACTTCAACTGTATGAACCGCATAACTACAGCAGATGTATTAACAGCCGCTCAAAGCTTTGTTCCGGAGATAAAAAGCTGAAATAGCCCCAGGATAACAGCATAATGACTTTCGAAAACAGTGCCAAAGAATTACCTTTAGTGCTAAAAGAGTGGTTTCACTTCAAAGGAATCTCATGGTTTGAATCATTATATATTGATAATCTGCGATTTACAAGTAATGAATTTTTTTTCGATGACGATTCAGGATTACTTGTCAATTTGAAAAATAGTATTACCTTTGCAGCCTCAAAATTTGACAGGGTCCGTTCGTCTAGGGGTTAGGACGTCAGGTTTTCATCCTGGTAACAGGGGTTCGATTCCCCTACGGACTACAAAAAAATAAGCTTAACAATGGCAAACCACAAATCCTCCATCAAGAGAATCCGCGCCAACGAAAAGAAAAGGCTGCGCAACCGTTATTATGCAAAAACCATGCGTAATGCAGTAAAAAGTTTCAGGGCACTTACCAAAAAAGATGAAGCTACTGAGAAACTTCCTACCATTGTTTCGCTCATCGACAAGCTGGCCAAAAAGCAGATCATTCATAAGAACAAAGCTGCTAACCTGAAGTCGAAGCTCACACGCAAAGTGAATACACTTTAAATCATTGCTGAAACCGTATTTGAAGCTCCTGTCATAAGCAGGAGTTTTTTTATTTTCTGCGGTGCTCCATTTTAGCAGAATCTGCGTAATTTGGATGCCTGAAATTTAACAAGATATAAATTTTCACTATCAGCAATATGTCAGAAACAGGCAGAGTTCCCATACATTCATGGCTCGAAGATGACCGCCCCCGCGAAAAACTTGTCACCAAAGGCCCTACTGCGCTCTCCGATGCCGAACTGATAGCTCTGCTTATAAATATCGGCACAAAGGAACAATCGGCAGTTGATCTCGCGCAGGAAATTCTGAATAAGGTTGATGGCAGCCTTATTGAATTGTCGAAACTTAGTGTTAAAGAGTTGAAAAGGTTTAAAGGAATTGGTGATGCCAAGGCAATCACCATAGCTGCAGCGCTCGAAATAGGCAAGCGACGCAGAAGTTCCGAAATTTTAGTTCGCAAGGCAATCAAGTCAAGTCACGATGCTTTTGAGGTTCTCCAGCAAAACCTCGCCTACCTTACCGAAGAAAAATTCTGCATTGTATTGTTAAACAGGGCAAACCGCATTCTCGGTATCGAATTGGTAAGCACCGGCGGATTTGCCGGTACCGTGGTTGATCCTAAAAAAATCTTCAAAATCGCGCTTGATGCCAAGGCATCCTCACTCATCCTGGGTCATAACCATCCTTCAGGAATGACCAAGCCCAGCGATGCCGACAATAAACTTACCCATAAACTGAAACAGGGAGGCGATTTGCTCGATTTGCCGGTGCTCGACCACATCATTGTAGGCGATGAATCGTACTTCAGCTATGCCGATGAAGGGCTGCTATAAAACAATAAAACCCGGCCAAAATAGTTACGCTTATAGTACATTCTCACACGGAGCCTTTAATACATGAAGATACTAACCATAGTTGGAGCCAGGCCGCAAATCATAAAAGCTGCTGCACTAAGCAGGGCAATCCGCAACCATTTTGCAGCCGAAATCGACGAAATTATTGTTCACACCGGACAGCATTATGATGCAAATATGTCGCAGGTTTTTATTGATGAACTTGAAATACCCGCTCCAAATATTAATCTGAATATAGGCTCGGCCAGCCATGGAAAGCAAACTGCCATGATGCTTCAGGGAATTGAGGATGCTCTTCTTGCTGAAGCACCCGATTTTCTTGTACTCTATGGCGATACCAATTCAACACTGGCCGGTGCTTTAGCAGGCTCCAAACTGCGTATTCCAGTGGTACATATCGAAGCAGGCTTGCGTTCGTTTAACAAAAGCATGCCGGAGGAAATAAACCGCATCATGTGCGACCACGCCTCCACCCTGCTCTTTGTGCCTACTTCCGCCGGTATCAGGAACCTGGAAAAAGAAGGTTTCAGAACTGATAACACTGCACCTTATTCCGCCGATAACCCGGGCGTTTTCCACTGCGGCGACATCATGTTCGACAACCTGGTGCATTACAGCCGGATATCAGAAGCTAAAACCGGCATTATCAACTCACTGAATCTGACCGGAAAGCAATTCATCCTCTGCACAATCCATCGCGATAACAACACCGATATCCCCGAAAGGCTACACTCAATTTTCGACGCATTGATAACAATAGCCAATAACAACACTGATATCGTTGTTCCGCTTCACCCGCGTACCAGGAAACTATTGCTTGACAAAACAGGAGATGGAATCAGCACCAGATTATCAAAAAACCATCGCATTCACCTGATTCCTCCCGTGTCGTACCTTGAAATGATTGCTTTGGAAAAAAATGCTTCTCTCATTATTACTGATTCAGGAGGAGTGCAAAAAGAGGCATATTTCTTCCATAAACCACTGGTTGTTGCCCGTCCTGAAACCGAATGGACCGAAATTATTGAAAATGGAGCCGGTATTATCGCTGATGCGGATGAAAGCCGAATTGTAAATGCCGTTGATGAACTGCTCAACAAATCGGATCTGCAATTCCCCGAGGTATTCGGGAACGGACGGGCGGCTGAATTCATCTGCAATACGATGCTCAGCCATTCCGCCAGGATTTAAATATCCGGGTATTTTCGCTATTTATTTATTGCGATTCTTTGTGGTATCGAACAATTTACTACCTTTGCACTCCATTTAAAAAAATCAATAAAAGTTTAATTTAACCCAAAGGGAAACAAATGGTTAGACAGTACGAAGCCGTTTTCATTATGACTCCCGTTTTATCTGATGAACAGATGAAGGAAACGGTAAGCAAATTTCAGAAATTCCTGAAGGACAAGGGGGCCGAAATCGTCCACGAAAACAACTGGGGATTGCGTAAACTCACGTATCCGATCCAGAAAAAATCAACGGGGTTTTACCACCTCATCGAATTTAAGGCTGAAGGCAAACTCATTGCCGACCTCGAAACAGCTTTTAAACGCGATGAGCGTATTCTGCGTTTTCTCACCGTAGCTCTAGACAAACATGCTATCGCATACAACGAGAAGAAACGTGCAAACAAGCCCGCCGAAGTTGCCGAAACAAACAGCCAGGCTAACTAACCCGTAAAATTGAACGAATTATGGCTAATCAAGGAAATTCAGAAATAAAATACCTGACTCCCATCACGGTTGATGTCAAGAAAAAGAAATACTGCCGTTTTAAAAAGAGCGGTATCAAATACATTGATTACAAAGATGCCGACTTCCTGCTGAAATTTGTAAATGAGCAGGGAAAAATTCTGCCCAGGCGCATTACCGGCACTAGTACCAAATACCAGCGCAAGGTAGCCCAGGCTATCAAACGCGCACGCCACCTGGCCATTCTGCCATATGTAGCTGACTTACTTAAATAAGGAGGAGAGAAGATGGAAGTTATTTTAAAGAAAGACATACCCAATCTTGGCTATGCACATGATGTTGTAACCGTTAAAGATGGTTACGGACGCAATTATCTCATTCCTCAGGGATTTGCAATTCTTGCCACTGAATCAAGCAAGAAAATGAACGCCGAAATCATTCGCCAGAAATCATTCAAGGATCAGAAAGCCAGTGCTGACGCATCAACCATGGCTAAGAAGCTTGAAGATATCACCGTAAAGATTGGCGCCAAAGCTGCTGCAACCGGAAAAATTTACGGTTCGGTAAATGCCATTCAGATAGCCGATGCCATAAAGGAGCAGTTCAATTATGATGTTGACCGTAAGAAGATTCACGTTGACGGCGAATCCATCAAAGAACTGGGCACATACAAAGCCACTGTGAAACTGCATAAAGATATCCAGGTTAACATCAACTTTGAAGTTGTTGCCGAATAATTCCTGTTGACAAACATATCAGTTTTTACTACCTTAATCCCGAATTAGTTCGGGATTTTTTTATGCTCTCAAAGAACCAGGTCAAATACATCAATTCTCTTAAAATCAAGAAATTCCGCCAGGAACACGGTGTTTTCATTGTCGAAGGCGACAAATGTGTGGATGAATTACTGAACAGCAATTTAACGGTCAAAGCTGTTTTTGCATTACCTGAATGGATTGATGAGAATTTGCCGATGATAACCAAAAGCTCAGCCGGCGTTACTGAAATATCAACCGCAGAACTCGGCAGAATAAGTGACCTGGTTACCCCAAACAAGGTGATTGCCATTGCAGAAATACCTCATCGGGATATCTCATCCATCGATTTCAGCGAATACATTCTTGCACTTGATGATATCAAGGACCCCGGCAACATGGGAACAATAATGCGTACAGCCGACTGGTTCGGCATTCGGCAACTCGTTTGCTCCGAAGAGTGCGTGGATCCATTCAATCCAAAAGTTGTACAGGCCAGCATGGGTTCATTTGCACGAATCAGGGTTTTCAAAACAGGTTTAATACAATTCATAAATCGAAAACCAAAAGACACACCTGTTTATGGTGCATTGCTAAACGGAACGAAACTTCATGAGATAACCTTCAGTCATAACGGAATCGTTGTCATCGGCAGCGAATCGCATGGCATATCGGTCGGGGTGAAACAACTTGTTACACATACTGTTAATATCCCTTCATTTGGTCAGGATGAAGTACTTAAGCCGCCCGAGTCGCTGAATGCATCAATAGCAAATGCAATTATATGCTATGAAATCAGCAAACAGCTTTCAGAAAAAAAACTTGTCTGAATTTTGCTCAAAATGCTGAATTCGGCAAAATTTTTATTAAATTCGCAAATTATTGTCAAACCAAAATCAAAAAGCCGTGGCACCTTTATCCAACCTCATTAATTACCACATTGAGGAACTGAAGAAAATCAACAACCTCTCGGAGCGTACAAAAAATGTATGCCTCGAAGGGTCACTCGACACGCTTTATAAAATCCTGTATTACTACCTCGAACGTGGTACGTTTCGCGACATCAGGAACTGTGGATTAAAAACCGACCTGGAACTCATCGGGCTTTCGCAGAAATATCTCGATATTTCGGGTCTTACGCTCGATAGCCTTCGAATGAATGAACCCCTGCTGGGCTTCGAAGATTTTAAACTCTTCTGCTACGTTAACTTCAAAGTACCTTCTGAAGTCACCGAAAACTATAAAGAACTCTTTATCAATAAACACTTTCCGTTTTTCAAATACCTGAAAACCCTCATCGGCTATGTACTGAACGAACGCGAACAGTATATATTCATGAATAACTTCGGTTTTTTTAACGATTCGCAAAAACGGACCCTCCAATCCATAGGCGACCAATATGGGATCACCCGCGAAAGAGTCCGGCAAATTGCCCAAAAAATACCTGAAAAGCTTGAAAGCATTGTCAACAAAATCGCCCAGCGCTTTATCACGATTGAAAAACACTTTGATTACAACCTCGATCTGAAAAAAGAACTGCTGGTGATTGATGATGATTTGGTAAGCAAAATCAATAAACTTGAAGGTGTATCGTTTACCGGCAAGTTCTACGGGCTTGTTTTTGCAGGTACTTTCCAGCGTTATTATATGGCTTTTCAGGATATGGAAAACAATTACAACTATTACTACCTGGTGAGCCGCAAGTACAAGGAAATCTTCGACTTCAGGAAGTACTTTACAGCCATTGAAACGATAAAAGAGAAACGTATCGAGAAATCATACCAGATTGACGCACAGGATTTTCTGAATAAGTTCGTATCCCCGCATCAAACCACCAACGACAGGTTGAAACAAATTTGCCGCCGTATGGCTATGGAAGAATTCGGGTTGGGATTTGATAAAACAACCATTACTTTCAACCGCAACACCCTCATAAAACTGTCGGAGCATATCCTCAAGATTCTCGAAGATGTGGGCCACCCGATGAAACTGACAGAAATATGCAAAGAGCTTAAGATGCGCACAACACGCATCCCGCCGAACATTGAATCGCTGCGCTCATCCATTCTCAGTATCGAAGAAGTGGTTGCTATTGGAAAAACAAGCACCTATGCACTCAAAAAATGGCAGACCGTAAAAACCGGCACTATCAAGGAACTTGTAAAAGAATTTCTCGAAGCCTCAGAGGAACCTAAACATATCAGCGATATTACTGTTTATGTATGTAAGTTCCGAAATACCTCCGATAAAAATATTTTATCGAACCTGAAATTAGACAAGACCAATACTTTCATCTTTTTCAGAAAGAGCTATATCGGACTGAAATACAAACAATACAATAATTTACCGGCGGGTAATGACAAAGGCGGACGCGGACGTAAACCCAAAGGCAGCCAATAACTCACGGATAAACCAGAACCGAAATGCTCAAACTCATCTTAGTTGCTACAATACTCATAGGAATTGCTTTTGCCGGAATAGCAATCAGGATGTTTTTTATACGTGACGGCCAATTCAGGAAGTCGTGCAGCAGTGTTGACCCCAAAACGGGCAAAGCCATGGACTGTTCGTGTGGCGGTAGCGCTGATAGCACCTGTAACAACAGCTGATCGCTTACCACTTCTTATTATATCCCGGCACCGTCCGGGATTTTTTTTATAACTCTTCCTTGATAAGTTTTCCAAATCCGGGCGTGTACCATGTTTGCATTGCCCCTGTTGAATCCGAATAAATAAAATAGGCTTCAAGCCCGGGATGAGCGGCAAGGAAAGGTTTAGAGTTTTCAAGACCTTTGACCATCATGACCGTAGCACATGCATCGGCAGTCATGCAATCCGAAGCAAGCACCGATACACTTAACACAGAATGCTTTACCGGGTAGCCTGTGGACGGGTCAATAGTATGAGAGTAACGCACACCATTTTCCTCGTAATATTTCCTGTAATTTCCCGATGTTGAGAGAGCTTTATCGTGGAGTGAAACAATTGCTTTCACTTGGCGCTCATCATCAGCACTGGCAGCAGGCAATTCAATTCCCACGCTCCACTCTGTTTTATCAGGCTTTGTACCTTTTGCCAGTACTTCTCCTCCAATATCAACAAGGTATGATTTAATTTTTTTTGATTCAAGAAACTGTGCAACAAGGTCAACCGCATAGCCTTGTGCTATGGCGTTAAAATCGAGCCTCATGCGGTTATCCTGTTTCAAAATTCTGCCGTTTGTGAGGGTGAGATGCTTATAGTTGACCAATGGCAGCAGGCTGTCAACAATATGTTTATCAACTTTCAACCGATCGGAAAAACCAAACCCCCAGGCTGAAACCAAAGGCCCAACTGTGATATCAAACGCGCCGTTGCTTTGCTCCGAAATCTCCATCGATTTCCTGAAGAGGATTTCCAATGTTTCATCCGTTCTTGCGGTTGAATCATTGTTATTAATTTTTGAAAGCAATGAATTTGGTTTCCAGAGCGACGCCGATGAATCAAAACGGTGCAAAAGAGAGTCAATCTGCTGTTGGTAGTTACTTGCCTTTTTTTCGAAGTATGTGATGGCATAATAGGTTCCCTGGGTTTCGCCCGAGAATTTTACCATAACAGGTTTCCCGGAACATCCAACTATCAGAATCGTTGCATATATGCAGCAGAAGGTAATCAGCAAGTGCCTGAATGGTAACATATTAGTAGGGATTAATACTTTGACAAAGTTGATTTTCGAGATGAAAATTACTCAAAAAAGTGTATCGTGTTCCTGACAACAAAAAAATCCCGGCTGAAAGTAGCCGGGAAGATGATTTCTTAACCTCCGAAATCGTCGAATGCGATATTTTCGGGAGGCACACCCAGATTGTCGAGCATTTTAAACACAGCCGTATTCATCATCGGCGGTCCGCAAAGATAGTATTCGATCTCTTCGGGTTCGGGATGGTTACTCAGGTATTTATCGAGTACAACCTGGTGAATAAATCCGGTATAGCCTTTCCAATTGTCTTCGGGCAGTGGTTCACTAAGTGCCAGGTTAAAACTGAAATTCGGATTTTTATCCTGGATAGCCTTGAATTCGTCATCATAAAATGTTTCGCGCAACGACCTTGCCCCGTACCAGAAACTCACCTGCCTGTCGGTATGCTCGGTTTGAAACAGGTGGAAAATCATAGAGCGGAGTGGCGCCATTCCAGCCCCGCCACCAATGAATACCATTTCCTTTTTGGTGGGTTTTATATGAAACTCACCGTACGGGCCGCTTATCGTTACTTTATCGCCGGGTTTGCGCGAGAATATATATGAAGAACAAATACCGGGATTAACATTCATAAACTGGTTTTTGGCCCTGTCCCATGGCGGCGTGGCGATACGAATATTAAGCTTAATAATATTACCTTCAGCAGGGTGATTAGCCATTGAATAAGCCCTGAATATCTCTTCAGGATTCTTCATCTTAAGGTCCCAGATTTTGAGTTTATCCCAATCTTCGCGGTATTCAGGCTCAACATCCATGGTTTTGAAATCCACTTCGATTTTGGGTACATCAATTTGTATATATCCTCCGCTTTGGAACTCGAGCGATTCGCCCTCGGGAAGTTTCACCACAAATTCTTTAATAAAAGTGGCAACATTGTGGTTCGAAATCACTTCGCATTCCCATTTCTTAATTCCGAAAACTTCTTTAGGAATCGTAATATTAAGTGGTTCGCGCACTTTCACCTGGCAACCTAATCTCCAATTGTCGAGTTGTTGCTTACGGGTAAAAAAACCAACCTCGGTGGGCAGGATTGTCCCGCCACCATCGAGTACCTGGCATTTACACATTCCGCAAGTACCTCCGCCTCCACAGGCCGATGGCAGGAACAGTTTCTGATTTGCGAGGGTAGTGAGTAAACTCGAACCTGCATTTACCGTGAGCTCTTTTTCACCGTTGATGGTAATTTTTACCGGCCCCGACGGTGCAAGCTTAGCTTTAGCTAAGAGCAGCATTGCTACAAGCAGAACGGTGACAAGCAGGAACACCGTTGTACCGATAATGAGCGGCCCGGCAAGTTTTCCCAGTAATAAAATTGTTGTTGTTATCATGTTGTGGTCAATTCCGGTTTGTAATTCTCAGTTTTAAGCCTTTCATCAGATTTTTATTCCCATAAAACTCATAAATGCGATTGCCATAAGCCCGGTGAGGATAAAAGCAATGCCTAGTCCCTTTAATGGTTTGGGAACGGCTGAATAACGTATTTTTTCCCTGATGGCAGCCAGCGAAACAATGGCAAGCAGCCAGCCAATTCCTGAACCAACGGCATATACCGTCACTTCTCCAATGGTTTCGTACTCGCGTTCCTGCACAAAAAGGGCAACTCCAAGAATGGCGCAGTTAACAGCGATGAGTGGCAGAAAGATTCCGAGTGCGTTATAAAGTGAAGGTGAGAATTTCTCAACAACCATTTCAACCAGCTGCACCATGGCAGCAATAACGGCAATAAAAATCAGGAAACTGAGGTAGCTCAGATCGAGATCGGCAAGTTGGGGACTTAGCCACGAAAGCGCTCCGGCTTTGAGCATATATGTATCAACCAGCCAGTTAACCGGTGCTGTTATCAGCAATACAAAAGTGACGGCAACACCCAGACCAAGAGAGGTTTTAACTGTTTTTGACACCGCCAGGTAAGAACACATCCCAAGGAAATATGCAAAAATCATATTATCGATGAAGATGCTTCGAACAAACAGGTTGAATAAATTATCCATTTTTAAGCAATTTACCTTTAAAACTTAGTATCATTATCATCAGTTCTTTTCCTGCAGTTCGGGTTTCTTCCAGCGTTGTATCCAGATGATAATGCCGATTGTCATGAGTGCCATTGGTGGCAGAATCATAAGCCCGTTATCAACATAGCCGGCTTTATAAAAGGCATCAGGAATCACTTTCATGCCATAGAATTTGCCCGACCCGAGCAACTCGCGGAAAAAAGCCACAGTAACCAATATAATACCGTATCCCAACCCATTGCCTATACCATCGATAAACGAAGGCCAGGGCTTATTTGCCATGGCGAAAGCCTCGAGACGACCCATGAGGATACAGTTTGTGATGATGAGCCCCACAAAAACTGAAAGCTTTTTACTTACGTCGTACACATAGGCCTTGAGTATCTGGTCAACAATTATTACCAATGCTGCAACCACAACCAACTGCACAATGATGCGAATACGTGAAGGAATGGAATCGCGGATAAGCGCAATGATGAGGTTTGAAAACGCGGTTACAATGGTAACGCTGAGTGCCATAACTATAGCGGGTTTCATCTGAACCGTAACTGCAAGCGCGGAACATATACCGAGCACCTGCACCGTAACAGGATTTTCGATATTGAAGGGCTTTTTTAGCAGCGATAGGTTTTTGGGCGAAAACCACGGATCTTTTTCTTTCTTTACCTTTACGTCGCTCATGATTTTAAGTGCTTTTTAAAGTAAGCCTGGTAGCTTGTCAGGTTATCCTTGATCATTTTTTGAACCCCTTTGCTGGTGATTGTCCCACCGGAAATGGCATCAACATCGTGGGCTTCGTTTTTAGGCTGGCCTTTCTTCATAATTCCGATTGAAACCAATTCTCCTTTTTCATCAAATATCTTCTTACCGAAAAGAGGTTTTTGGAACCATTCCTGGTTAATTTCGGCCCCCAGTCCAGGTGTTTCGCTTTTATGGTCGAAGATACAGCCTTCAACGGTATTGTAATCGGTCTTGAAGGAAATGTATCCCCATATTGAGCCCCATAGCCCTTTGCCACGCAAAGGCACAATGTAAGCCGAGTCGCCTTTATCCAGCACGGCTACAAACACTGGCAGTTGCTGCTGTGCAGGCTCCTTTTTCAATTCATTGGCCATTTCAATTTTAAAAACCTTTTCGGCATCGGTTTCGCAAATTTCACCGGCAACATTCACCGCAAAAGCAGTCTTAATGTACTTATTGTAAACATTAATGACATCGCCCTTCGGCACACCCGTGATTGGAATATTAACTGATGACAGGATATTCTGCATTTTTTCGATGCGAATGTTGTTATCCTGTGCCGGTTTCAGTTGCACGGCAACAATGGTAAGGGCCACTGCTACCAAAACAACCATCACCAGCGAGTAGATAAAAATGTATTTATTGCTATGTTCCATATCTCATTGTCCCTATTTCGTTTTAACAACTGCATTTGCCCTTTTCAACCTGCGTTTGATATTGGCTTCAATAACATAGTGGTCAATAAGCGGCGCAAAAGTATTCATGAGCAGGATTGCCAGCATGGTTCCTTCGGGGTATGCGGGATTAAACACCCTGACCATAATGGCGAAGAAACCCGCAAGGAATCCGTAGATCCATTTTCCTTTGTTGGTTTGAGCGGCAGTTACCGGGTCGGTAGCCATAAAAACCATCCCGAAGAGGAAACTGCCCATCAGAATTTGTGTTAGCGGATCGATGGTCATGTATTTATTGGCGGCAAATGCATTGAAAATTAACGTCATGGTCACGCCACCCAACAATCCTGAAAGCATGATTCGCCAACTGCCGATTCCTGTAAGGATCAGAATAACAGCACCAATAATTATCGCTAACTTTGATGTTTCGCCGATAGAACCGGGTATGAATCCAAAAAACAGGTCGGAAACGGAAGGTATTTTATCAACAAGTTCGGCTGCAGCATTGGATAAAGGTGTGGCGCCTGAATAGCCATCGGCAATTCCTTCACCATTGGCAAGGCCGGCTGTCCAGGTTGTATCGCCGGTCATTGAAGCCGGGTAAGCGAAAAACAGGAAAGCCCGGGCAAGTAAAGCCGGGTTAAAAACATTCATTCCTGTTCCGCCGAATGCTTCCTTACCCAGAATAACGGCAAATACCGTTGAGACGGCAACCATCCACAAAGGGATATCGGGCGGCATCACCAAAGGTATCAGCATACCCGAAACAAGGAAGCCTTCGTTGACTTCGTGCTTGCGGTATTGAGCAAAAATAAACTCTACAGCAAGACCTGATACATATGATACCACAATGATGGGTAAAACTTTCATGAGGCCAAATCCTGCAATCTGCCAGAACCCGGCATCCTTGCCAAATGCCAGCGAATGCTGATAACCCACGTTCCAGATACCAAATAGCAACGCTGGCATCAAGGCCAGCAACACAACCGTCATTGTACGTTTCAGGTCAATGCTGTCGCGGATATGGCTGCCTTTAAACGTGGTTTTATCGGGCACAAAAAGGAATGTTTCAAAAGCATCGAAAGTGGAATGTAACTTTTCGAGCTTCCCTCCTTCCTGGAACCGTGGTTTAATCTTGTCGAGATAATTGCGTAGAGCTTTCATTCTTATCCTGTGAAATCCTATGTATGGAAATGGTTGAGTGTAGTGATCTTTGCTGATGTTTTTTGCTGCCTCAGGAAAAAATTCCCGGTTAACTCATCTCTTTGCGAACTAGGTCGATGCCTTTGCGGATGATGGATTGTATTTCGGTTTTTGAAGTATCAATAAATTCGACAAGCGCAAAGTCTTCCTCATCAACTTCATAGATGCCGAGTTTTTCCATCAGGTCAATGTCCTCAGCCAGACATGCTTTAATAAGTTGCATTGGCAGAATATCCATTGGAAGAACTTTTTCGTATTGGCCGGTCATAACATATGAGCGCAGACCTCCGTGCAGGTTGGTATCAAGGCGGTATTTCCTTGTTCCGTGTGCCCAGGAGAAAAAGGCTTTTGAGAAGCTGAATTTACCGAATCCCGGTAATGCCCATCCGAAAAACTCATGGTAGTTGCCTTCGGGAATTACTGTAACCTGGTTATGATAAAAGCCCAGGTATCCCGAATAACTGACTTTTTCACCGGTGAGCACATTACCGCTGATGATGCGTTTACCTGAATTCTTCAATTCATCAGATAACAAAGTACTTACCAGGGCACCTTTATTTACCTTATAATATTGAGGTTCTTTTATTTCGGATCCGGTAACTGCAACAGCAATCGATGGATTATAGCGACCTTGTGTAAACAGCCTCCCGATAATAACCACATCCTGAGGGTTAACCGTCCACACCAGGTCGCCTTTATTCAACGGCTGTATGTGATGAATCTGGATTCCTACATTTCCGGCAGGGTGCGGGCCTTCGAAACAAGTGATTTCAGCATTTTTAACACCTGCCAGGGGATGATCGGTTGCCGGAACTCCGATAAAGACTTTACCATCGGTAAGCTTTGCCATTGCATTCACACCTGCCTGAAAATCAACCAGATCGTCTTTCAGTGTGAAACCATAATCCGGCGCCAGGGGTGCCGAATCAAAACCTGAGATGAAGACAGCCTGTGGTGTGTCGTCGGGGTTGGCAATGACATTGTACGGCCGCTGGCGAATTACAGGCCAGACACCACTTTTCAGCAGGTTCTCTTTGATTTTACCCCGATCGGCAGAGGCTATATCTGTTTTGCCAAAATCCTCATAATCACCGGCTTTATCATCTTTTATGACGACTTCAAGCAAAATACGCTTGTCGCCACGCCTGATTTCTTCAATTTTACCGCTAACCGGAGAGGAGAATCTGATCTGTTCACGGTACTTATCGCAGAAAACGGATGTCCCGGCCTTCACCTGATCACCTTCTTTAACAAGCAACCGCGGAAAAATACCATTAAAATCGGTTGGCTTAAGAGCAAATTCAGAAACCTCAATTTTGGCAATCTTTTTTTGAGCCTCCCCTAACAGGTTGATATTGAGGCCCTTTTTGATTCTTTTAGTTTCAGCCATAAGGCATTGTTAATAAACTGTTGCAGCGTTTTTATTTAGCGTCAAAAATATATAGACTTTTAGATGTTTACAAGTGCAACTAACAGAAAAATGTTTTGTTTGCTCGTCGATATACGACAAATATAAGACAATTGAATACGAATTGGAACAGGAATTGTACATAAAAATTTCAGGAAATACGCAGTAACTTTGCAAAAACCTTTGGTATGAGAAGATTTCGAATACTTGGCCTGTTGTTTTCATTTGTAATTGCTTGCTATGCTACTACAACCATATTAGCTTCTGTTCCTGTAGCAATGCGAGACGATAGAACTTTCAGCGGTCATGATAAGGATACGGTAAACTACTTTGCCGACAACTTCCTGAGGAATGAAGATGTTATTTACCAGAAACAAATTCGATCGGTAGTTTTCCGGCAGTCAGAAACCGAGTTATCATCTCCTTTCATAAATCTTAACAGTGGTGAAACGCTGCATCTCGAATTTGATGACCTTAACGCCAACATTGAACCATATTTATACACAATAGTGCATTGCGACGCAAACTGGAAGAACTCCGACATCTGGGCAAATGAGTATATCGAAGGCCTCCAGGAGGATGCAATAGAAGACTATGCATTCGCTTTCAACACTTTACAGCATTACACACATTACCAACTTACACTGCCAAACGACAGGATGAAAATCATGCTTTCGGGCAATTATATTCTGAAGGTTTATAAAAAAAACAGCCGCGGTGATGAAATCCCGATTTTAACCCGCAGGTTTATGGTAGTTGATTCGCGTTTTGCCGTTAATGCTTCGGTAACAAGAGCATCAACCATTGAAGATTTTGAAACCCGGCAGGAAATTGATTTCACGGTTAATTCAGCCGGATACCGCGTTGATTCACCATACCAGGATATACATGTGACAGTATTGCAGAATTACCGCTGGGATAATGCACTTACCACTCTCAAACCTTTTATGGTACGCGGCGATATGCTCGACTATTCGTTTGACAATGGCAGTAACCAGTTTGATGCCGGCAATGAATTCAGGTTTCTCGATTTGAAAAGTGTGCAGACCGTTGCAGGCAATGTGCGGCACATTGAGATGAACGACAGTACCTACCTGGTGACTCTTTGGGATACGGAACGAAGGTCTTACAAAGTTTACATCAACAACCAGGATATCGACGGACGGTTCTTACTGCGTACCGAAGACCAGCCAACAGTAGAAACCATGGGCGAATATGCGGATGTGAGATTTTTTATCCGATACGACGCACCTGTTGCTGACGGGCAGGTTTACATCGGCGGGGCATTCAACGGCTGGCAATTCAACAGCGGCAACCTTATGCATTACAACTTTAACCGCCGCGGTTACGAGGCTGTATTAAAACTTAAACAGGGATACTACAATTTTGCCTATATGTATCTGCCCAACCAATCACCGGTAGCCGACATGGGATATATTGAAGGCAACCATTCCGAAACACAGAACACATACACGATACTGGTGTACCAGCGAGAAAGGGGAACCACGTATGACCAACTTGTAGGAATGGGCATTTACGATAGCCGGGCAAAATAACGTATCTGCCTATTTACTCATACCTGAGCGAATCAACAGGATCGAGATTCGCGGCTTTGTTTGCCGGCAGAATTCCTGAAACTAAGGCAACGAGGAAGCACAATGTAACTCCAAGAATAATCCAGGGCCAGGGTACAATAAAGCTGCTACCGATGGCAAGTGAAAGTGCATTGCCTATGCCGATACCGAAAATTATTCCAAGTACCCCTCCTATTTGAGCAATAACAACTGCCTCAACCAGGAACTGGTTACGAATTGTGCGGCGAGTTGCGCCAATTGCTTTACGCACACCTATTTCGCGCGTCCGCTCTGTTACCGAAACGAGCATTATATTCATCAGCCCAATTGCCGCTCCTACCAGCGTAATAATTCCGATGATCGTAGCTGCGAGTCTCAGGTATTTAAGGTTCTCGAAAAGCATATTGGCAAGGTTGTCGCTTTTTGACATATCGAAACTGTCTTCCTCGCCAACCTCCTGTTTGCGTATTATACGCAGCAGCCCTGCAGCTTCGCCTTCAGCAGCATCGAGCAGTGTTCCGTCGCTGGTGGTAATGTTGATAGAATAACTGGCATTGGGGCGCGGGAATTTCTCACGCACATTATTGATCGATACTAATGTAATGGCATCAGGATTAAACCCCAGGCTTGATCCTTTCTCCTTTAACACACCAATCACCAGGTATCGCCCAGGGCCAATACTCACAAACTGCCCAACGGGCTCTTCGTTGTTTTTAAAAACACGTTTTACAATATCGCTGCCTATTATTACCACATTTGCCCCATAATACACTTCCGAAGGAGTGAAATTCCGGCCTTTTTCAAGCTCATAACCCGATGTGGCAATATAATCCTCATCAGAACCAATAACAGGAATATTGGGATTCGTTTTATTGGACGAGAACTTGACTGTGGCCGTATTGGTGGCAAATAGAAAAACTGAGGTACTGGCCGGAAACTGGTATTCCTGCTTAAAGCGCATAGCCTCGTCGAAGGTAATTTCCCTGAAAAACTTGGCTTTCTGTGGCCTGCCACCGAAATGAACCTGCATCGAACGGTTGCGAATGGTAATCGTGTTCGCACCCATCATCTGGAAATTATCGTTCAGATAATACTTTATGGCATCAATGCTGGTAAGGATTCCAACAAGCGCCATAATTCCGAATGCAATGATAAGAACCGTGAGCACTGTTCGAAGCATATGACTCCGGATTGAACCGAGCGATATGCGGACATTTTCGTAAACAAGACCCGAAAAAAATGTACCGGCCATTCTTTATAATTAAAGATTAAAAACGGGAAAACAATACCATCTAAGCAACATGGAACAAAGTTCCTTTTTCAGGAATGTAAAATTAACAAATTACATGTATCGAAAACAAATGCAGTAAAATACAAACCCTGGTTGAACGAATTTGCCCGCCCTGTGAAAAAGTCAGAAAATTGCTATAGATGAAGAAAGTACCAATGACCACGCCACTACGCTGGCCGATAAGTACAGCGGAAGATATTTCCTGTCGGAGTAAAGGCTCAAGGCGAGCAAGGTGCCGATTGGTATTGAAAACAGCACAGGTGTAAGAATGACAATACCTATAAAACCCCAGCGCTTTTTGATCCTGGCGATGAGCTTGTTCTGCCAGGTAAAATTCTTTGATTTTTTTGGGAAAAACTTTTCGGCCAGATGCAATTTACCAATGCTGTCGGCAAATTGATGCACTTTATCTTTAAATGCCTGCCTGTAATATTTTGAATAGAGTTTAAGTATGAACCGGCCAAGGAAGAAAAAGAACAAAACACCAAGAACACCACCAACCGAGGTAAAAGCCCATGTTTGAAGGAAGTTAAAGCCAAAGCCAAATGAGAGCGGAGGAGCAAACAGGAATTTGATGCTTCCGGTAGCAATAATGAGTAAAAATTTTACAAAAGAATTCATGAAATTGGTCTACCAGGTAGTAAAACGCATCCCCTAACGAAAAGTTGCAGCCTTCCGGAAATATTGTTTGCCAAACTGATCAGTACAAAAATTATGCCTTTTTCCCATAGGCGAGGTCGCCGGCATCGCCCAATCCGGGCACTATGTAACCATGTGCCGTAAGTTCATCATCAATGGCGCCGACCCAGATGGTATATCCGGCCTTAGGCAACGACTTCTGAAGGAACTCAATTCCCTGCACACTGGCCATAACACTAACGATATGTGTATGGGATGGTTTACCATTGTTCTGCAATGCCCTGATTGAATGAAGAAGCGAATGCCCGGTAGCCAGCATGGGATCGGCAAGCAGAAGAACGCGGCCTGTGAGATCAGGCGATGAGATGTATTCAATTTGAACAGCGAATTCGTCTTCTTTACGGTGTTCGCGAAACGCCGATACGAAAGCGTTTTCCGATTTATCAAAAACATTAAGCAATCCCTGATGCAAGGGTAGTCCGGCACGCAGAATGGTCCCCAGTACAGGATATTCCTTTAGTACAGGAACCATAGCTGTTCCCAGCGTAGTGATGACTTCTCTGGTTTCGTACTCTAACTTTTTACTTATCTCGTATGCAAAAATCTCGCCCATCCGTTCAAGGTTTCGCCTGAAACGCATACTGTCTTGCTGCACAGTGGCATCCCTGAGTTCAGAAACCATTTGGTTTACTATTGACTGGCGTGTTCCAAGATTTATAACCATTTGCTGCAGGTAAATTATTAGAAATCAATAAAATTTGGCATTGCAAAAATACTCAATTAATATTACCGCCGGGACAATGGCAGTTTCTATCTCAATTTTCTCAACGACCTGACAAACCGGAGGCCAATTTGTCCGAATACTGACAGTCTGTTCATGATGATACGATGATAGGTTACTCTTTTTGAACCAAAACCTGCATAAAACCTGGCTAAATCCTCGTCGTTCGAACCTTCGAAATCGAGGATTACCGGCGTTCCGGCATGCTGCCTGATCATTGAATCTATAAGAAAAGGCATCGCTCCACATTGCCGCCCTTGTTGCGAAAGCCCCGAAAACAAGAAGATGATCCTGTTGTTGCTTCTCAGCCAAACCACTCCGGCACAAAGCTGGTTGTGCTCATCATATGTTCCCCACACCTCGCCAATTCCTTTATAAATACATGCATAAATGAGTCGTGTAAGCAGAAAATACTGCTTATTACCAAGATGGCTGAGCCTTTGTCCCCTGTTGTTACGAAACAAGTGAACAACATCGTCAGGCTTAACATTCTTAACCAGTGTGAGGCAGCATTTTGCAGCCTTTTTCAGGTTACGGCTCAGATTGGATGAAAAAGCGGCGGCAATTTTTTCATATTCAGCAATCAGGTCCAATTCATAATCAGCCATAGGGATGACCAGGCGCCGTTCATCTTTAATGTTATTTAATGTATTGAAATTAAGATCAATATACTTAAATTTTGCAGGAATTGCCTGTATGAATGATTCAACCACACCGGATGACAAGGGTGCTACCGAAAACAGCCCCAATTGCTGTGTAAAATAAGGTTGAATGCAATAGGCTATTCCATACTTCAGCGCTGACGGCAGCGGAAACACAGCGGAGTAATCGTCTTCAACTAGGGCTTCCCAGCCGGGGCAAACAATATCGAGGTACCAGGAGTATGCATACACATAACCGTTCACAGCCCGATTGATGCAGGCATCCCATTGTTCCCTGTCGATGAGGTCGTTGGTTAGGTGCTTAATCACTTGATAATGCCAATTTATCGGCTGGTTACAGCCGTCTTAATCATTTCTTCATAAACAGTGAGCCATCCTTTCCAGTGATTTTTATCATTCAGCGTACTATTATGCCAAAGGCTGATAAAAGTGCCTCCCACAGTCTTCACTTCTTTTATGAGCCCGCTGATAACATCAATGGCCTGAGCCGGTGTAAGGTTCATATAATCGTTGAGTGTTCCGTCCATAACAGCAAACGGAAATATCTTCAACGAGGTTTTGGTATCGAGGTCGAGGTCAAAAAAACTGAAAGGCGTACAGATTGATGCCCTGAATCCCGGTTCTTCGGCATAGCCCATTGTATAATCTTCAGTAATATCGCAGTTTATGAGATTTCGGTAGGTAAGCGGCATTTCGAGCCTGAGAAAATGCTGCCGGCTTTTGGTTATTTCGCGGTGCAAAATATTCGATAGCCTGGTGATCTCTTGTTGTAAAACACCTGGCTTTTCAGCCGAAGCATAGGAAGGATGGATTCCTATATCAGCATAGTCGGCCAGTTCGCGGATTACCTGCCTGAAATAACGGTTATGAACCGGTATGTTCTTGTCGTTGGGACCATAATCGGCGAGCAGGAAAAAGAAGATAACCTTTAGGGAATATTTTTGTTGTAGGGCCAGGTGCAGTTTATAGGTATCAAAGGGGTCGGGGATTCGATTCAGCAAAACATCCAGGCGTTCCTTAAACTCCCTGTAATCGTTCAATCTTAAAGCCTTAACAAATCCGCCCAATGCCCTTGTTAATCCTTTGTGCTTGTATGCAAATGCCGCATCAATATCAACAGTTGCCTGGTATTTGAATTTTGGCAGCTTAAATTCTGTTTCCGGAAACCATTTTTCAAAAATTTTCTTCAGCTCCAGCGACCATAAATTTACAAGGGGTTTGCGTAAAAACCCATGCTTGTATGCTTCACTCTGCGATGCCCTGAAACGCCCGTGCTCATCGCGCATATGCGGCAGGTATTCTTCATAACGCGAAACCAGGAAGAATGATGCCGCGAAAACATCGAAAGGCAGAGCTGATGCTTTATGGTAAACAGCAAAAAAAGCCCCGGAACCTGAAAAGTCAAAGTACGAAACTTCGTACGAGGCAATACCGGTCTCGAACAAGAGCCTGTTAGAGGCAAAATAGAGGCCTCCGTCGTTCAATGCAACACCATAAGCAAACTTAGCATTTTCGAACGCACGATATTCATTCTCTGATGTAGTAAATGAAACATCAACACCCAGCAGGTCGCCCAGGAGTAAGTCGAAGATATACTTCAGCCTATTGGTTATTTTTGGTACGAGTACCAGCATTGTCAAAACATTCTGAAACAAAAGTAGAGAAAATGAGAGTGAACTGAAACTCCCTAATCATTATAGCCTGGTAAAAAGGATTCGTTTATAAACTCAGGATCGTTTCCTCTCATGAACGTCGAGTCCCTGCTTTAGCCAGAAACCTGTGTTATTTCCCCAGCGTACAATAATACGCTTGGCTTTTTCGGTATTCCATAGTATTTCAATATCATGGTGACACATTTTGCCCTGCCCCTGGCGCTTGTGATGGCAAAAACGGCATTCGAGCGGCTGAAATCCGGTATTAAAAAGCTCGCAGCGCTTGTTCATCAGGAAGGTACAACCGTTATCGGCAAAAACCCGGCTGGAATATTGCAGCTCGTTTCCTTTAAAAGCCGGCGATAGTACTGCAAAGTTGAATTCGGGGGCGATCTCGAGCATCATCCTGCCGGCAAAACCACATTCAATGGCCTTTTCAGCTTCTTCGGGTGTCCACCAACCGGGGCGCTTACAGTAGCTTACACAGGTTTCGCATGAACAAGGTTCAGAAGGGGGATACATCGTTTTTAAATCCATTGCTTGAATGATTGGACAGAATTGACTGCAATTTAGGCATTTTGCCATCATAATTTCAAGGCTACCAAAGTGCCGGCTATATATAGTGGGTTGGTGCGAAACAGGTTTGGAAATATGGCTTTTTATCGTACTTTTGGAGATGAAGAGGCCTCATGTAAAGGCTATTCAAGTAATTGATTTATAGAAAGATAGCATATCCTGATGGAAAATTTCATTGTATCGGCACGCAAGTACAGGCCAGTGACCTTCGATTCTGTTGTAGGGCAGCAGGCGATTACTTCGACACTCAAAAATGCCATCCGTAACAACCAGGTAGCGCAGGCATTTCTGTTTTGCGGCCCGCGTGGCGTCGGGAAAACTACATGTGCCCGAATACTTGCAAAAACGATTAATTGCCAGCACCTTAGCCCAAGTTTGGAACCCTGCAACGAATGTGATTTCTGTAAAGCCTTCAATAATTCGGCATCTTTCAACATAAACGAACTTGATGCTGCATCGAACAACAGTGTTGACGATATCCGCAACCTGGTAGAGCAGGTTCGCATACCTCCGCAAATGGGGAAATACAAGGTGTACATCATTGATGAGGTTCATATGCTGTCGTCGCAGGCTTTTAATGCTTTCCTCAAAACGCTGGAAGAACCGCCCTCGTATGCCATTTTTATATTGGCTACTACGGAAAAACATAAGATCCTGCCAACTATCCTGAGCCGTTGCCAGATTTTTGATTTCAAGCGCATTACAGTTGACGATATAGCAAAACACCTTGCATGGGTTGCACAGAGCGAAAATGTAAATGCTGAACCCGAGGCTTTGCACATCATCGCTCAGAAAGCCGATGGCGCCCTTAGGGATGCACTTTCGATGTTTGACCAGATGGTAAGCCTTGGAAATCAAACCATTACCTACCAGCTTGTGATCGATAACCTGAATGTTCTTGACTATGAGTACTACTTCAGGATGACCGACTACATGCTTACCGGCAATATTCAAAATGCATTACTGCTTTTTAATGAGATCATTGAAAAAGGATTTGAAGGACAGCATTTTATAACCGGACTTGGCGATCACTTCCGCAACCTGATGATGTGCCGCGATTCATCAACTGCAAAGCTGATCGAAACCAGCGAAAGCATTCGCAACCGCTATTTGTCGCAAACAAAACAATGCCCACTCGATTTTATCATTAACGCGCTCGATATCAATAACAAATGCGATATTAACTACCGTACTTCGAATAATAAACGACTGCTCATTGAGGTTACGCTTATTCGCCTTTGCCAACTTTCAGTAATTAAACCCGCAGCCCCTGCAGCCCCCGCGCAGGCTGAAATACCCGTTGTATCAAAGGAAGAGCCGGTAACAACAAAAGCAGCTGAGCAGCCAGCGCCTGAAATTATCAAAACCGAACCAGAGCCTGCAAAAGCCGAAGAGCCTGCAGCTCAACTTGTTACTTCGGTTAAGGAGCAACCACAACAAGTTACAGAAATAAAAACCACACCAAATCCCGAGCCTCAAACCGCTGAGATTCCTGCCCTCGCTTCGACCAAACCTGCCCAGGCACGAGCTATGGGGCCGGTTTCGCTTTCAATTAAATCTGCCATTTCGCAGGCACAGAGCGATCAAAAGAAGGCTGAATCGGATGGGAAAAGAAACAGCCCGTTTACACAGGATCAGTTATCCGATGCCTGGAATAAGTTTGCTGCAAGCATCAAAGAATCGTCAACCCTGCTCTATGCTGCACTTTCGGGCCATGAACCAACCCTCGGCGAAGAAGGAACCATCCATCTTGAACTTGAGAACCGGGTGCTCGAAGCAGAATTCAACCGTAACAAATCGGATCTCTTCATTTTCCTGAAAGATACCCTCAGCAATGACTTGCTAAATGTTGAAACTACAGTGAAAGAGCAAGTTGAAGAAACCAGGAAACCCTATTCCGATAAAGACAAATATGAGCAGATGATTGAAAAAGCGCCGCTCATTAAAACACTGAAAGATCAACTGGATTTAGGGTTGGACGGCTGATAACGGAACTATTTGCGATGGCTCAGATTTTCACATTAGGCGAAACTGTTCTCGATGTCCTTTTTAAGGATGGCAGCCCCGTAAGCTGTATTGCAGGCGGCAGTATGCTCAACACGGCTGTCGCCCTGGGCCGTACTTCAGGTAATGTACATTTCATCAGTGAGTTTGGCCTTGATGAACCCGGAAATATCATTGATAGATCGCTGGAAATAAACCATGTATCGACGGTGTTCACGGTAACATATAGTGATTACAATACCTCCATTGCACTTGCATTTCTTGATGAGAACCTGAATGCTTCCTATACATTCTACCATCACCAGCCTGAAGTTCTGCCTGATATTGACCTGCCTGAATTCAGCACCGGTGATGTTTTGGCTTTCGGCTCGTTTTATTCCGTAAAACCTTCGCGCAGGCAGCATGTGCTTCGCATCGCTGAAAAAGCCAGGTCATGTGGTACTTTTATTGTTTTTGACCCCAATGTGCGCAAGCATCACCTGGCTGATATGCCCTCAGTAAGGGAAAAGTTTTACGAAAATATGCAGATGTCGAACCTGGTAAAAGGTTCGCACGAAGATTTCGAATTCCTTGCCGGTACCAATGATCCTGATGAAATTTATGAGTTGCTCAGACCATATTGCCCTTTCCTTGTCATTACACAAGGCGAAAAGGAAGTGCTTCTTTATACACCGGAATTCCGGAATTCATACATGACGCCAGCAATTAATCCTGTGTCAACAATCGGCGCCGGCGATAATTTTACCGCCGGTTTGATTTATGGCCTTGTCAACGGCGGACTCACGAAACAACATCCATCGGCATTCACCCGCGCTGACTGGAACAAACTGATCGCTTGCGGCATTGCATTTTCATCCGCCACATGCCTTACTATGGAAAACTATGTTTCACCCGGGTTTAAGCCTGAAATATAACTATGCGAAAGAAATTCGGACGATTTGTATTAAACCTTTTCGGTTGGAAGACCACGGGAAATCTGCCTCCCGATATTAAAAAGTGCGTGGTAATTGTAGCGCCACACACCAGCAACTGGGATTTTTTTGTAGGCTTTTTCGGCTATATGACTATTGGGGTCAGGGCAAAATACCTCATCAAGAAGGAAGCTTTCTTTTTCCCACTGGGGCTTATTGTAAAAGCCCTTGGCGGCATCCCGGTTGATCGCTCGCGAAGCAGCAACATTGTGCATCAGGTTGGTGAAATGTTCAGTCATCAGGATGAACTGGTAATAACGATAACCCCCGAAGGCACGCGCAGCCTCGTACTTCATTGGAAAAGAGGCTTTTACTACATTGCCGAACATGCAAAAGTTCCCATTATGCTCGGCATTCTCGATTACAGTAAAAAAGTTGTCGGCATCGGCCCGGCGTTTTATCCGACCGGCAATTACGAAAAGGATATAAAGGAGATTGAGGCATTTTATATGGATGCAATTGCCAGGCACCCCGAAAAATTTAACCTCAGTCCACAGAACAGGCCGAAGCAGGCCTGATGCCCCGGTTAAGTCACCTTTGCAACTTTGAACAATTAAACAAGTAAGATACTTTTCACAATACTAATCAACTATAATCTGCTTTTCAAAATGAGTGAAATAAAAATTGCCCTCATAGGGCTTGGATACGTTGGACTGCCTTTGGCGGTTGAATTTGGCAAGATACTGCCTGTTAAAGGTTTCGATATCAATAAAACCAGGATCAGCGAACTGGAAAACGGACACGACCGCACGCTCGAAACTTCGGACGAAGACCTTGCAGCGGCCAAATACCTGACCTACACCAGCGACCTCGATCAAATCAGAGACTGCAATTACTTTATCGTGACCGTCCCTACGCCTATTGATAAATATAAGAGGCCTGACCTGACTCCACTTGTAAAAGCATCGGAAACAGTTGGTAAGGTGCTCAAAAAAGGTGATATAGTAATTTATGAATCAACTGTTTACCCCGGTGCAACCGAGGAAGAGTGTGTTCCGGTCCTCGAAAAGTTCAGCGGGCTGAAGTTCAATGTTGATTTCTATTGCGGTTATTCGCCGGAGCGTATCAATCCCGGTGACAAGGAGCATAATGTCACAAAAATTAAAAAAGTAACCTCCGGTTCAACACCCGAAGTAGCCAAAAAAGTTGATGATCTTTATAAAATGATCATTGTTGCCGGCACCCATCTTGCATCGAGCATTAAGGTAGCTGAAGCAGCAAAAGTGATTGAAAACTCGCAGCGGGATATCAATATTGCTTTTGTGAACGAATTAGCATTGATATTCAACAAGTTGAATATCGATACACACGAGGTTCTGCAGGCAGCAGGTACCAAATGGAACTTCCTCCCCTTTTCACCCGGGCTTGTAGGCGGGCATTGTATCGGCGTTGACCCCTATTATCTCACACACAAAGCACAGGAATTGGGTTATAATCCTGAGATCATTCTTGCCGGGCGTCGCCTCAACGACGATATGGGCTTCTATTCGGCCAATCGTACTATAAAGCTGATGATCCACAAAGGGCATACCATCGCCGGAAGCAATGTACTGGTGCTCGGCATCACTTTCAAGGAAAACTGCCCTGATATCCGCAACAGCCGAGTGATTGACGTTATCAATGAACTGAAAGATTTTGGCTGCAATGTTGATGTTTACGATCCCTGGGCAGATCCGCAGGAGGTAAAACACGAATATGGCGTTGAGACATTGCCTTCGCTTGCGAACGGCAAGAAATATGACGCCATAGTGTTTGCTGTGGCTCATAAGGAATTCCGTGAATTAGACCTGTTAAAACTTAAAAACGGAAATACCGTTTTGTTCGACATAAAGGGTACTATTAATAAAAACCTTGTGGACGGAAGATTGTAACGCTCACCATCAGAATATTCTTTCACTCTCCTATGCAACTTCTCACTCCCGAAAACTGGCGTGATTATGAACTGATCGATTCGGGCGGATTTGAAAAGCTCGAACGCTTTGGCAAATATGTGCTCATTCGCCCTGAGCCACAGGCTTTGTGGGAATGTTCGCTAAAGCGCAGTGAGTGGAATAATTTGTCGAATGCCGAATTCCGCAAGGAAAAAAACGATCCTGAGAAAGGAAAATGGATTTTAAAGAAAGGAATGCCCGAGCAATGGGAATTCGGGTATGCCGCCGGTGAGTTTAAAATACAAATGCGACTGGGGCTCACGGCATTCCGGCATATTGGCGTATTTCCGGAGCAGGCCGAAAACTGGAATTTTACCTATAGAACGATCAGGTCGTTACAGGTGAAAACACCGAAAGTGCTCAATTTATTTGCCTATACCGGCGGTGCATCGCTGGCGGCAAGGGCTGCAGGCGCCGACGTACTGCATGTCGATTCGGTGAAGCCGGTGGTTACCTGGGCGCGCGAAAACATGGAATTGAGCAGGCTCGATCATATCCGCTGGGTGGTTGAAGATGCATTGAAATTTGTGCAACGTGAAGTACGGCGTAGCAGCAAATACTCCGGTATCATCCTTGACCCGCCTGCTTACGGCCGTGGTCCCGAAGGCGAGAAGTGGGTGCTCGACGATAGCCTCCCCGAAATGATGCACCTGTGCAGTCAATTGCTCGAAAACGAGAACGCCTTCCTTATTCTTAACATGTACTCAATCGGATTCTCAGCATTGGTTGCCGATAACCTTGTGAATTCTCACTTCAGTAATACCGGCACCAAAGAATACGGCGAGCTCTATCTTTGTGATAAATTCGCGAAACGCCTGCCACTCGGCACTTTTCTGAGGTTCGTGAGGTAACGCAAACATTACACATACAGAACTTCCAGTTCGCCGAAGGAGACATTGGCATTGATCGTAAAACCGGGCTGCGAAGGATTGTAATCGGGCGACATATATGTGTAATCGCCAAATGATGCGGTTTTCAGATCAGGGCCACGTAATTCGCCAAACGACGATTTCCCGGTGATCATAAGCGGCACTTCGCGGTCGGCGATGATTCTCATTTTTCCGAACGAACATTCTACCGAAAGAGCAATATTTGCGTCGGGCCTCTGGCCTTTGAGGTTGAGGGTACCTTCGCCAAACTGAACGCTGTAATTGCGCTCTTCAGGCCGGTAACTAAAATGCCGGTCCTCGAACTGCACACGCGCTCCTTCACCCCGTTGAAGGAAACTGCCGCGAATCATCAATACACCGCCAATAATAAGCGCGGTTGAAAGCAGAATGGTAAATATGGGGATGTCGAGGTTGAAAACATTGCGCACCAAAAGCAAAACGCCAAACAGTACAACGATTACGCCTATAGCTGATGAGCCTGTGAATATTTTTTTCATGGTTATTTTATTATGATGAAGCAAATTTAGCCTGATATGGTTCCACGAAACCAACGAAAATCGGTGAATGGCGGTAAACTCAGGGCAAACGCCGAAAAGCATCAATCAAGTTTCTGCTTCATCATTTCGACAATGCTGAACACTGCCGTGCAGGTTTCGATGTTTCGTTTCGTAAGATCAAGTACCTGGTACATTCGTGGCCTGTTGGTGTGCGGATATTCGCGGCAGGCTGCGGGACGGTCGTCATAAATCCTGCAACGGTTATCGGATTGCAGAAAAGGACAGGGCATAGATTTGAACACATAATCCCCGTCTTCATCAATGCGCAGGAAATCATCAGTAAATTGTGATGGTTTGATATGCAACGATTTAGAAACCCGCCTGATATCGGCATCCGTTATCCTTGGGCCGAGCGATTTGCAGCAGTTGGCGCATGCAAGGCAGTCGGTTTGTTCGAATACCTCCGCGTGAAGATCATGAAACAGTTCATCGAGCTTTCGCTTGTCATATCGTGATAAGCGACTGAAGAACACCTTATTTTCGGGCCTCTTTTTCGCGGCAAGTTTACCAAGTTCTTCCGGTTTGATCAAAATGTGGCAGATTTACGGATATGTTGGTTATTCTGATAAGGAATCGTTACTATACCATGCCACGCTCCTTCTTCACGGCTTCATAGGCGGCATTCAATTCCTGGAACTTCTTATTTGCAGCTTTCTGAACATCTTCACCAAGGTGAGCAACGCGATCGGGATGGAATTTGAGTGCCATTTTACGGTACGCTTTTTTTACTTCTTCATCACTGGCATCGGGCTGAATTTCAAGTATTTTGTATGCACTTTGGGTGTCTTTTACAAACATTGCCTTCACGCTTTCGACATCCGGCTGACGAATACCAAGCAATTGGGCAATGCGCAACACCATTTCAACCTCCTTTGGATTATAGGTATTGTCGGCGCCGGCAATCCCAAAAAGGTAATGCAGCAGTTGCAGTCGCGACGAATAGTCCATGTACTGCCTCACTTGCTGGCTAACGGCCACTACATCCACATCGCGTTGCAGCACCTGTTTCAACAGTTGCAGCTGTTGTTCGGCCTGTTGTTCTCCAAACTGGTGCAACAGAAATTTCTTGACATAATCAAGTTCCGATTTCATCACTTTCGAGTCGGCTTTCATCACGGCTGCCGAAAGCACAAGCAAACTCAGGGTAAAATCGCCGGGCTGTGTGGCAGGCCTGTATCCTGGCACAGGGCCGGCTTGTGTATCACTGTATTGCTGGGTTGTAGTTGAGATACCATCAATCATGGAGCCTAGGAAAAAACCGAGTATGGCTCCCAATGGACCGCCGGCAGCCCAGCCAAGCCCGCCGCCAATCCATTTTAGAAAACTTGTCATTCGTATAAATTTTGAGCAAAAGTAGTGTAAAGCAACGAAAAAGGGCTGCATTGCTGCAACCCCTTCCGATCATTGGTTCTGTTGATTGTTATGCAATACGTTCACTTACCGGAAGCCCGTATTCTTCTTCCATCCTGATGTCGAGTTTTTCAAGTGCATCGAGTATGGGATTGTATATTTCGGGCAATACCGGCCTGAAGACGCCTTTAACCGGAATCTTACCTTCGAGTATCATCTCAACACCAATAGCTGCAGGCAATGCAACCGTGCGGGCAATCGAAGTGTCAGTTGCCGGTGTGCCGAAATCAAGCATACGCGAACGTATCACCTCCTTGCTTCCGTCAGGGTAAGCGGCGAGGAAATTGTGCTGCATTACCACCATATCACGCTCATTCTGACCAAGTTCCATCTTTGAGATCATCAGGTCGCTGGTTACTTCGTAGGGCGAATCCTCAACGCGGCCAACAGGCTCATCGCTGAAAAATCCAAGCCATTCCATAGCATCAAGGGCATATGCATCAGCTCCAATACCAGCAAAATCAGCCACATTACGGCGAATGTCCTTTGCATCAGCAGCCCCTATTTGCATGGCAATAAACTGTGCGTACGATTTGCCTTTAAGGGCAACTTTGTCGTAGGAAATAAGGTTCAGTTTTTTCATCAGGTCAAGTGTTTCGCACCATCCCTTGTAGCGGAAAGTTCCGCGCTGTATGGTCTTTACTTCAGGGATTCCGTATATATCAATGTATGAGATGGAATCGCGGTTCGGATATACTTCCAGCTTACCTACTTTCGGGAAATCAACCTGCAGGGGATTCTTAAACAGGTCGGCTGTCGGAATATAAACTTCCCTGCCGTCGCGCATGTATTTACCATCGTTGTTGCCTGCCATCACCACACCTTTGGGACTCCATGAAAACTTATACCTGAAAGGATTGGCTTCAGCAACTTCGGGTGCCGGCAAAGCCCCGCAAAGGCTGTAGAATTCCTCAATCTTTCCGCCTTTGTTGTGCACGGTGTCGATAATGCGCATGGCCGACATGTGATCAATACCGGGATCGAGGCCGAGTTCATTCAGAATGATAATACCGGCTTCCTTTGCAGCGGCGTCCAATGCCTGCATTTCGGGTTTCACATAGCTGGTGGTGACCATGTTCTTTTTATTGGCCAGGCAGTGTTTTGCCACCATTACGTGATGAAGGTACGGCAGCAGGCTTACGGTGAGATCGTGGCCGGCAACCATTTTATCAAGCGTGGCCTCGTCTTCCACGGTCCAGGCAACTGCGGTGCCGTTGGGGTGCCCTGCAATCATTTCCTCGGCTTTCGATTTTGTGCGTGTAGCCACAGTAACATAGATTCCTTTGTTCAGCAGGTGCTTAACGATTGGTCGAACTACAAGGCCTGCACCCAGTATCAGTACTTTTTTCATAAAAGTGATTTTTGTAATGCCTTAGTAAATTTAAAGGCGTTAATGAGTTGATATTAAGTTAATTGATTGTTTTTGAACCGTTTCTAATGCCTCTATTCAGCGCCAACGAACTCTTCGAGATATTTATAGTCGGGAGTGAGCTCCCCGTTATGAAGAATGAGCGCTCTTTTAACTGCCCGCGGCAAGTCAAGGTCTTCATAGTCTTCTTCAAAATCGCAGTCGGCAATGGGTTTTACGAAATTGATGAGCACATCGCTGAAGCCATACGATGAATCGCGTGGCAACTCGCTTGGCAGGATATCAACCGCCATTACCAGCATACCATCGCCCTTGTGCCCCATGGCAATGGATTGCAGAAAGGGGTCGTAAACGAAAATCGGGTCTTCGATTTCGGTAGCTTTTTCTGTAAACTCAACCGAACCATTAACATCGCACGAAATGTCGCCGACCACAGTAAGTTTCGGCCTGCCGTCACGAAACAGCCCTGACAGTTGTTCTTTGGTGATGAGCCGCGGATAGCGGGCATCCCAGTACACGCAGTTGATCAACATGCTTAAATGAGGCAGGTATTGGCCAAAGGTGCTGCGGTAATGTTGCGGGTTGGTGTAGTAATCGTGCAGGTCGAATTCGGCGCCGGCTTCAACAGGTTCAACGAGGTCTTCCTCCTTATATACAACCTTGTAAATGAGATTATTGGGAAGGTGATCGCGTTTTTCGAGCTCCAGCAGTTTTGCCGGGCTGATTTCCTTTACCGGAAGCAAACCAAGAATTTCCTGGGCGCCTTGCGAAACATTGCCGTAACCGGTAAATGCAACCGTGAAAGGCCGCAATTCCTTTGGCAATCCCTTTTCAGCTATCTCCTGCCCCACTGCCGAGACGGCATTCCGCGCTTCGGCCAGCGAGCCATAATGACGGGTTTGAGTTATCTTTAGGAATGGCGTGTCGAAGCCATATTCTTTCAGGCGTAAACCCAGCGACCACAAGGAGTTGATCATGCCGGCAAGGCCTGCATACCTGCCGAAAAAGATCAGCCTCTTACCCTGTTCATCAATTACCTTCTCGTAATCAATGAGGTTACATTTCATCTCCATCATTTTCCTCAGCATGGGCATATTATAGGGCTGGCCTTTAATTACATGCGAGAAGAAAACGTAGGTTTTCTCCATTTCAAAGAAAGACTCGGGCATTTCTTTTACGCCGAAAATCACATCGCAGTTTTGCAGGTTGTCGGTAACCACAGCTCCGGCTTTCAGGTACTCTTCGTCTTTGAATATTCTCTTTGGCGATGACTCAACAACAATATCGAGTTTCTTGGTGCTGATGAGGCGTTCAACGTGCTTGGGAGTAAGAGGTGCACGACGCTCCATCGCGTATTTGTCTTCGTGCCTGATGCCGATAAATTTGCTCATGTGCTGGCAGTGGTTGATTTAGTTAATGAACAGTTTTAATAAGTGTTATTCGCGGATGTTAAACCCGTATTCAATCCTGACCCGGCGGCGTTCAGTATTTTCAAAACAGAATCATTGCAAATTCGGTAATTCACTGAAAAGCAACCGGTTGAAAAGCCGGTTTTGCCTGGCGTCAGGCTGAGCAAACATACCAAATTATTGGTACATTTGCCGCTGGTTCAAAGAAATTGTTTTTTGTTTCACAATAAGCTCCCTGCTTCACGAAGGTAAGATCACACAGTCACAATGCGGTTGATATTCAAATACATACGATTCGCCTTTTTTTTCTTTTTGATTTCCACTGTTGTTGTTGCCCTGCTGTACCGGTTTATCAACCCGCCTGTTACGCCACTCATGATGATAAGGGTGGTACAACAGCTTGCCGAAGGCGAAAAACCAAGGATGCAGTACGATTGGGTGAGGTTCGGGAAAATATCGCCAAACCTGCCGCTGGCCGTAATTGCAAGCGAAGACAACAATTTTATCAGGCATCACGGAATTGATTTGAAAGCCATACAAAAAGCGCAGAAACTGAATAAAAAAGGGCGTAAACTGCGCGGCGCCAGCACCATCTCGCAGCAAACGGCAAAAAATGTGTTCCTCTGGCCTGCCCGGAACTGGGTGCGCAAAGGCCTCGAAGTTTACTTTACCGGACTTATTGAGGTTTGCTGGGGCAAGAAACGAATCATGGAAGTTTACCTGAATGTGATTGAGATGGGCGATGGAATTTATGGCGCCGAAATGGCGGCACAGCAATACTTTCACAAGCCTGCATCAAAACTCTCGCGAAGCGAAAGTGCCGCTATTGCTGCCGTGCTGCCGGGCCCGCGCAAGTGGCGTCCCGACCGGCCAACTCCTTATATCTCAAGGAAAACTTCGGCAATATCTTCACTCATGTACAAAATTGAACAACCTGAATGGTAGGACACCATCTATTACTAAATAAATCTGGCCTGATAATTGCATCTGCTAAACATGAAACTTTAAACTTTAATCTTTAGACTTCAACCTCATACACTCAATGCCATGAAAAAGATCTTACCATTACTCGTCATTTTACTGGCTGCTTTGGCCGGAAAATCGCAGACCTCGAACCTGGCTTTTTTTACCGAAAACGGCGAACGCTTTTCGGTAGTGCTCAACGGGATGCTGCAAAACGGAATTCCCGAAACCTATATCAAGGTGACAGACCTGCCGGCGCCCAATTATAAAGTGAAAATCATCTTCCTTGATAAGAGGTTGGGCGAACTCAACAAAACCGTTTTCGCCGAGATAGATCACGAAGCTACATACGCTATCAGGCCCGGTAAAAAAGGCCGTTATGTGCTCCGGCTCATGAACTCATACCCGCTTATGCAGGCGCCCTTGCCAGCACCCGGTCAGGTAGTTGTGGGTTATCAGCCAAACGGCGTTGCACCGGGCACCAACGTTACAACCACGGTTATAAACAACACTACCATCAATAACAATGTGAATGTTTCGGCCAACGGAGTGGGCAACAACGTAAATATTGTGAACGATAACCAGGGCGCCGGCTCACAGGATGTTACAAACAAAACCGGCGGCGGGCACCAGCATGGCTACGATCCTAAACTCTATGTGATGCCGGGTTACAACGGCCCTTACGGCTGCCCCTGGCCAATGGCCGAGCCTGATTTTATACAGGCAAAACAAAGCATCGCTTCCAAAACTTTTGAGGACAGCAAACTCACCATAGCCAAACAGATTGTGGGCAGCAACTGCTTGCTAAGCAGCCAGGTAAGAGAAATAATGCTTCTCTTCACCTACGAATCAAGCAGGCTCGAATTTGCCAAATTCGCTTTCCCATACACCCTCGACCAGGGTAACTATTTCAAAGTGAACGATGCATTCACCTATGAATCTTCGATTGACGAACTGAACAATTTCCTGAATTCAGGAAGAAGATAAGCTTAGAAAATCGCTCATCACAATTCACCGGATCGAACAGCTCCGGTGATTTTTTTTGTTGAAAGAGAAGGGAACTCCTACAGCATTTTTTCACGCTTGAGCAGGTAGGGCAGTAAAACCTGCCGGAAGCCGCGGTTTATATCCGCTTCAACAAAATCGATGTGATATTGTCCGCATTTCATTTTCAGGGTTTCGCTGTATTCCCTTACCGCTTTTAAATAGGAACTGCGCACCTGCGCCGGCTGTAGTTTCACCTCGTCGCCGGTTTCCATGTCAATAAACCGGTGCGGCCTGTTATCATATTCAAAATCAAGCTCGTGCGATTTTTCAACCACATGGAAAAGAACAACCTCGTGCTTGTTGTATTTAAGGTGCTGCAGCGCATCGAAAAGTTCATCCTGGTTGTAGCCGGTTGCAAACATATCGCTGAACAGCACAACCAATGACCTTTTATGTATATTTTCGGCAACGTTGTGAAGCGAAGCTGCCACCAATGATGATTTGTTTGCCTGCAGCGAAACAGGTGTGAGCAGTTTTTCGAGTTCGCCGAGCAGGTATTTATGGTGCACGGAACTCGATTTTGCAGGTGTATGCAGTTCAAGCGTATCGCTGAACAAGCTGAGTCCAACGGCATCGCGCTGGCGGTGCAGCAGGTTCATGATGCTGGCAGCCGCATAAACCGAAAAGACAATTTTATTGGGATCGTCAACCGTAAGTTTCTCTTTAACAGGAAAATACATTGACGATGAATTGTCGATCACAATCTGGCAGCGAAGGTTGGTCTCCTCTTCGTAACGTTTTACATATAACCTGTCAGTACGTCCAAAAAGCTTCCAGTCGATGTGGCGGATTGATTCGCCGGGGTTGTAAAGCCTGTGTTCCGAAAACTCGACCGAAAAGCCATGAAAAGGACTTTTGTGAAGTCCCACAATGAAACCTTCGACCACCTGACGGGCAATAAGTTCGAGGTTGCCAAAGGGTTGAAGCCGGCTTTGATCAATATGTTCAGGCAATGTTCGAAGATTTTGTCCAGGTGTATCAGAATCAACAAATCAACCGTCCCGAAAGTCCTGATAACTACCAGGATCGGAACTAATTTATCAGCTAATCAACCAATTAACAATTAAAGAAGCTTCTCCAGCTTACCTACGAGCACCGATTTGGGAACCGCACCTACTTGTTTATCAACCACTTCGCCGCCTTTGATGAACAGTATGGTAGGGATGTTGCGGATGCTGTAACGCGAGGTGACACCCGGATTGGAGTCCACATCAATTTTGCCGATCACAGCTTTGCCTTCGTATTCTTTCGACATTTCTTCGATGATCGGGCCGACCATTCTGCATGGTCCGCACCACTCAGCCCAAAAGTCAATGATTGCAGGTTTATCCGATTTTAATACCTGTTCTTCGAAGGTCGCGTCGGTGAAATGAATTGCCATTTTATGTTATGTTTTTGATTTGTAATTTATTATGATTCAATTGTATTCCAAACAAAATTATAAATTTCCATGTTTAACTGATGCTTTTTTCTCCTGATTAATGAATTTTTAAGACTACTCAGTTAATGACTCTTTTAATTCCCGATTTCATCACGCTGACATAAAAATTCAACAATAATCCAAGCTTATAGTTTCCCAATTTCAGATAGGTCAACACTTGGGCTGTGTGCACATCAGTAAAGGACTCAACAGATTTTATTTCTACAACTACCTTATCTTCAACCAATAGATCAATCCGGTATCCATGATCTAACCTTACCTCCTTGTAAACTATAGGCATAGGTTTTTCCTTTGTCACCTTCAGCCCTGCTTTGGATAGCTCATAGTACAGGCATTCCTGGTACGCTGATTCCAGCAACCCGGGTCCAAGTTGTTTGTGAACTTCGATAGCACAGCCTATGATGATGCCAGATAACTCATTCTCTGTAATATAGTTCATAATTTTTGTCTATCTTTTTATTACTGCGTGATTTTAAATAAAAGCTGTTACACAAAGCTACACCAAGGAGACACAAAGGTCACGAAGATTCCTGGTGATTTATAATTCTTTTATTTCCATGATTGCCTTTTACTGCTTCTTTGTGCATTTTGTGCCTTCTTTGAGTACTTTGAGGCATAGTTCTTATGCAGATCCTATGCAAATAAAATCAAGAAATTCATTCATATTGTATATGATCTCTGATCTTAAGAATCGCCGAAACTCAAACTAATACATCAACCTATATCGTCACTTTATAACCCACACCACCCAGGCGGGAAAGCTCATGCACAACGGTTGAACACTTCACCTTGTGTTTCGGCGACGACATTTCGAGTTTCAGGTTTTGGTCGAGGTCGAGAAACTGAATCCTGAGTTTACATTCGCCTTTTGCTGACTTTATGGTTTTTGTGAAGCCCTGGACAAAACCTTCGTTCATGGCGCTGAGCGGAATTTGCACGAGCAACTGCCTGGCATACTTTTCAAAGGCTTCGCTCAACAATGTCATTTGCAGGAATTTAAGCTCAAACTGCCCCGACCTTCCATACCGTTCCTGCACCCGTGCTTTCACTATGAGCGCTTTATCTTCCTCAATCAGGTGTTTGAATTTAAGGTAATCTTCGCTGAAAAGCGCACCTTCGTAGGAATCCTCAAAATCTTCGATGGTAAAGCGGCACCATCCATTACCGTTTTTCAGGGTATCGTGCCGTACTGACGAAATAATCCCTCCAAAAATAAAATCGCGCGACTGAATTCCGGTGAGATTTTCCTTGATCGATTTAATATTGATATTACATAACGAGTTGATTTCGTGGCGATAATCATCGAGCGGGTGCCCCGAAATGAAGAAACCTGCTATAGCTTTCTCCCGTTTGAGCTTTTCGAGGTTCGACCATGGCTCGCAGTATGGAACCGGCGGATCGGGAATTTCGTGGTCATCGGCTTCGCCAAAAAGTGATACCTGCATCGATTGCTTCATGGCCTGGTAAGTGCTCCCGAACCTGATCATTTTTTCGATGAAAGTGGTTTCTTCCTGCAGCTCCTTATTAAAAAACTGAGCCCTGTGCATCCCTTCAAAACTGTCGAACGCACCGGCCTGCGACAACGATTCTACCGTGCTTTTGTTGACTGTGCGCAGGTTTACACGTTTTACAAATTCGAAAATTGTTTTGTATGGCCCGTTTTCTTTGCGTTCGGCAATGATGCTGTCGGCCGCCGACTCCCCTACGCCTTTCAGCGCCATAAGCCCGAAACGTATTTCACCGTTTTTATTTACCGTGAAGTTGAGGTCCGATTCGTTTACATCGGGACCGAGCACCTTGAGCCCCATGCGGCGGCACTCGTCGAGGTAAAAAGTTATATTGTCGAGGTTGCTGAGGTTGCTGGTAAGCAGTGCCGCCATGTATTCGGCGGGATAGTGAACTTTGAGGTATGCCGTTTGATAGGCCACGAAAGCATAGCAGGTAGAGTGCGACTTGTTGAATGCGTAAGAGGCAAATGCTTCCCAGTCGGTCCAGATTTTTTCGAGCTTGTCGGCGGGGTGCCCTTTTTCGGTACCTCCCTTAATAAACTTTGGTTTTGTATTGTCGAGTTTCTCGCGCAGCTTTTTACCCATCGCTTTGCGGAGTTCATCGGCCTGCCCCTTGCTGAAACCTGCCAGCTTCTGCGAAAGCAGCATTACCTGCTCCTGGTAAACCGTGATGCCGTATGTGTCCCTGAGGATTTCCTCCATTTCGGGCAGGTCGTAGGTTACCGGCTCACGTTTGAGTTTGCGGGCAACATAGTTGGGGATGTACTCCATGGGGCCCGGGCGGTAAAGGGCGTTCATGGCGATGAGGTCGGTAAAGACATCGGGTTTCAGCTGCCTGAGCCACTGCTGCATACCGGGACTTTCGAACTGGAACGTGCCGTTGGTATCGCCGCGCTGGTAAAGCTCGAAGGTTCGCGCATCGTCGAGCGGAATGTTGTCAATATCAATCGCAATGCCATGATTTTGCTTTATCAGCTCCAGTGCATCCCTGATGATGGTGAGGTTTTTCAGCCCGAGGAAGTCCATCTTGATGACGCCTGCACTTTCGATGATATTGCCCTCGTATTGGGTAATCCAGAGGTTCGATTCTTTAGAAGTGCAAACAGGGATGAGGTCGCTGAGGTCTTGTGGGGCGATGATGATGCCGGCAGCGTGTATGCCCGTATTGCGCACCGATCCTTCGAGCACTTCGGCTTCGTGGAGGATGGTGTTTTTAAGCTGTCCCACAGGGTCGAGGCCGGCATAAGCATATTCCTGCCTCAGTTTACGCACGTTCTCAAGGTCGTCGTTGCCAAGCGCCTCTTTTTCTTCGAGCGATCCTGCGCCTTCGCTCTTGTACATGGGTGCATGCAGCACGCGCTTGAGCGAGGTACCCGGCTTGTCGGGCACGAGTTTGGTGAGCGCATTGCTCTCGGGAAGCGGCAGGTCGAGCACGCGGGCTACGTCCTTAATGCTGGTTTTGGCAGCCATGGTGCCGAAGGTGACGATCTGCGCCACCTGGTTCTGGCCGTATTTCTGCACCACGTAATCAATAACTTTCTGCCGTCCCTGGTCGTCGAAGTCAGTGTCGATATCGGGCATGCTGATGCGTTCGGGATTGAGAAACCGCTCGAACAGCAGGTCGTATTTGATTGGGTCAATGTTGGTGATGCCGATGCTGTATGCCACCACGCTTCCTGCTGCCGATCCGCGGCCCGGGCCAATGAACACACCCATATCACGGCCTGCCCTGATAAAATCGCTCACAATGAGGAAGTAACCGGCAAAGCCCATATCGTGAATGGTCTGCAGCTCAAAGTTTATGCGCTCGGTAAGGTCGGGAGTAAGTTCGCCGTAACGCTTCCTGGCGCCTTCGAAGGTGAGATGCTTCAGGTATTCCCACTGGTTGCGCGAATCTGGCGAAAGCTCCTTGCCCTTGAAAATTTCCGCCGATTGGTGTATCCTGAATTTGTCGGGCACAGGGAAATTGGGCAACAGTATATCCTTTTTGAGGTTCAGCACTTCTATTTTGCCCACGATCTCGTTCGTATTGTCAATGGCTTCGGGCACATCGGCAAATACTTCGTTCATTTCGCCGGTGGTTTTGAAATAGAACTGGTCGTTGGGAAAAGCGAACCTGCGGCCGTTAACGCTGCCGTCGTCGTCGCCGTATTCGCGAAAGGTGGGTGTTGACTGCTTGGCACCGGTATTTACGCAGAGTAGAATATCGTGGGCGTTGTAATTGTCCTTTTCAACATAGTGTGAGTCGTTGCTCGCCACCATTTTTACATTGTGTTTGCGTGCAAAGCGCTTCAGCACTTCGTTTACTTCGTCCTGCTCGGGAATGTTATGACGCTGCAATTCAACATAATAATCTTCGCCAAACAGGTCGAGCCACCATTTGAATTCCTTTTCGCCTTCGGCTTCGCCTTTGCGCATGATGGCGCGCGGAACCGATGCTGCCAGGCAGCAGGTGGTGGCAATGAGGCCTTTGTGATAGCGAACGATAAGTTCCTTATCGATGCGGGGATATTTGCTGTAAAAGCCTTCGATATATCCCAGTGAGCAGAGTTTTACAAGGTTAGCATAGCCTTCGGCATTTTTGGCCAGCAGCAACTGGTGGTAACGCACATCGCGCTCGCCGCCGCCGAATTTCTTGCGGTGACGGTCATCAACCACGTAAAACTCGCAGCCCACAATGGGTTTGATGATGGTATTCTCTTTGGTGTTATGCTTTTCGGCTTCGGCCACAAACTGGAAAACACCGAACATATTGCCATGATCGGTAATCGCCAGGCCGGGCATATTGTCGTTTTTGGCTTTGTTGAACAGGGCAGTGATATCCGAAGCGCCGTCGAGCAGGGAGTATTGTGAGTGAACGTGAAGGTGGCTGAACTGGGGCATGCGTATGCTGAAAATCAGGTAATTGAAAAAATTTCGAGGTTTTGCTAAAATACCGAATTACCCATAGTCTTTTTGATGGTGTTGATAAGAATTGAAATATTTCGGAAACACCTGAAAATAAATTCTTTGCAGAAAAGCCTGGCATTTTGGGATAATAAAAACTCATCCCCGCGAGGAAATGCACTTATCACTAATTTTGGAAAAAATAATATTGCCGGCAACCGCGGATTACTCCTTATCAAACCTTCTTCAATTCAGTTTCAGGGAAACTAATATTTGCAGACAATGATTAAAACAACTCCGGTAATAGTTTTCATGATGCTGCTTTTCACTTCCTGCGCCACGCTGGTAAATTCTCCTTACACCAAAGTGAACCTCTATACAAAACAGGACAGTGTAAAAGTGTATCTCACCGACAGCACGCCATATGCTTACGCTCCCGTAAGTCTTACGGTTGAAAGGTCGAAAGAGCCGCTCAGGGTTACCCTCGAAAAGCAGGATCAGCGCCGCGAAATATTGCTTCCGCGCAAATTATCGCCTGAATTTCTTATCGGAAACTATATGAACGGCACCCTTCCTTTTGGCTACCTTGTTGACCTTAGCAACCCGAAGCGGTTCAGGTACCCGGCTAATGTGTGGTTCGACCTCGACTATATCAACAACGCCAACCTGAAGTACAAAACGAAAATAAAGCCACAGAATGCGTTGAGCCAATGCACTGCGGGCCGGAAAAGGGACGTTGCCTGCAGCCGCGGAACCATCCTGTTCAAACTGTCGGTGCCCGAAGGCAACTCGTTTGTAATCAACAAACAAACCCACACCGGGAAGTCGTTTGGTTTCCTGGGGATCACCGGTGAAGGCTGTTATTATTACAGGGACAGGCAGTTTTTTGGAGCCGGTGCGGGCATGCTCACCGATTTCATTATTCCGATACCGGCGCCTTATGATGTTGAAGGTGAATACGAACGGTCGTTCGGCTCCTACTTCGACCTGCTGCACGGCAACGATTACAGGCGGGTTTCGTTCAGCTACGGGCTGAATATTTCGAAATACTCCTACTACAAACGCTACACGGGCCAATTATTCCCCGAATATATTGACACACTGCTTTATTCAAAGGTTGAGACCCGTGCCGGGCTCTCATTTTCAACCGTTTACAGGTTTAGTGAATATTTTAGTGCGGGCATCAAATACCTGCCTTCGTTTTTCACGTTCGGCACCGGCGAATTCAGGTACGGCCATTTCCTCTTCCTCGATCTGGCGATAAATTTCAGGATCAACACAACGCGGGGGAAGGCGTAAAATAATTCAACCTTTCGTACAGTCCATCCCTTACCACCCATCATAACGCATCACCATCCGGCAGCAACTACAAAACAAAAGTTATCTTAACTTTGGACAGATAAATATTATGTATTGAAGCAGAAGAACTTTATATCGTGAGTGCTGCAAAAATATCCATTCGATTTTTTGACGACCGCGAAGTGCGGGCCGTTTGGGACGAGCAAAATGCCCGGTGGTGGTTTAGTGTGCAGGATATAGTGGCCGTGCTTACCAGCCAGGATGACTACGCAAAAGCCCGCAACTACTGGAAATATCTCAAAGCCAAGCTGAAACGTGAAAACAGCAAGTTGGTTAGCGACACTACCCAACTGAAGCTTATGGCAAGTGATGGCAAGCGCTATTTGACCGATATGCTGGACTATAACGGCATCATTGCCTTAGGCAAAGAATTTCCGGGCAAACGGGCCAACAGGTTTATCGAATGGTTCACATACAGCGATGAGAGCATCGACGGAAAAAGTAAAGCCAGGGCATACGCGCTGTTCGAGAGTTCGTTTATCAGCAGCATAGAAGTTGGTACAACAAAAGGATTGCAACAAATACACGCCTATTTATTTGGCGGATTATACGATTTTGCCGGACAAATCAGGCAGAAAAATATTTCGAAAGGCGGTTTTCAGTTTGCTGTATCACGTTTTTTGGGAGACACCTTAAAACAAATAGAAGCCATGCCCGAAACCACCTTCGATGAAATCGTAAACAAATATGCGGAGATGAACATTGCTCACCCTTTTATGGAAGGCAACGGACGAAGCACCCGTGTATGGCTGGACCTGATGCTGAAAAAACGCCTTAAAAAATGCGTGGACTGGAGTATGATAGGCAAGCGTGATTATATGAACGCAATGATGCTAAGTCCCACAAACAGCGATATTCTGAAGAATCTGCTGAAAAACGCATTAACCAACAAAATCAACAGCCGCGAGATGTATTTGAAAGGAATTGACTATTCCTATTATTACGAAGAAAATGACTGAATGAAAAATAATAAAATGGTGCAGCAAACAAAAGGTTAAGCGGGAAGGTAGCAGCTTTTTCGGCCACAGGTTATAACAACAACCGGATTAAGTTAATTATGATGTATTTGTTCAAAACACAGTTAATTAGTCCTTTTAAACATACTATAAAACAGGATATGATTTTGTATGTTTGCTGAAAGAAGGTTTTTATAGCTGAAAAGAAGTAGATCATCAGGGTTATCCTGTTTTGGAGGATAAGTATGATTTTATTAAACCAATGAGTTGGTCAAATGATTCAAAATCAACGCGTACGCCAGATCAGGATCAATTTTCCTGACAATATTTTAGAACCATTAATAACTTATTTCACTATGAAAATCATACCAGTTCTACTATTTGCATTGGCTCTAAATGTTAATTTATCAGAGCTTTACGGTCAATCTCAATATCAGTGTATGCCTACTATAGTATACAATGTTTGCCCACAGGAAGGCTGTCAATTTGGAGAATGGGTTATTCTCTCACCATTAAAGGCTTATACAAATGAGGGAGATACAACATCAGTTGCATTTCAATTAATCTCGGATGAAAAAATAGTAGCAATACGAGGTAATGTTCATGTACTGAAACCGGGGCTGGCAATTTTACCAGAAATGACAAGAATTGATGCAGTTGATACAACTTTGACTACTCGTAAGAAAGACACAGCTTTTGTACTATTATATTTAGGTGAGGGATACGTAGACATTTGGTATCAAAAAAGGATATTTATAGGTGTAGATCAGATGATATTTTCAAGTTTTCAAGATCCTGAGATAGAATGGTGGGTGTTGTGTGAAAACATGAAAAAAGAACAGGGATGGCTAAGAATAAGATCTGCCGAAAAAAATATGATCTACGGCTGGAATATTTTCTCACTTGATTCAAAACATAAAAACTGATCCTGACGAATACAAACCCTAATAATAATGAATGATTAGCGCCCTCCTTTTTAACAGTGCTTTGGTTATCAATCCTTTGTGTCCAAGGCAAAGGACGAACAGTTCTAATCCCCGGCGAACTCAGGTACGGCCATATCCTGTTCTTAGACCTGGCGATAAATTTCAGGATCAACACAAAGCGGGGAGAGTAACAACTTTGGGTTGCACAGGGTACAAAAGGACATCCTTACCTGAATCTCAGGTGAATACGTTTAAAATACGGTTAATAAGTCCTTTAAAGACATGTTATAAAATCGGATATGATTTTGTATGTTTGCTGAAAGAAGAAATTTGAAATAGTAAAAGAACTCACAATCAGGCCTATTCATCTCATATATAGGTGCATAAGGATGATTTTATCAGACCTATAAACTAATCAAGCTATTATTGTAAAAAGGACAAGAATGACAACCATAATTGAAAAACTTAATGAATTGCAAAAAGAAATTCTTGGCAATCTTTCTGACAATTGGAATGCTGAAAATAGCAAAATAATATTTCGAGAATACATAAGAAAGCAGTATGGCTTCGAAAAAGAGTTTGGTTGGAATATTATTTTAAACGCGTATTACATAATTGATGATACTGAATTGGCTAAACTGTCTTTTTATGAATTTGGTTTACAAGGACCATCCAGACATGATGACGTAGGTGAGAAATATTTGAGACTATATGGTATTTTAAATTCTGTTTACCAACAAAAATTAGCAATTGAGAACTTGATGGAAGTTCATAAAATTAGGCAGTCTAGAGAATATTCTAAGTATCTTACCGAAAATGAATTAATAGTTCTGAGAAATAAAATCGCAGCGCATTCTGCAAACTATAAACTAGTCAAAGGTGACTCTGAACATAAATTTGACCTTTACGAAATTTCACGAATAGATTTGCAAGGTGATAAAATAAAAATTCATAGGAACCAAAAAGATATCGAGTCTTACGACATTGACAAATCACTTAAAGAATTTGACAAGCTAACAGAAAACATATTGTCTGAAATTGTTGGAAAGTTAATTAAAAGAATATATAAAAATCAGGGTAAGATATACAATGAATACCAAAAAATAAATAAAATGAAAGATGGAGCAGTTCAGTTTGGTGATATGATATTCGAGTTAGCGAATCATAATTCAAAATTAGTCTAATGTCAAGTAATAAAAAAAAGGAACCCATGTATTGTAGAAATTGTGGAATTGAATTGACACCTGAAACAAAGTTCTGTCCTTCATGTGGAATTGACAATATGGAAATTGAAATAAGCACCTCAATTTCATCTGGCTTTGATCAAAGACAACAAAAAATACATTGCCCTAAATGTATTTCTGACCAAATAACAGACAACCCTAAGGGATTTAGTGTTGGTAAAGCGATTGGTGGAGCGGTATTGACTGGTGGAATTGGAATCTTAGCTGGGTTTCATAAAAGTAGTGACACTGTGATCACTTGTTTGAATTGTGGACATAAATTTACACCTGGTGAAGGAATTATAGCTTATGATAAAGAAACATATATAAGAGATGTTGATACTGAAATTCTAAATTACTTAAAAAAATCTTCCTCTTTTATGGCTATTCAATATTGTATATCTAAACGGAAAATGACAGAACAAGCTGCTAAGAAATATGTTGAAAATATAGCAGCAAAAGAAAACCTATCTATTGAGACTTCTAGTAAAGGTTGTGCTAGTGTCATTTTAATTTTTTTGATAATTGGCAGTATTTTTATCTCACTAATCTAAAATATATTTAAATATCTTCAAATAAACAATCAAAACGCAAAACAAAGGCAATAAAAAGTGGCAGGAGAAGTATATAATTGGAAGTTCGCAACCCGCACAGGAATTGGTGTTGATTGATTTTGAACAACCAAGCAAACCACCACGATTTTTAGCTTCAACCATTAACATCTCCATCATTTTTTCTCCTCCCCCATCTCACCTATCATTTTTTTTCCGATCTTTGCACCCGCTTTGCCCGGAAAGTGCAATCCGTTGAGTTTCCGGCAGATAAAAAACAAATTCATTTATCACAAAAACAATCCTTAAAACATGCCAACCAGGATCAGATTACAAAGACGTGGTATGAAGGGTCAGCCCTATTTCCACATTGTTATCGCGGATGGTCGTGCACCACGTGACGGGCGTTTTATTGAAAAGATTGGCACTTACAATCCGCTTACCCGCCCTGCCGACATTCAGCTCGATTTCGACCGCGCCCTTTATTGGGTAAAAACAGGGGCACAGCCCTCCGAAACCGTTGAAGCCATCCTTAAATACACGGGAGTGGCCTACATGCACCACCTGCTCAAAGGCGTTGCCAAAGGCGCCATGACACAGGAACAGGCCCAGGCCAAATTCGACGCCTGGAAACAGGAAAAAGACACCAAAATCAGCAGCCACGCCAACAAGGTAAAACAGGAATCGAAAGCCGACGAAAAGAAACGCCTCGAAGCCGAAACTAAGGTAAACGAAGCCAAAGCTAAGGAACTGGCCAAGAAACGCGCTGCCGAAGTTGCCGCCGAAGCTAAGGAAGAAGCCGCTGCCGAAGTTGCAGAAGCACCCGTTGCCGAAGCCGCTGCCGAAGTAGCCGAAGAAGCTCCTGTAGCAGAAGTCGCTGCCGAAGAAGCACCTGTTGCTGAAGCTCCCGCTGCCGAAGCACCCACTGCCGAAGAAGCACCCACTGCCGAAGCCAAAACTCCCGAAGCCGAAGCATAGTTTCAGGGATTTCTGAAAATACGATTACAAGCCGCCTTTGTGCGGCTTTTTTTATTGAATCATGATCATCCCTGAAGAATGTAAAATGGCAATTAACAAACAGCAAATGTAAGAGTGGCTGGATTCCGGGAAAGCTTTAAATGCGGAAGCGTGGGCAGCTCCTTTCAGGGATACAGGGGCGTGAAGCTGCGGGTGAGATCATCCCCGGAGAATGTAAAATGATGATTAACAAACAGCAAATGTAAAAATGGCACCAAATGGCGAAGGAGCAGGCCAAGATAAGAAGTCTGAAATATTGGTGCAGGTCAGTATGATTGCATGCAGCAGCTACCGCATGTTGTGAAATACGTTGGTAACGTCGTCGTCCTCTTCAAGCCGTTCGAGCAGTTTATCCACTTCGGCCTGCTGTTCGGGAGTTAACTCTTTGGTTTCGTGTGGTATGCGTTCAAAGGCAAAACTCCTGATCTCGAACTTATTCTCCTCAAGGTATTTCTGTATTGGCCCGAAACTCTGGAATTCGGCATAGATCATAATCTCGCCTTCATCCACGAAAATTTCGTCGAGGCCATAGTCAATCAGCTCAAGTTCAAGCTCTTCTAGGTCGAGGCCTTCCTTCATGGCCACTTTAAAAGTGCATTTGCGGTCGAACAGGAAGTCGGTCATGCCGGTGGTGCCGAGGCTGCCGCTATAACGGTTGAAATAGCTGCGTACGTTGGCCACCGTGCGGGTGGGGTTGTCGGTGGCGGTTTCAACCACAACAGCAATGCCGTAAGGGCCATACCCTTCGTACACCACGTCCTTGTAGTCGGTCGAGTCTTTCGAAACAGCGCGTTTGATGGCTCTTTCAATGTTATCCTTGGGCATGTTTTCGCTGCGGGCGGTCTGAATAAGCAGCCTGAGCCTGGGATTTCCGCTTGGATCGGCGCCTCCCGATTTCACGGCTATTTCTATTTCCTTGCCTAATTTTGTGAAGGTACGGGCCATATTGCCCCATCGTTTCAGTTTGCGCGCCTTGCGAAATTCAAATGCTCTTCCCATTTGTCGGATTGTTAGCTTTGATGTGAAAATTTTATTTCCGGTGATGCCGGAAAGCGGCGCAAAATTAACTTTCTTTGCCGGAATAAGAATAGCCGGGAATTAAATTAAAGTGAAAACCCACGCCCTATATACGAACAAAGGTTGGTCCTGAGTGACTGACTTTTTCTTTGTTACTTTCTTTTGTGGCAAGACAAAAGAAAGTAAGACTTCAAATTAACATCTGATTTTCAACACGTTAAAAAATGTCATTAAAAATTTAAACCTACCATATCTCATGAAATACCTGCTTTTGTTTCTCATTATCATCAATGCTTTGCTGCTAAGCGCCCGCACCCCCGACACACTCAGCATCGTCACCCACAACCGTGTGCTCGTCACCACCGATCCGTCGCAGGGCGTTAAACATTACCCTGCCTGGGGCAATTTCCCCGGTAACAGCACCGATGTGCGCAGGATCATGATGACCGTGACGCTCGGCTGCCCCGATACCATGCCCTGTGCCCACTGGGATTACCTCGACCATATTTATGTGAAACACAAAGGAGGCAACGGCGCCGATGCCGGAGATTATGAAATCGGCAGGATGCTCACCCCTTACGGAAGCATTTTCAGCAGCGACTGGAAATATGGCTGGACGGTTGACGTGACCGATTTTTCCATGCTGCTGCGCGATAAGGTTGAAATTGATTATATGCACACCGGCTACGAGCCTGTTACCGTTGGCTGGGCATTGACGATAAAGTTCGATATCATCACAGGCACACCGGCTGCCGATGCAATCTCCATTACAAAACTGTGGCAGGACGAATACACCTACGGCGATCCGAAGGAGAGCATAGAAACCAAGCTGGCTCCTATTGAATTCAGTACCGATGCCCGTGCTTCGATCGGGCGGCTGCGCATTCAGCATACCGGACACGGCATGGATGAGCCAAGGGGTTGCAGCGAGTTTTGTTCACGCTACCGCGACATCAAGCTCAATGGCCGCGTGGTTGACCGGCGCAACATATGGAAGAAGTGTGGTGACAATCCTTTGTATCCTCAGGGCGGAACATGGATTTTTGATCGCGGATACTGGTGTCCCGGCAATCTGCAGCAACCCGACATCATCGACCTGAACCTGAAATCGGGAACACAGACCATTGACATGGATATGGAACCTTACAGGGCTACCGGCAAGGTGGAGGCGCACGAAAACATCGCCTCTTACCTTATACAGTATCGATCGCCCAATAACTCGAACGATGTGGCAGTGGAAAAAATCATAGCGCCAGGCAGCAGCAGCGAGTTTAGCCGCATAAACCCGATTTGCTGCGAACCGCGAATTGTGATCAGGAATATGGGAAGGAGAAATCTTACTTCGGCAGTAATCTATTATGGCACTGAGGGTTATAAAACCAGGACACACAACTGGCATGGAAACCTAAGGTTCAATGAAACTGCAGTCGTGAGCCTGCGCGGGCCTGTTGATTATAAAAAAGGCAGCAACACATTTTTTGCATTTGCCACTTCACCCAATGGTGCTAAAGATGAATGGAACTATGACAACCGGCTGCAGTCAACCTTTAGTTCGCCGGTGCTTATGCCCACCGAAGTTGTGGTTCAGTTCCGCACCAACAACCATCCTTTCGACAATAAAGTGTTCATTATGAATGCTTTCGGAGGAATTGTATTTAACCGCAACAGCAATACCTTTAAAGCCAACACCACCTATTACGATACCATCCGGTTCGATCCGGGCTGTTATGAGCTTTTCCTGCAGGACAGCACCGGCAACGGTTTGGAGTTTTGGTTCGAACCTGAACAGGGACGTGGTTACCTGCGACTAATGGATATCAAAGGCAACCTGTTGTATGCGTTTGAAAGCGACTGCGGCAGCGGCCAGCATCTTGCCTTCACGGCAACCCCTGATTTCAAAGCCGATACCAGCATTACCACTTTTGCCTTTGGCGTGTACCCGCTCAGGGTGAAGGATAAACTCACCTTCGACTGCCTGGCTTCCAAACCATCGGATATTCACGTGCTGATAAGGGGTTCGGAAAACCAGCTTCTCGAGGACCATTTGTTTCTCAATTTGAGCAACCGCGAAACGGCGATTGATGTGAGCCATTTGCCTTCGGGAAGGTATTTCTTTGAGGTGCAGGTAAACGGGGAACGAAAGTATAAGAAACGGTTTAATAAGGAGTAAGTTCCTGCCGGGGTATGAAACAGGGAAGGCCGTCCAAACCGGGCGGCCTTTCGTATTTCCGCTGGTAATATTCGGGAAAGCTGATATGTTTAACCTTTTGATAATGATGAATTTAAACTGCCCAAGGCAGTTACCTGCACATTTATAAATTGGTTCGTGTAACATTGAATCCATAGAAGTATGACCATCATGACAACATTGAATCAAAGTGGTAGGTTGAGGATAACAAAAATCTTGCAATTTTTCTTTTCCACTTTGTCTTGATACAAAGTGGAGTAAAAATCAAGACTGTATGAAAATTACTTGTTTTCTACGGTGAATCTCTTTCACGCGACACAAGCCGCGCCTGCGCGCGAACCCGCGCATGCTTCTGTATCGCTTACCGAAGCCTGCAGCGCGAGCTTCACCTTGAATGGCTACATAATTTTCATTAGGTCGGTCGTCCGGCAGATTGTCACATTCCGGCTCATAAAGTCATCAAAAAAAACGCAGCAATCCTTCGGACGCCGATTTTCAAAAGTTGAGCATCGTAATATTTCCAATAGGCACGAAACAGTGAAGGCCGTCCAAACCGGGCGGCCTTCGGTATTTGTGTTAATAACCTGTTTTACAAGCCGTAAATAAGAATGTTGAAGGTGAGCGTTACGCCAACCATCACAATCGAAACCATCGTCATGAGTTTAATGAGGATGTTGAGGCTGGGGCCTGAAGTATCCTTAAACGGATCGCCAACAGTATCGCCGGTAACGGCTGCCTTGTGAGCATCGCTGTGTTTGCCGCCAAAGTTGCCTTCTTCGATATATTTCTTGGCATTGTCCCAGGCGCCGCCTGCGTTGGCCATGAATACGGCAAGAATGAAACCGGTGATTGTACTGCCGAGCAGAAGTCCCATTACACCGGGAACGCCGAGCAGCATACCGGTAAGTATTGGAATGAAGATTGCCAGCATCGACGGGAACAGCATTTCGCGCTGAGCGGCTTTCGTTGAAATGGCAACGCAACGGGCATATTCGGGTTCAGCTTCGCCGGTGAGGATGCCTTTAATTTCGCGGAACTGGCGACGTACCTCTTCAACCATTTTCTGCGCTGCGCGTCCTACCGCGTTCATCGTAAGTCCGCAGAACAGGAAAGCAGCCATACCGCCGATAAAGCTGCCCACAAGCACCCGCGGGTTCATGAAGGTGACATCGAACACTTTGAGCACTTCCATAAGGTTTCCGTTACTAAGTTGTGCCGTTGCAGGGTTATCGGGATGGAAATGGATCATTCCGAGACGTGCTTCTTCGAGAAATGATGCAAGCAGCGCAAGTGCAGTCAAAGCAGCCGAGCCTATGGCAAAACCTTTGCCGGTAGCGGCCGTTGTATTTCCTAATGAATCGAGGGCATCGGTACGTTTGCGCACTTCGGGGCCGAGATGGCTCATTTCGGCATTGCCGCCGGCATTATCAGCGATGGGGCCGTAAGCATCGGTTGCCAGTGTAATACCGAGTGTTGACAACATACCAACAGCTGCAATGGCAATACCGTAAAGTCCCATGCTAAAATCGGCGAAATTCCATGCCGAAGCAAATCCGAATGAAAGGATGATGGCAGCGCCAACAATGAGAACAGGAATTGCCGTTGAAATCATACCTGTTCCCACGCCTGAGATGATCACAGTTGCAGGACCGGTTTTGGCAGCGCTGGCAATTTTTTTTGTTGGATTGTATGACGAAGAGGTAAAATACTCGGTGGACTGACCAATACCAATACCTGCCAGCAGTCCGGCAACCATGGCGAGCCATATCCCGGTATAATTTGGTAACCCAAGAAAATAAAGCACCAAAAAGGAGAAAATTGCAATGCCGACCGCTGAGGAATTTACACCAAAACCCAGCGACCTGAGGAGTTGTTTCTGGCTAGCTCCTTCTTTGGTGCGCACCAGGAAGATACCGAAAATTGAGAGCAGAATACCGATAGCCGCAATCACCATAGGAGCGATTACAGCCTTGAACTGCATATCAACGCCGCGGCTGATGAAACCGGCAGCGCCAAGGCATGCTGTTGAAAGCACTGCCCCGCAGTACGATTCGTAAAGGTCGGCGCCCATACCGGCGACATCGCCAACATTATCGCCAACGTTATCGGCAATGGTGGCAGGGTTGCGGGGATCGTCCTCCGGAATACCGGCTTCCACCTTCCCAACCAGGTCGGCACCAACATCGGCAGCTTTGGTGAAAATACCGCCACCAACGCGGGCAAACAGTGCCTGGGTTGATGCACCCATACCGAAGGTAAGCGTTGTTGTTGTGATGATGTTGAGGTTAGCTCCGTCAGGTGTGGCAGCAGCGGGATAAATCTGGTTGAGAATCCAGAACCAGATAGAAATATCGAGTAAACCGAGGCCTACAACCACCAAGCCCATTACTGCACCGCTCCTGAAAGCGACTACCAATCCTTTATTGAGCGATTGATTTGCAGAATTAGCGGCTCGAGCCGAAGCATAAGTTGCCGTTTTCATACCGAAATAACCTGCAAGACCAGAGAAAAACCCACCGGTAATGAAGGCAAACGGCACAAAGGGATTTTGAATCTTCAAAACATACGCCAGGAAAGCAAATAAAGCAGCAAGGATGATAAACACAATGGTCACAACCTTGTATTGCTGCCTGAGGTAAGCCATAGCCCCTTTACGAACATGAGAGGCAATTTTTTTCATCAGGTCGGTGCCTTCGTCATAGCCCATCATATCTTTGAAGAAATAGTAGGCAAACAAAAGCGCCAGTACCGAACTTGTCGGAACCAGCCAGAAAATGGTCGGGAATGCTGAAAACATACGAACAGGTTTAGGTGATTATTTAAAGTAATTGTTGTTTTCGCAATGGATACTCAGGTTGGTAACGGGAGTATTTGGGATGCACAATACTACAAAAATTATGATTTATCAAAGAGAACTGTGTCAATAAAAATATTGCCGGTGATACCAATCAACTGCGACAACCTCTTATGTCACTTTTGAGCAACAAGGTAAAGGTCGAGCGCCTCGTCAGTATATGATGAAAGAAAAAAATCGTCGGTTGTAATTGTATTGACAAGACCCGTATTTGAAGTAAGGAGTTTCCTTCGGTTAAGCCTGTTCATAATGTCGTAGGGAATTTGCAGCAGCCGGCGAGGCAGACGGTACTGAAGGTCAAGGAAGTCGAAACGCATAATACGCCTCACCGATTCCTTGTTCCGGTTGTAATATTCCATCACCTTTGAATTGCCGAAAACGCCTTTCACTTCAACTTCGGGGAATATGCCGGCTGCCAGTTTATGAAGTTCCGGTTGTGTGTACTCACGCACGTGCCAGGGATTGCGCGTGAGGGTCATCAGCCTGTTCGGGGTGGTTAAGAGTAACCGGCCTCCGGGCTTCAGCACACGGTAGATCTCCTTTAAAAATTCCCTGTCATCTTTTATATGCTCGATCACCTGGAAGGTAAAAGCCGCATCAAAAGAATTATCCGGAATACCGGCAAGCGAAGGCAACAACAGTTTCCTGAATTCAATATTTCCGCCGGCAGGCAAAACGGGTTCAAACTTGTCGATAGCCAGGTATTGAGCTGCCAAAGGAGCCAGTAATTGTATTCCGTAACCTTCGCCGCTGCCCAGTTCAATCACACTGCCGGCAACAGCCGGTTTTGATGCTTCGTAAGCAAAAAGGCAACGGTTATAGATTACCTGTTCTGAAGGGTCCTGCACTGAGCTGCGTTCGGCTGTTTGCATATCGTTGTTTTAAGAGGGCAAAAGTATAAACTTAAAAGGTAATGCCGGACTTTACTCCTGACTTTAAGTCATCATTATCTATCAAGCTTCCATCGGTAAATATATGATGCCGGCTATTTGTGAATAAATCACAAATAACTGAGGTGAAGTTTCTGTCATTACTTTGTCAATATCAGTAAAATCAACCCTTTAAGCCTCAGGCTGTATTAACTGATAATTTCTTTCTAATAAATTTAACTATGTCGGTAAATATTGATATTTTTTTTCATAAGTTTACCTGCGCTAAGGAAACAAAGGGATGGTTTTGAAATACAGCAGCAACAACTTTCTATAAAATACATTAAATCAATACCATGAATGCTCAATTACTTTTTGGCTCTGCCGAAACCGGTACAAAAGCCAACCTGTCGAAGAAGAATTTGTTAAAAATATTAATTCTCGAAGAGCTTTACCGCAGTGGCTGCAAATCAATACCCGAACTCAGCAAGAGCATACGTATGAGTACCCCCACCATCACCAGGGCTATTGACGAGCTGATGGCTGACCAACTGATACTTGAAGAAGGCATTGGTTCATCGAGTGGCGGCAGGCGGCCGAATTTATATGGCATCAACCCGGTTTCGCGGTATGTAATGGGCATTGATGTGAACAGGTTTTATGTAAGGATAGGGCTGTTCGATTTCCACAATCAGCCGGCAGCTAAAATCAAGGTTTTAAACGAAGGCCTTGAAACACAGGAGAATATACTCTCGTTTCTGCAAAAATCGGTCATAGATTACCTCCAGGAATCGGGAATCGACGATAATAAGCTTATCGGCATCGGCATCGCCATGCCCGGCCTAATCGATATACATACAGGTATAACCTATAGCTATCTGCATGAGGAAAAGCCTGCCACCATTATGTTTGAAAACATGCTCAATCATCCTGTTTTTGTTGAGCACGATACCCGCGCCATGGCCCTGGGCGAACAGGCTTTCGGGCTGGCAAAAGGCAAGAGCAATGTACTGTGCCTCAACATAGGCTCGGGCATTGGGCTTGGCATGATACTCAACGGTAAATTATATGTTGGCAACTCGGGCTTCTCGGGTGAGTTTGGCCACATACAGGTTGATCCCGAAGGCGAACTGTGCTATTGTGGTAAAATAGGATGCCTCGAAACACTTGCCTCCGGTACTACCATGATAAAGAAAGCACGAAGGGAACTCGAAGCCGGCGCCACCTCGCTGCTGCATACACTGGCCGATAACAATCCCGAGAATATCAACAGCGACCTGATCCTCGAAGCTGCACACCGCGGCGACCAGTTTGCCATCGGGTTGCTCGCCAGCATCGGCGAACAGCTTGGGAAAGGCATTGCCGTGCTTATCCACATCTTCAACCCCGAACTCATTATCGTAGGTGGCGAACTTACCCGTGCCGAAAATTACCTTATTGATCCCATTCAACAGAACCTCAACAAATACACCATCTCCAAAATCAGGCGCGATGCACAGATCGTGACCTCCGAACTCGGAAACAATGCCGGTTTGATGGGTACTGTGGCACTGGTGATGAATAAAGTGTTTAACCAGGAGTAGCAGTCCGGCGATTAATGCCCGTAGCGTGATCGCCTTGTTCAATGGTCTGTTTCAAATAGTAAATGTACATGCTGCCAAGAACTTTTCTTTTAACGATATGTGCATGGGTTCTGCTGCTGAACAGCGCAACTGCCCAGCAAAAGGCTGTAAATGACTGGGAAAACCCGGCAATAACTTCGGTTGACACCGAAAAGCCTCATGTCACCATGATACCGTATGCCGGTGAAAACCAGGCACGTGCCAATGATTGGAATTCGTCCCCATTTTTCAAATCGCTCAACGGACAGTGGAAATTCAGTTTTGCTGATAACCCCGATCTCGCAGTTAAAGATTTCTGGAAAAACGGTTATGACTATTCAGGATGGAAGAATATTGATGTTCCGTCAACCTGGGAAGTGCAGGGCTACTCCTACCCCATCTATGTTAACATTCGCTACGAGTTTTTTACCAACAATCCCAATCCTCCCTTCGTCCCGAAAGACTATAATCCCACCGGTTCGTACATCACCACTTTCAGTGTACCTGATAACTGGAAGGACAAGCAGGTATTTCTGCACTTCGGAGCGGTAAAATCTTTCTTTTACCTTTGGATAAACGGTGAATACGTTGGCCTGAGCAAGGACTCGAAAACACCGGCCGAGTTCAACATTACAAAATATCTGAAAAGCGGTGAGAATAAGCTCGCCATGCAGGTGCTCCGGTGGAGCGATGGTTCGTATCTCGAATGCCAGGACATGTGGCGAATGAGCGGCATAAACCGCGACGTGTATCTTTTTGCAAAACCTGCAACCTATATCCGCGATTTCTTCGCCAACGGCAGCCTTATCAATAACTACAGCGACGGGCTGCTCAAACTCACAGTTTATTTTGGTAATGCCGATAAGAACGTGAAAGGCCAAAAACTCAGGGTGAGCCTGTTTGATGAAAATTTCTCAAAACCGTTGTTCAGCGAAACAACGGATCTTGCTTCGGCCATTTCAACCGACAGCATATACATCGAAAAAACGGTTATGAACCCGCTGAAATGGAGTGCCGAATATCCGAACCTCTATCGCATTGTGCTTTCGCTGATTGATGAGAACGGTACCACCATTGAATCAGTAACCAATCGCATCGGTTTCAGAACCAGCGAGATAAGAGACGGCTTCCTGCTGGTGAACGGACAGAAAATTAAGTTGAAAGGAGTGAACCGTCATGAGCATGATCCCGTCAAAGGTCATGTGATATCGCGTGAGATGATGCTCAAAGATGTTCAGCTCATGAAGCAGAACAACATCAATGCCGTCCGCACCTGCCATTACCCTGACGATCCATACTGGTACGAACTCTGTGACGAATACGGCCTTTATGTTATCGACGAAGCCAATATCGAATCGCACGGCATGGGTTACAACCTTGCGCAGACGCTTGGCAACGACCCGCGGTTTCTGGCAGCACACCTCGACCGCACCCGCAGGATGATCGGTCGCGACAAAAACCACCCGTCGGTGATCATCTGGTCGCTGGGCAACGAGGCCGGTAATGGTTTCAATTTTTACAACACTTACCTTTTAGCCAAAAGCCTCGATAAATCGCGGCCGGTTCAATACGAAAGAGCCGGGCTTGAGTGGAACACCGACATCTACTGCCCTATGTATGAGAGTGTTGAACAGATTCTTTCATATGTATCGAAACCGCAGAAACGTCCGCTCATACAGTGTGAGTATGCGCATGCCATGGGCAACAGCAGCGGCAACCTTGTTGATTACTGGGACGCTATTAACAGCCATGAACAGCTGCAGGGCGGATTTGTATGGGACTGGGTTGACCAGGGAATATTGCAGTACGACTCGGCAGGGAAGAAATTCTGGGCGTATGGCGGAGATTTCGGGCCTGGGGATGTTGCAAGTGATGGCAATTTTTGCTGCAACGGCCTTGTATTCCCTGACAGGACGCCACATCCGGGGCTTACCGAGATAAAGAAAGTATATCAAAACGTGAAGTTCAGGCTTGCCGACACCCCTTCGCCTGCCGTTGAGATCACCAACCTGAACTACTTCTGCGACCTTGCCGGCTACACCATTTTATACGAAGCGATAGCCGACGGCATGAAAATATTCAGCAATGAGCTGCCGGCGCCGGTAATTTCTCCCGGCAAATCCACAGTGATTTCGCTGCCTGTAAAGAAACCGTTGCCTGCCGATGCCGAAGTATTTATCAATGTTTACCTGCGGACTGACTACAACAAGCCTTTGCTGGGCAAAGGATTTACCATCGCATCCGAGCAACTCGCAATTCCGCCGGTTATGCTCTCAAAAACCGCCGGTAAAACTGAAAAGGTGAAACCAAACTCAGCCGGCGTGCCGAATATAACCGAAACCGATAGAGAAATCAGGATCAGCGGGAAATCGTTTGAAGCGATTTTCAGCAAGGCAACCGGCACTATCAGTAAATACACATACAAAGGCCATGACCTCATTGTAAACGGGCCGGTACCCAATTTCCGCAGGGCGCCCACCGACAACGATGCCGGAAACCGCATGTATAAAACCTGCGAAGCATGGTACACCGACAGCGAAAAGCGTGTGACTGAGAGCGTGACACTCGACAGGACCAATGTCAATTCCCCCGTTGTTACAGTTGTTTACAGCCTGCCGGCAACAAAAAGCACAACTAAAATCAGGTACACAGTAACCGCTAACGCTGAAATTAATGTTGATTACTCATTACAGATCGCAAACGAAAAACTGCCAATAATTCCGCGGGTCGGGCTCAACATGCAGTTGCCTGCTGCCTTCCGCCAGGTTGAATGGTACGGCCGCGGCTGGGGCGAAAACTACCAGGATCGCAAAACGGGTTCATTTGTAGGGCTTTACAAAGCTACAGCAGATGAATTGTACGTTCCTTATGTGCGTCCGCAGGAAAACGGATACCGCACCGATGTAAGGTGGATGTCAGTAAGCAACGGCTCGGATTGCGGAGTACTTTTCCAGGGTCAGCCTTTGCTTTGTTTTAGCGCACTGCCCTATACTTTCGACGACCTGAAAGGATTTTCGCATGGCGGGAAACATATTAACCAACTACCAGCAAATTCGTTTGTTGACCTGAATATTGACCTGTTGCAGGCAGGTGTAGGCGGCGACGATAGCTGGGGCGCCTGGCCAATGGAAAAATACCTGCCGAAAGCAGCGAATTACCGGTGGAGCTTCAGCATTTGTCCTTATACATTAAAGAATACAACCCCTGCTAAACTCAGCAAACTAAAAAACATATCCAACAAGTAAAAACTACTTCCAG